>CAIVTJ010000347.1 GCA_903908825.1 uncultured Pseudomonadota bacterium | reverse complement strand
GATGATCATCCGCGTAACCGACGCTAACGATGTCTATGTGCCGCGCTTCTGCTATCACGAGAAGCTGCCGGTCGCCGCCAACTGCCGCATGTGTTTGGTCGAGGTCGAGAAGGCCCCCAAACCGCTGCCGGCCTGCGCCACGCCAGTGGCCGAAGGCATGATCATCCACACCAAGTCGCCCAAGGCTATTGCAGCCCAGCGCTCGGTCATGGAGTTCCTGCTCATCAATCACCCGCTCGACTGCCCGATCTGCGATCAGGGCGGCGAGTGCGAGTTACAAGACCTGGCCATCGGCTATGGTCGCGACATCTCGCGCTATCACGAGCGCAAGCGCGTCGTTAAAGACAAGAACATAGGTCCGCTGGTCTCCACCGACATGACGCGCTGCATCCATTGCACGCGCTGTGTGCGTTTTGGTCAGGACATCGCCGGCATCCCCGAGCTCGGCACCACCGGTCGCGGTGAGCACAACGAGATCGGCACCTATATCGAAGCCAGCGTTAACCACGAGCTGTCCGGCAACATCATCGACCTGTGCCCGGTCGGCGCGCTCAACAGCAAGCCGTTCCGTTATCGCGCACGGTCGTGGGAGATGACGCAGCAGCCGCTGGTCTCGCCGCACGATGGTCTGGGCAGCAACCTGTTCGGTCATGTGTTGCGTGGCAAACTCATGCGCGTGGTGGCACGTCGCAACGACGCCATCAATGAGACTTGGATCAGTGACCGTGATCGCTTCAGCTATGAGGGCATCTATAGCGACGACCGCCTGCAGTCACCCATGCTGCGCGATGCCAACGGCTGGAAGACGGTCGACTGGCAGACTGCGCTGGATGTGGTCGCACGCGGGCTCAAGGCTGCTCCCGTCGACAGTCTGGGCTTTTTGGCCAGCGCCTCGGCCACGCTCGAAGAGCAGGCTCTGTTCGCGCGTCTGGCGCGCGGCTTAGGCTGCGCCAACATCGATCACCGTTTGCGTCAGGCCGATTTTTCAGCTGCAACGGCCACGCCTTCGCTGGGTTTGCCGGTCGCAGCGGTCGATGATCTGCAGGCTCTGCTGGTTATCGGGTCCAACCTGCGCCACGAACTGCCCATGCTCGCCAACCGGGTGCGCAAGGCTGCTGTGCGCGGTGGCGCTGCAGTCTCGTTCATCAATCCGGTGGCTTACGATTACCTCTTCCCGGTGGCTAACAACTGGGCGCTGACGCCTGCGCAGCAGTTGACCGAGTTGGCCGCGCTGGTGGCCGCCGCGCAAGCGGGTACTGCCGGTGCGCAAGGCGCCGTAGTTGTCGAGCAGCGTCATCTCGATCTGGTGGCGTCGCTGCGCGGCGCCGAACGCAAAGCCATCTGGTTAGGTGCACTGGCCATCCGTCATCCGGCCTATGGCGCCTTGCAGTCGCTGGCGGCGCAACTGGCTGCGGCCACGGGCGCGTCGTTGGGCGTGCTGGCTGAGGGTGCTAACGCGGCCGGTGCGCATCTGGCCGGCGTGCTGCCGGGCCGCTCTGCCGGTGATGACAGCGGCCTCAATGCCGCGGCCATGCTGGCCAAGCCCTTGCAAAGCTATGTGCTGCTGGGTGTTGAGCCTGGCGTCGATATGCTGTCGCCGTCTGCTGCAGCCTCGCTGGCCGCATCCACCTTTGTCGTGGCGCTGACGCCCTATGCCAGTGATGAACTCAAGTCGGTAGCGCACGTGTTGCTGCCGATAGGCACGTTTGCAGAGACTTCCGGCACGTTTGTCAGTCTCGACGGCACCTGGCAGAGCTTTGCCGGCGCGGCCGTGCCGGTGGGCGAGGCCCGTCCGGCCTGGAAGGTGCTGCGCGTGCTGGGCAATCTGCTGGGCCTTGGTGGTTTCGATCAAAACACTTCCGAAGCGGTGCGGGGCGAAGTACCGGCTACCGGTCCGGTTGCTGTGGCGCCGGCTGTGCTGTCTGCGCTGCCGGTGGTGGCTGCCGATGCGCAGGTGGTCGATGTGCCGCTCTATCGCATCGATGCCATCGTGCGCCGTGCCTCGTCATTGCAGGCCACGCGTGACGGGCAGTCTGGCGTTGTCGCTCAGACCGTGCAGGAGGCCAGTTGATGGACAGTGTGGTCGCCCTTTGGAACAGTCTGCCGTCGTTCGCCCATTCGGGCGTATTCATCGTCGCAGTGACCCTGGTGCTGGTGGTGTCGGTGGCGTTTCTGACGCTCTGGGAGCGCAAGCTCATCGGCTGGATGCAGGTGCGTCGTGGCCCTAACCGCGTCGCCATCTTCGGCTTTCTGCCGGGTGCCGGTCAGCCCTTTGCCGACGTGGTCAAACTGCTCATCAAAGAAGTGCTGGTGCCTGCCAAGTCCAGTGGCTTTCTGTTCCGCATTGCACCGGCTATCACGCTGATCCCGGCGTTTGCCACTTGGGCGGTCATGCCCATCGCGCCGCACTTTGCCATCGCCGAAGTCGATGCCGGTTTGCTGTACGTACTCTCGCTGACCTCGGTGGGTGTGTACGGCGTTATCCTGGCCGGTTGGGCCTCCAACTCCAAGTATGCTTTTCTGGGTGCTATGCGCTCGGCGGCGCAGATCGTCGCCTATGAAATCGCCATGGGCTTTGCGCTGGTCGGCGTGTTGATGGTCGCCGGCAGCCTGAATCTGGGCACCATCGTCGAGAAGCAATCCGGTCTCATGTGGGGCTGGAACTGGTCGTGGCTGTTCCCGCTGTTTATGGTCTATTTCATCTCGGGCGTCGCCGAAACCAATCGCGCACCGTTTGACGTCGCCGAGGGTGAGTCCGAGATCGTCGCGGGCTTCCACGTCGAGTACTCGGGCATCGCCTTTGCGCTGTTCTTCCTCGCCGAATACGCCAACATGATTCTGGTTGCGGCACTGACTTCGGTGTTCTTCGTCGGTGGCTGGCTCAGCCCGCTCGACGGCTGGATCTCGCCCGACAATTTCATCCTGCAGGTGCCGGTGCTCGGACTGCTGCTGGGTAATGGCTTGCATTGGCTGGTCGCCAAGACCTTCTTCTTCCTCAGTGTGTTCATCTGGCTGCGTGCCACTTTCCCCCGCTATCGCTATGACCAGATCATGCGTCTGGGTTGGAAAGTGCTGATCCCGGTGACCATCGTCTGGATCGCTGTTGAGGGCGTGATGGTGTATCTGAAAGTCGGTCCGTGGAGCGCGTCATGAATTTCTTTGCGCAGTGGTACAAGACGCTGTTCCTCACCGAGATGGTCGAGGGCATGGCGTTGACCTTGAAGACGCTGTTCCGTCCCAAGATCACCATTAATTACCCGGAAGAAAAGACCCCGCAGTCGGTGCGCTTCCGCGGCCTGCATGCGCTGCGCCGTTATCCCAACGGCGAAGAGCGCTGCATCGCCTGCAAGCTGTGCGAGGCCGTGTGCCCCGCCTTGGCCATCACCATCGAATCCGATGCCAGCGCTGACGGCACTCGCCGCACCACGCGCTATGACATCGACCTGTTCAAGTGCATCTACTGCGGCTTCTGCGAAGAGGCCTGCCCGGTCGATGCCATCGTGGAAACGCGCATCCACGAGTACCACATGGAGCATCGTGGCGAGAACATCATGTCCAAGGACAAACTCCTGGCCGTGGGTGAACGTTACGAGGCGATGATCAACGCGGACAAAGCCGCAGACGCCCAGTACCGCTAGGCCACTGGGAAGGGGAAGCTCGTGCTAGTCCAGTTCCTGTTTTATGCATTTGCAGCGGTGCTCTTGGGCTCCGCCTTCGGCGTCATCACATCGCGCAACCCGGTGCATTCCGCCTTGTATCTGGTGCTGGCTTTCTTCACCAGCGCCGGTCTGTGGCTGCTGATCGAAGCCGAGTTCCTGGCCATCGTGCTGGTGCTGGTGTACGTCGGCGCGGTCATGGTGCTGTTCCTGTTCGTGGTCATGATGCTCGACATCAACGCTGAAGAAGTCCGCAAGGGCTTCACGCGCTATGCCTGGTTGGGGTGGCTTACAGTGCTGGCGGTGGCCTTTGAGATCGTCGGTGTCGTGGTGGTGCGGCGTATGGGCGTCGATGTCACCCGCGTGCCGGTTCCGGTGGCGGCCGATCACAGCAACACAGCCGATCTGGGTGCTGTGCTGTACACCCGCTATGTCTATCCGTTTGAACTGGCGGCGGTGCTGCTGCTGGTCGCCATTGTCGCGGCCATCGTGCTGACCATGCGTAAGCGCAAGGGCCTCAAGCTGCAGGACATCAACGCGCAGGTGGCTACGCAGGCGCGGGATCGTGTGCGCATCATCAAAATGGCTGCGGAGCGTCGCGAATGATCACTCTCGAACACATGCTGGTGCTGTCGGGACTGCTGTTTGCGCTGTCGGTGGCAGGCATCTTCATCAACCGCAAGAACGTCATCCTGCTGCTGATGTGCATAGAGCTGTTGCTGTTGTCAGCCAACTTCAATTTCGTCGCTTTCTCGCGTTACCTGGGCAACATCGACGGTCAGGTGTTCGTGTTCTTCATACTCACCGTGGCCGCCGCCGAATCGGCCATCGGTCTGGCCATTCTCGTGGTGCTGTTCCGTCAGCGGCGCAGCATTGACGTCGAAGACATGGCTTCGCTCAAAGGTTGATGACACACACCATGAACCCGAATCTGCTACTCGCCATTCCGCTGCTGCCGCTGGGCGCAGCCATCCTCGCCGGACTGTTCGGCCGGCTCATCGGCCGTACGCTGGCTTCTGTGGTCACCATTGCCGGCGTGGCCGGAGCGCTGCTGCTGTCGTTGCAGGTGCTGCGGCAACTGATGTTCGAGGGTGCGCCGGTCTACAACGACACCGTCTATACCTGGCTGGTCACCGACGGCATCCGCATGCAGGTGGGCTTTCTAGTCGACCGGTTGACCGTGCTGATGATGGTCGTGGTCACGTTTGTGTCGCTGTGCGTGCACGTTTACACCATCGGCTATATGCACGATGACGCGGGCTACCAGCGCTTCTTCAGTTACATCTCGCTGTTCACCTTCGCCATGCTGATGCTGGTCATGGCCAACAACTTCATGCAGCTGTTCTTCGGCTGGGAAGCGGTGGGCGTGGTCTCGTACCTGTTGATCGGCTTCTGGTACACGCGGCCGACGGCCATCTTTGCCAACATGAAGGCCTTCTTGGTCAACCGCGTCGGCGACTTTGGTTTTGTGCTGGGTATTGCCGGTGTGGTCTATTTCACCGGCTCGCTCGACTACACCGATGCGTTCGCCGCAGCACCAGCCATCGCCAGCAAGACTCTGGTGCTGCTGCCGGGCCACACCTGGTCAGCCATCACCGTGATCTGCATTTGCCTGTTTATCGGCGCCATGGGTAAGTCGGCACAGATGCCGTTGCATGTGTGGCTGCCCGATTCAATGGAAGGCCCGACGCCCATCTCGGCGTTGATCCATGCCGCCACCATGGTCACGGCTGGCATCTTCATGGTGGCGCGCATGTCGCCGCTGTTCGAGCTGTCCGAGACGGCTTTGTCGACTGTGCTGGTCATCGGTGCGACCACGGCGCTGTTCATGGGCTTCCTGGGTATCGTCAGCAACGACATCAAGCGCGTCGTGGCTTATTCCACGCTGTCGCAGCTCGGCTATATGACGGTGGCCTTGGGTGTGTCGGCCTACAGTGTCGCCATCTTCCACCTTATGACGCATGCCTTCTTTAAGGCACTGCTGTTTCTGGCTGCCGGTGCGGTCATCATCGCCATGCACCACGAGCAGGACATGCGCAAGATGGGTGGACTGCGGCATCGCATGCCGGTCACCTATTGGACTTCGCTGATCGGTGCTCTGGCGCTCATCGGCACGCCGTTCTTCTCCGGCTTCTACAGCAAGGATGCGCTCATCGAAGCCGTCTCCGAGTCGCATCGCGCCGGCGCAGGCTATGCCTATGTGTGTGTGCTGCTGGGTGTGTTCATTACGGCGCTGTACACCTTCCGCATGATCTTCATGACTTTCCACGGGAAGGAGCGCCTGGACCATCACGCGCAGGACCACTTCCACGACGTGGGTTGGGATATGAAGGCGCCGCTGGTGGCTTTGGCCATCCCGTCGCTGTTGATCGGCTTCTTCACCATCCAGCCGGTGTTGTTCGGCAACTACTTCGGCAGCGCCATACAAGTGGCCGAGCACAACGACGTAGTCGCTGAGATCGGTCATCACTTCGAAGGACCGGTGGCGTTTGCGCTGCACGGTCCGCTGGGTGCGCCGTTCTGGTTGGCACTGTCGGGTGTGGTCTGCGCTTGGCTGTTCTTCCTGCGCAATCCCTCATGGGCTGCAGCGGTGCAGTCGCGTCTGACTGGCCTGCATACGCTGCTGGTCAACAAGTACTACTTCGACTGGTTCAACGAGAACGTGTTGGCCCGCGCCAGTCGCGGTCTGGGCACCTTGTTGTGGAAGGCCGGCGATCAGGCGGTCATCGATGGCACGCTGGTCAATGGCTCGGCTGCCGCCGTCAACTGGTTTGCCGGCATCGCGCGCCGTATACAGACCGGTTACCTCTATTCGTATGCCCTGTGGATGGTCGTCGGACTTGCAGTCCTGCTCGGCTGGTTCCTGCTCAAGGCCCACTAGGATCAGCCCATGACTCACCACCTGCTTTCCATACTCATCTGGCTGCCCATCGTCGGTGGCTTTATCACGATGCTGCTGGGCGACAGCCAGCGTGACCTGGCGCGCTGGCTGGCCTTGGCCATTGCCACGGTCACCTTCGTGCTCAGCATCCCGCTCTACATGGGCTTTGACGGCAGCACGGCAGCCTTCCAGTTCGTCGAGCGCACACCGTGGATTCCGACCTTCAATGCTGACTATTCGCTGGGTGTGGATGGCATCGCGCTGCCGCTGATCCTGCTGACCACCTTCACGACCATTCTCATCATTGTGGCGGGCTGGAAGGTCATCACCGAACGCACGGCGCAGTATCTGGCCGCGTTTCTGATCCTCGAAGGACTGATGGTCGGTGTGTTCTCGGCCATGGATGCGTTGCTGTTCTACTTCTTCTGGGAAGCCATGCTGATCCCGATGTTCCTGATCATCGGCATCTGGGGTGGGCCGCGGCGCGTGTACGCGACCATCAAGTTCTTCCTGTACACCTTCTTAGGTTCGGTGTTCATGTTGATCGCGCTGATCTACATGTATCTCAAGAGCGGTGACTACTCGATTGCGGCCTTGCAACATCTGCCGCTGACCTTGGATGAGCAGCGTCTGATCTTCCTGGCTTTCCTGGCGGCGTTTGCCGTCAAGGTGCCCATGTGGCCGGTGCACACCTGGTTGCCCGATGCGCACGTCGAGGCGCCCACCGGCGGTTCGGTGGTGCTGGCCGCCATCATGCTCAAGATGGGTGGCTATGGTCTGCTGCGCTTCAGTCTGCCCATCACGCCCGATGCCAGCCGCGAACTGGACTGGCTGATCATTGCTTTGTCACTGATCGCGGTGGTCTACATCGGCTTTGTCGCGCTGGTGCAGCAGGACATGAAAAAGCTCATTGCTTATTCGTCTATCGCGCACATGGGTTTTGTGACGCTGGGTGCCTTCTTAGCCTATGACATCGTCTCGGCCACTGGTGGTACGCGCGGTGCGGCCATGGGTCTGGATGGCGCCATGGTGCAGATGATCTCGCACGGTCTGGTGTCTGGTGCCATGTTCCTGTGTGTGGGCGTCATGTATGACCGCGTGCATAGCCGGCAGATCAGTGCTTATGGTGGCGTGGTCAACACCATGCCCAAGTTTGCTGCCTTCATGGTGTTGTTCTCGATGGCCAACGCAGGCTTGCCGGCCACCTCGGGCTTTGTCGGTGAGTTCCTGGTCATCCTGGCCAGCTATCACGCCAACTTCTGGTATGCCTTCCTGGCCGCCACCACGCTGATTCTGGGTGCGGCCTACACGCTGTGGCTGGTCAAGCGCGTGATCTTCGGGCCGGTTGCCAATCACCACGTGGCCGAGCTGACCGACCTCGACGGTCGGGAGTTCGCCATCCTGGGCATCCTCGCGGTCGCTGTGTTGCTGTTGGGTCTGTGGCCGGCGCCGCTGCTCGACGTCATGCGCGGATCCACCCACCATCTGGTTGAGCAGATGCTCGCCAGCAAGTTGCCGACGCTCTGACAGGACTGCAGGACATGAACGACACGACATTCAGCCTGGCCGCGATCCTGCCGGCAATGCCTGAGATCTACCTCACCGGCGCAATCTGCGTGCTGTTGCTGTTTGATGTGTTCTTTGCGCTCAAGCGCCCGGAACGCACGGCCACCTTTGCCTTGCTGCTGCTGTTGGGCGGCGCGGCCATCACATTGGCGACACACGAGTTCGGCGTACGGCAGGTGCTGTTTGACAGCATGTACATCGCTGACGATCTGGGCATGCTGCTGAAGCTGGCCAGCTTTGTGTTTGTGGCGGTGGCGTTGTTCTATTCGAACGACTATCTGGCACGGCGCAAGCTGCAGCAGGGCGAGTACTACGTGCTCACGCTGACGGCGCTGCTGGGCATTCTGGTGCTGACCTCGGCGGGTAACCTGCTGAGCGTATACGTCGGCATCGAACTGCTGTCCTTGTCTTTGTATGCGCTGGTCGCCTTCGACCGTGACAACGGTATCGCGGCCGAGGCCGCCATGAAGTACTTCGTGCTCGGTGCCATTGCTTCGGGCACCTTGCTGTATGGCATGTCGCTGATCTATGGCTTGTCGGGTTCGCTGTCGCTGCAGGTGATCAACCATGCCTTCAGCGGTGAACCGAGCTTGGGCCTGATCCTGGGCTTGGCTATGGTGGTGGTGGCCATCGCCTTTAAGTTCGGCGCCGTGCCTTTCCACATGTGGGTGCCCGATGTCTATCAGGGCGCACCGACGTCGGTCACGCTGCTGGTGGCCAGCGCACCCAAGATCGCTTCGTTCGCCGTGGCTTATCGGCTGCTGGCCGAAGGTTTGGGCGATGCAACCGGCACGTGGACGCAGATGCTGGCCATCCTGGCCGTGTTGTCGCTGGTGGCCGGCAATATCATCGCCATCGCGCAGACCAATCTGCGCCGCATGCTGGCGTATTCGGCTATCTCCAACGTCGGCTTCATCTTGTTGGGCTTTGTGACCGGCACCAGTGCCGGCTATCAGGCTTCGCTGTACTTCACCATTGTCTATGTAATGGTGGTGCTGGGCACCTTCGGCGTCATTCTGCTGGGGTCGCGCAACGGCTATGAGGCCGATGAACTCGACGACTATAAGGGCTTGGCCGCACGTGATCCGTCACTGGCGTTCATCATGGCGGTGTTCATGTTCTCCACGGCCGGCATCCCGCCGTTCGTGGGCTTCTGGGCCAAGCTGCGCGTCATTGAGGCGCTGATCGGCGCCGACCATATCTGGCTTTCGGGTGTGGCCGTGCTCATGTCGGTCATCGGTGCCTTTTACTATCTGCGCGTGGTGTGGCTCATGTACTTTGATGCGCCCGGCGATCGCCCGCGCGGTGAGCCGCGTCTATCGCTGCGGTTTGTGGTGGGTGTCAATGCCGCCGCTGCGCTGGCACTGGGCCTGATGCCCGATGCCTTGCTCGATGTCTGCCTCAAAGTCGTTCGCCCAGGATAAGGAACTTATATGACCAGTCCCGTGATTGCCGGCCGTGCGCCTTTGGGTACCGAGGTCGAAGCCGGTAAGACCTATTACTGGTGCAGTTGTGGTCAGTCGACCAAGCAACCCTTCTGCGATGGTTCACACAAGGGCAGCGAGTTCGTGCCCCAGGCCTATACGGCTGAGAAAGACGGCAAGGTCTGGTTCTGCAACTGCAAGCACAGCGCTAACAAGCCGCTGTGCGATGGCGCACACAAGACCCTGCCTTAATCGGTCTTGACTGTGGGCAGCAGAGCCGGCGCCCGCCGTGCCTGCTGCGCTTGTTCGAAGGCCTGAGCCAAGGCCAATATCTTCGCGTCCTGCCAGGCGGTGCCTATAAACGACACGCCCATGGGCAAGCCGTGCACAAAGCCTGCAGGCACTGTTGCATGCGGATAGCCTGCTACAGCGGCGGAAGTCGAACTGGCAAAGGCATTCGAGCCATTGTCTCCATCCACCAGATCGATGACCCAAGCCGGGTTCTGTGTCAGCGAGACCAACGCGTCCAAGTGATGGCGCTGCAGTGCGGCATCGATACCATCGCGGCCCGCCAACTGTTTGGAACGTGCCAGAGAGGCCAGATAGGCGGCTTGCTGCGCGGGTTTGAGTGCCTGCGCTTCGACCATGAACTCCTGGCCGAACCACTGCAGCTCACGGTCCGCATGGCTTTGGTTGAACGCGACGACATCGGCTAACGAGCCGGCACCCGGGTGAGCACGCGCGGCCAGATAGCTGTCCAAGTCGTGGCGGAACTCCCACGTCAACACGCGCAGTTCGTCTTTGCCGTAGTCACCGTCATGGGGCAGGGCAACCGGGTCTATGACCTCAGCGCCTTGTGCCCGCAGCGTAGCCACCACGGCATCGAGGAGGGCGCGACCGCGATCGTCCTGACCGCCGATGCTGCGCACGACACCCAGACGCACACCCTTGAGACTGGCGTGTTGCAGAGCCGCTGCAAAGCCGCTGTGCTGCGCAGCATGCGCTGCAGCGCTGGTGGTGATGCTGTCCGCGGAGTCATCACCAGCCAGTACATCCAGCAGTAACGCCGCATCGGCCACGCTTCGGGCCATGGGGCCCGCCGTGTCCTGGCTGTGGGCCAGCGGCACGATGCCGGTCCGGCTGACCAGGCCCAACGTGGGTTTAAAGCCGACGATGCCGTTCTGGGAGGCCGGGCAGACAACCGAGCCATCGGTCTCGGTGCCCACCGCCACGGCAGCCAAGGAGGCTGCGATGGCAGCACCCGAACCGCTGCTGGAGCCGCAGGGTGAGCGGTCGAGCACGTGGGGGTTGCGCGTCTGTCCGCCGGCACCGCTCCAGCCGCTGCTCGAGCGTGTGCTGCGGTAGTTGGCCCATTCGCTTAAGTTGGTCTTGCCCAGAATGACTGCGCCGGCCTCACGCAGACGCTGTGTGATGTGCGCATCGCGCGGGGCCGGTTTGCCGGCCAGCGCCAATGAGCCTGCTGTGGTGGGCTGCCGGTCGCCGGTGTCGATGTTGTCTTTGAGCAGTACCGGGATGCCGTGCAGCGGGCCGCGCAGTTTGCCGGCCTTGCGCTCGGCGTCCAACGCATCGGCAAGGGTCAGCGCATCCGGGTTGACCGTCAGCACGGCATTGAGCTGCGGGCCGGACTTGTCCAGCGCAGCGATGCGATCGAGGTACCACTGTGTCAGTTGATGCGCGCTGAGGCTGCCGTCGGCCATGCGCTGCTGCAGCTGCGCGATGTCGAGTTGGCTGTAGTCGGGTGCCGCGCTTATGGCATTCGCCGCAGGTGTGGCGGGCGGATGCGAGCCGCAGCCGCTTAAGGTCAGTGCGAGGCCCAGTGTGAGGCCCAGCGCAAGGCTTAGGGCGAGTGCGGGCAGTCGGGTAGGGCGCATAACGTGTCCTTGGCAATCTGTTGCAACAAGACTGCCGCATTTGCAGCAAAGTGTGTACACTTCGCGACCTCGGTTGCGGGGTGGAGCAGTCTGGCAGCTCGTCGGGCTCATAACCCGAAGGTCGTAGGTTCAAATCCTACCCCCGCTACCAACTCTATTCGAGT
>CAIVTJ010000346.1 GCA_903908825.1 uncultured Pseudomonadota bacterium | reverse complement strand
GGTATGGCTGCCGGTCGTGGGCCTGCTGCTGGCCTGGGCTCTGGTGTCGCTGCCGCTGGGCGCAGGGCATCGGATGGCTCTGCACTATGCCAACGGCGGACAACGCTATGGCTGGGCCGATATGTGGAGCGGCATCATCTGGCTGGGGACGGCTGCGCTGCTGTTATGGGCCTTGCACGAGGCGGTGCCCGAATTGCGGCAGCTGTTCGAACAGTGGTTGCTGAACCAGCGAATCGAGGACGCCACAACCACCGTAACGCTGTAGCAGCGTCACGCGTCAGTGCGGTCTACTCGTAACGGACCGCAATGATCTCGAAGCTGCGCGTGCCGCCGGGTGCGGCCACTTCGACCACATCGCCCTGCTCTTTGCCGATGAGTGCACGGGCGATAGGCGAACCGAAGGAAATGCGATTGGCGCGTATGTCAGCTTCGTCTTCACCCACCACTTGGTAAGTGACTTTGGCACCGGTGTCTTCGTCTTCAATATCGACCGTGGCACCAAAGATGACTTTACCGGTCACCGGCATCGAGGCCACATCGATGATCTCGGCATTGCCGAGCTTGAACTCGATCTCTTGAATGCGCCCTTCGATGAAGCCCTGCTGTTCACGCGCAGCGTGATATTCAGCGTTTTCAGACAGGTCACCGTGAGCGCGTGCCTCAGCGATGGCCTTGATGACGTTGGGGCGATCTTCACCCTTGAGCTTGCGCAGTTCCTGCCGCAAAGACTCGGCGCCACGCAAGGTGATCGGGGTGCGCTTCATGGCTTGATCTCGTTGTGTAGGTCTTGCAGACGGTTGACGTCCACGTCATCGACGTGATCGAGTGCTTCGCAACTGGCGATGCCAGCCGCCAAAGTCGTGTAGTAAGTAATGCGCCGGTGCACAGCCTCTTTGCGTATCGAGTTGGATTCGCGCGTGGCCTGCTTGCCTTCGGTAGTGTTGACGATCAGCGAGATATCGCCGTTCTTGATCATGTCGACAATATGCGGACGGCCCTCACGCACCTTGTTGGCGCGACTGCACGCCAAGCCGGCATCGGTGATGACCTTGGCCGTGCCTTCGGTGGCCACAATCTGAAAGCCATGGGCGATCAGCCGGCGGGCCAACAACACAGCACCGGGTTTGTCGCGTTCACGCACGCTGATCAGCGCCAGACCCGAGCGCGGCAACACCACACCCGAACCGGACTGCGCCTTGGCATAAGCCTCACCGAAGGTGCGACCTGTGCCCATGACTTCACCGGTGGACTTCATTTCCGGCCCAAGGATGGGATCGGCCTCGGGGAATTTGACGAAGGGGAACACCGCTTCTTTGACCGAATAGAACGCCGGTACGCGCTCTTGCGTGGCACCCAACTGCCGCAGCGTGCGACCGGTCATGATCTGCGCACCCAGCTTGGCGATGGGACGGCCCGTGGCCTTGGAGACAAACGGCGCGGTACGCGAAGCCCGCGGATTGACCTCAAGCACATAGACCACGCCGTTCTGAATGGCGAACTGTATGTTCATCAAACCGACGACCTTGAGTGCCAATGCCAACTGCCGCGTTTGCTTGCGCAGTTCGTCCTGCAATTCGGCCGACAGGCTGTAGGGCGGCAAGGAGCAACCGGAGTCACCCGAGTGCACACCAGCCTGCTCGACGTGTTCCATGATGCCGCCGATCAGCACATCGGTGCCATCGCACAGCGCATCGACATCGACCTCGGTGGCCTGATCGAGAAAGCGATCGAGCAGCACAGGTGAGTCGTTGGAGACCTTGACCGCATCGGTCATGTAGACGCGCAGGTCTTCTTCGGCGAACACGACCTCCATGGCGCGTCCACCCAACACATAAGACGGACGCACCATCAACGGAAAGCCCACCTGGCGAGCCAAGACAAGGGCCTGGTCTTCGGTACGCGCGGTGGCGTTAGCCGGTTGTTTGAGCCCCAACTGCGTGACCAGCGCCGAAAAGCGCTCGCGGTCTTCAGCGATATCGATGGCATCGGGGCTGGTGCCGATGATGGGTGCACCCGCGGCTTCGAGCGCGCGGCACAGCTTGAGCGGCGTCTGTCCGCCGTACTGCACGATGACGCCTTCGGGCTTTTCTTT
>CAIVTJ010000345.1 GCA_903908825.1 uncultured Pseudomonadota bacterium | reverse complement strand
GCAACGCCATGATGTACGTGAACCTGATCTGGATCTGGGGTCACCCTGAGGTCTACATTCTGGTGCTGCCGGCTTTTGGCATCTTCTCGGAAGTGGTCGCCACTTTCTGCGGCAAGCGCCTGTTTGGTTACACCTCGATGGTGTACGCCACGGCTTCGATCGGCTTCCTGTCGTTCATCGTCTGGGCGCACCACATGTTCACCGTCGGCATGCCGCTGGCCGGTCAGCTGTTCTTCATGCTGACCACCATGCTCATCGCCGTGCCCACGGGCGTGAAGGTGTTCAACTGGTCAGCCACCATGTGGAAGGGTTCGCTGTCCTTCGAGCCGCCCATGTTGTTTGCGATCAGCTTCCTGTTCCTGTTCACCATGGGTGGCTTTTCCGGCCTGATGCTGGCCATCGCGCCTGCAGACTTCCAGTACCACGACACCTATTTCGTGGTCGCGCACTTCCACTATGTGCTGGTGCCCGGGTCGCTGTTTGCCATCATCGGCGGCGTGTACTACTGGCTGCCCAAGTGGAGCGGCCACATGTACAACATGACGCTGGCCAAGTGGCACTTCTGGTTGTCGGCCGTGTTCGTTAACGTGCTGTTCTTCCCGCAGCACTTCCTGGGTCTGGCCGGCATGCCGCGCCGCATCCCTGACTACGCCGTGCAGTTCGCTGACTGGAACATGGTGTCGTCGATCGGTGCCTTCGGCTTCGGTCTGTCGCAGCTGATCTTCCCCTACCTGATCTGGAGCTGCGTGCGCGGTGGCGAGAAGGCTACGGCGCATGTGTGGGAAGGCAGCCATGGTCTGGAGTGGGAAGTCGAGTCGCCGGCGCCTTATCACACCTGGGCTGAAGCGCCCTCGTTGGCCCTGATCGAGCGCGGCGCGGCGCATTGATGACCACGCCCGCCGACAGCCGGCGCAAGGTCCGCACCTCGGCCATTTGGTTGGGGTGCTTTGCCTTTGCCGTCTACATCGGTTTCATCATCTGGTCGGTCACCCGGCCGCGTTGAAGCCATGAGCATCCCGGCACTCGAAAAGCTGCATCGCACGCTCACCTACAAGTTGTTCGGCTTGGCGGTGGGTGCTTTTGCGTTCGGCTTTGCCTTGGTGCCCTTGTATGACGTGCTGTGTACGCTCACCGGTGCCGGCAGCAAGAAAAACCTGACGCAAGCGGCGCGCATTGCCGAACACCCCGATGACGAGCGACTGGTCACCGTCGAGTTCGTGACCACGCTGCCGACGGTCGGTAGCTGGGAGTTCGCACCGGTGGTCCACAGCATGCAAGTGCACCCGGGCCGCTTGTACGAGGCCGACTTTAATGCCCGCAACCTGACCGGTCGCGACACCTATGGCCAAGCCGTGCCCGATGTGGCGCCGGCCAAGGCCGCAGCCTTTTTCCACAAGACCGAGTGCTTCTGCTTCACGCCGCAGCACTTCACGGTCAGCGAAAGCAAATCGATGCCGGTGCGGTTCATCCTCGACCCGGCTATGCCAGCCAACATCGACCGCGTGACGCTGGCCTACACTTTTTATGACACCCAGGCGCCCAGCGCCCAACGTTGAAGCATCGCCAGATAGAGTGAACCTATGAGCAGCAATACCGACACGCACGACGCCAGCGCCTATTACGTTCCGCACAGCAGCCCCTGGCCCATAGTGGGTTCTATGGCGCTGTTCACCTTGATGGCCGGTGCCGTCACCTTCCTCAACGGTTGGGGCCCGGCTTATGCGTTCCTGCCCGGCGCGCTGATGCTGTTCTTCATGTTCTTCGGTTGGTTCTCCACCGTCATCGGTGAGAACCAGCGCGGTCTGCTCGACGGCTCGGTCGACACTTCATTCCGCATGGGCATGATGTGGTTCATCATCTCCGAGCTGATGTTCTTCGCGGCCTTCTTCGGTGCGCTGTTTTATGCGCGTGAATTGTCTGTGCCGTGGATCGGCGGCGAAGGCGTCAAGGTCTTTAACAAGCTGCTGCTGTGGCAGGACTTCAGCCCCAGCTGGCCGACCAACGGCCCGGCGCATGTCGGTGGCCTCGCCGACGGCACCTTTAAGACCATCTCGGCCTTCAGCCTGCCGGCGGTCAACACGGCCATCCTGCTGACTTCGGGTGTGACCATCACCATCGCCCATCACGCGCTGCGTGAAGGCAAGCGCAGCGTACTCAACGTCGCGCTGGCCGCCACCTGGATGCTGGGCTTTTTGTTCGTGTACCTGCAGGGCACTGAGTACCACGAGGCCTACACCGAGCTGGGTCTGAAGCTGTCGACCGGCATCTACGGGTCGACCTTCTTCATGCTGACCGGCTTCCACGGCCTGCACGTGACCATCGGCGCCATCATGCTGACGATCATCTGGCTGCGCTGCCTCAAGGGCCACTTCACGCCCAACAGCCACTTCGGCTTTGAGGCCGTGGCGTGGTACTGGCACTTCGTGGACGTGGTCTGGCTGATCCTGTTCGTCTTCGTTTACTGGATCTAAAGCCTGCTCAGCAGCAGCGTCCGGCGGCTCTGGCCGGGCGCCCTGCGGGTGTTATTGCGCCAAGCCGTGCGGCGCAATAAATCCTAAGCGCCAAGCCACAAACAGCAGCACGAACAGACCGACTGAGATGCCTATGCGCAGTTTGAGCGCTTTGAGCATCTTGGCCGAGTCGCCGCTGGTCGATGACAGGTGGTACAGGGCCGAGCCCAGGCTTGCGATGACCGCAACCAGGGCGGCGACAATGATCAGTTTTGCGGGGTTCATTTCTACATTATGCCGCTGACTGTCCCTTTGTGGCGTCGACAATGGCGGGTCCGGCCCGGATGGCTGCTGTTGACGGTGCTGGCCAGCCTGCTGTTTGTGCGGCTGGGCTTCTGGCAGTGGGGTCGCGGTGAGCAGCGCGCCCAGTTATGGCAGAACTTCGCGCTGCAACAGGCCCTTGCGCCGCGCGAACTCAACGGCCCGCTGCCGCCGGATCTGCCGCGCTACACACGGGTGCAACTGAGCGGCCGCTATGACGGCGGGCATCAGATCCTGCTGGACAACATCTCGCATGATGGCAAGCCCGGCTATGAGGTGCTGACTCCGCTGGCGTTGACCGGGGGCGGGCATGTGCTGATCGATAGAGGCTGGTTGCCGTTCGCGGGTTATCGCGACCGCCTGCCCGACGTGACGCTGGCCGGCGATGCGCTCACCCAGGTCACCGGGCGTCTGGATCACCTGCCGCAGGCGGGTATGGCATCCGGTAGCCTCAAGCCTGCGTCCACCGGCAGCTGGCCGCGGCTGACCAGTTTCCCGACCCTCGCCGAACTGGCAGTCTTGCTGGAGCGTCCGCTCGCCGCTCAGGTGGTGTTGCTGGACGCGGAGTCGGGCCAGGGCTATCTGCGGCAATGGCAGCCGCCCGGTGTGTCGCCCGACCGTAACTATTCGTATGCCGTGCAGTGGTGGGCTTTTGCCGTGTTGGCATGGGGTCTGCTGCTGGGCTTGAACCTCGAGAAACGACCATGACCGATGCACCCCGACCCAATCGCCGTAAGCTGATCGTGCTGCTACTGATCTTCTTCGTGCCGCTGGGCATCGCCTTTGCGATGTACTACGGCTCTTCATGGCGGCCCACCGGCACCACCAATCACGGGCAGCTGCTGCTGCCGCTGCAGACCGTGCCGGCCGATGTGCCGCTGTTGCACGGCAAGTGGGCGCTGGTGGTCATTGCCGACGGGCAGTGTGATGAGGACTGCCGCACCGCGCTGATTCTGGCGCGCCAGACCCGCTTGGCCCTGAATCAGGACAGCCCGCGCGTGACGCGTGTGCTGCTGGCCACCGCGCAGTGCTGCGACAGCACCTACCTTGCGGCCAACCACCCGGGCTTGCAGACTTTAGATCTGGCCTCAGAGGCGCAGGCGGGCACGGCCTCGGCCCTGCTGGCGGCTTTTCCGGCCACGGGTTTGCACGATGGCTTGTTCATCGTCGATCCGCTGGGCAATGTGGTGATGCGATATGGCATCCATGACACGCCCAAAAACCTGCTGACTGACCTCAAAAAGCTCTTGAACCTGTCGAGCATCGGATGATCCCTTCACACCGTCAGTGGTTGCGTCGTTTGGCTTTGGCCGGTGTGGTGCTGGGCCTGGCTGTGGTGGTCTTCGGGGCCTATGTGCGCCTGACCTATGCCGGTTTGGGCTGCCCGGACTGGCCCGGTTGTTTCGGTCACATCACACCGTCGGGTGCGCAGGCGGCTAACGCCGGCACGGCCGAGCTGCCGCTGGAAGTGGGCAAGGCTTGGCGCGAGATGATCCATCGCTATGCGGCCAGCACGCTGGGGCTGCTCATCGTCGTGTTGCTGGGTCTGGCCTGGTGGTGGCGCAAAGAACGCGGCGCGCCGCGCGGGTTGCCGCGCGTGCTGCTGGCACTGGTACTGTTTCAAGGCCTGCTGGGTGCGTTGACGGTCACCTGGAAGGTCAAGCCGGTGGTGGTCACCTCACATCTGGTTTTTGGCCTGACCACGGTCTCGCTGCTGTGGTGGCTGTGGTTGTCGTTGCGGCGTGCACCGCAGCTGGCCGGCGCGGTGCTGGCGCCACGCGACCTGAGGCTTTACGGCTGGGCACGGCGCGCGGCAGTGCTGGGACTGCTGGCGCTGATCGTGCAGATCGTGCTGGGCGGTTGGACCAGCACCAATTACGCCGCCGTCGGTTGCCCCGACTTCCCGACCTGCCAGCAGCAGTGGTGGCCGCAAGCCGACTTTCGCGAAGGCTTTGTGTTGTGGCGGGGGCTGGGCACCAACTATGAGGGCGGCGTGCTCGATTATCCGGCGCGTATCGCCATCCACCTGACGCATCGCTTAGGAGCCATCGTGGCCACAACAGCGCTGTTGCTGGCGGCGGTGCTGGCGCTGCGTTGCCGCTTCAGCCGCGCGGCCGGCCGCGCTGGCCTGGCGGTGGTGGCGGCCTTGCTATTGCAGCTGTGCATCGGCATTTTCATGGTGTGGCAGGGTTTCCCGCTGTCGCTGGCCACGGCTCACAACGCCGGTGCTGCGCTGTTGCTGCTGGCCACGCTGGCGCTTAATCACACGCTGCGAGCCTTGCCGACCACGACGGACCTGTCAGCCGCTGGCCCTACACCCACTGGAGGTTAGAACCATGGAGCACACACGATCTCAATCGCTGGCACTGCTGCTCGCGCTGGCTTGCGCCGCGCCGCTTGCGCAGGCGGCACCCGCCCCGCTGGCGCCGCTGGATGCGCCGCGCCGCGCGGTGATGAACACGCCGCATGCGCCCTTCAAGATTTATGGCAACACCTACTACGTCGGTACACAGGGCCTGACGGCGGTGTTGATCACGTCCGACTTCGGCCATGTGCTGATCGATGGCGGACTGCCCGAGTCGGCGCCGCAGATCGCCGCCAACATAGCCACGCTGGGATTCAAGATCGGCGACGTCAAAGCCATCCTCAACACGCACGTGCATTTTGACCATGCCGGCGGCATCGCCGAGTTGCAGCGGCTCAGCGGTGCCGCCGTCTACGTGCGTCGCCCGTCCGAAGCCGTGCTGCGCACGGGCAAGACCGGGGCCGATGATCCTCAAGCGGCCATGAAAGGACCGCAGGTTCCGGCGGTCGGCACGCTGTGGATCGTCAGCGATCAGCAGCTGCTGGGCGTGGGCTCTAATCGCCTGCAGGCCATCGCCACACCGGGACACACGCCCGGCGGCACCAGCTGGACCTGGGAGGCCTGTGAGGGCACTAACTGCCTGAAGCTGGTGTTTGCCGACAGCCTGTCGCCGATGGCCGGTCCGGGCTTTCTGTTTGGCAACAGCAAGACCTACCCGGCCGTGCTGACAGACTTTGAGCAGGCCTTCAGCCGCCTCGAGACGCTGCCCTGCGATGTGCTGATCACGCCGACGCCCGAGGGTTCGAACTTGTTTGAACGCATCGCCCAGCGCGAGGCCACGCCGGGCGCCAGCTTGAAGCAGCCGGAGGCGTGTAAGGCTTATGCGAAGGCCGGACGTGCGGCCTTGGCGACGCGTCTGGCTGAGGAAGGTCCGGCACGCTGAGGCCTGTTCTGTAGGCTCTGCTGCTGCGCCGGCCCGTCGCATTTGCACAGCGGCGGGACTATGCTCTGCCCTCAATAAAAATAAGTTGGGGGTTGAGTGATGAAAAAGGTCATGTTGTTGGGCCTGCTGCTGGCTGTCGCCGGCACTTACGGCTCTGCCCCGGCTGCCGCCCAGACTGCCGCACCGGCCGCCGCTGGCGCACCGGCCGCACCGCGCTTTGTGCCCGAGGACCACCGGCCACCGCTGTTCCTGCGCGAAGACTTCAACGATGAGCCCGATGAAACGCCCATCACCCAGGCCAGCATCCACGGCAAGAACATCACCTTCAGCCTCTATGGTCCCGGCAAGGACGGCGTCGCCAAGAGCCACCATGCTTCACCCAAAGATGACCCGGGCTATGTGTGGCTGGGCTCGTGCCTGCAGGTCTGCGCTTTTGCGCTGCGCGACACCACGCAATACGTCGACCTGACCGGCCTGGCCAAGATCCATTGGCGCACCAAGCAGACCGGCTTTCATCAGCTGCGTCTGGTGCTCAAGCTGGCCGACGGCACGATGCTGGTCAGCGATTATTTCGAAGGTGCCAGCAACGACTGGCGCGCCACCGAGGTGTCGATCAGCGATATCCGCTGGCGCAAGCTCGACCCCAAAGTCATCAACGATAGCGGCTGGGTCGACAAGCCTGACTTGAGCCGCGTTGATGAGATCGGCTGGACCGATCTGGCCGTGGGCAGCGGTCACGGCACGGGCGGTGCGGTGGGCTCATCGCGCATCGACTGGATCGAGATCTATGGCCTGCCGGTCAAGCGCTGAGTGCGCTTAACCGCGCTGAACCTAAAACCCATATCGGGGGAACACTATGAAACGCACTATCATCGCAGCCGCCTGTGTGTCGGCCTGTCTGGCAGCCTCGCTGGCACTGGCGCAACAGGCCAATGGCCTGTATCGCCCGGCACCTAAACTGCCGGAGCCCAAGTACCGCGAGCAATATTCATCGATGACTGACCAGCGCGACCTGTCGGGCGTGTGGTTCATCCGTGACTACAACCGCCGCTTCCGTACACCCATCAACACGCTGCCGCCGCTGACGCCCTTCGGCAAAGTCGAGTTCGACAAGCGCGTGAAGGCCGAGACCGACGGCTCGCCCTATGCCGATGCGTCGACGCACTGCTGGCCGCATGGCATACCGCGCGTGATGAACTCGCCTTATCCGATCCAGATCTTCCAGACGCCGGGCAAGATCACCATCGTCCACGAAGTGGCGCACAACATCCGTCAGATCCACATGGATGTACCGATGCCGGCCAAGGTGCCGACCAGCTTTTTAGGCTATTCGGTGGGTCACTGGGATGGCAACACGCTGGTCATCGAGACCAAGGGCACTGACACACGCACCTGGATCGATGAGGAAGGCATCATCCATTCGGATCAGCTGTACACCATCGAGCGTCTGCGCAAGGTTGAGAACGGCGAGAACCTTGAGAACGAAGTCACCATGATCGACCCGGTGTACTTCACCCGGCCGTGGGTGAAGAAGATCAACTATGCGTGGCGCCCGGATATGCGCATCTCGGAGTACATCTGCGAAGAGAACAATCGCAATGCACCTGAGAACGGCGTGACGGTGGCCAAGTGAGAGCGCTGATGAACCACAACACACGACACACACTGGCGGCTGCGGTTTTGGCAGCAGCCGGTTTTTTTGCCGCCGGTTTCGCGCAGGCGGCGACGCCCAGCTTGGCCGGCATCTGGCTGGTCGAGGGTGACTTCTCGACGCTGAAGACCAGCGATGGCAAGTTGCCGCCGCTGAAGCCCGAAGCACAGCGCAAATACGCTGCGGCTCTGGCGGCGCGCAAGGCCGGCAAACCGGCTTTCGACACGCTGACGCGTTGCCTGCCGCACGGTTTGCCGCGTTTGATGTTCGCGCCTTATCCCATCGAAGTGATCCAGGATGCCAAGCAGGTGACCTTCCTGCATGAGGCGCATCACATGCCGCGTCTGGTCTATGTGGGCGACAAGCTGCCGGCCAATGACGACCTGGATGGCAACTACATGGGCTTCTCGGCGGGCCGTTGGGACGGCGACACGCTGGTCATCGACTCGGGTGGTTTTAACGACCTGACCACGCTCGATAAGGCCGGTTTGCCGCATTCGGATCAGATGACCTTGAATGAGCGCATGCGGCTGATCGATGGCGGTGCGCGTTTGGAAGACCTCATCACCATCAACGATGCCGCAAGCTATAACAAGCCGTGGTCGGTGCGCGTGACCTTCAAGCGCATGC
Organism: uncultured Pseudomonadota bacterium; assembly: GCA_903908825.1. Classification (GTDB taxonomy): domain Bacteria; phylum Pseudomonadota; class Gammaproteobacteria; order Steroidobacterales; family Steroidobacteraceae; genus ZC4RG30. Next base: position 3,392 of record CAIVTJ010000345.1, on the reverse strand, counting down.
CTGCAGACTATTGGCTGAAAGAGTTTGTGTGCACCGACAAGAACCCGGACGCTTCTTGACCGGTTGAGGGCAGTCGCCGGACTGCCGTCGGGGTCGCTGGTCTAGCGCAATGCGTAATCGGCCACGACCCCGGCAAACACCAGCAGGCCGAACCAGCCATTGTTGGTAAAGGCCGCAAAGCAGCCGCGCCGGTCGCGCTGACGGATCAGCCACTGCTGCCAGCCGAACAATGCGGCTCCGCCGAGCAGCGACACATAAAACGGCGTACCCAGTTGCGCCAGCCGGCCGGTCATCATCAGGCCCACCAGCACCATCACCTGCAACACCGCCACGATGAGCCGGTCGTGCTCGCCGAACAGCAGCGCGGTCGAGTGCACGTTGAGCTTGGCGTCGTCATCGCGATCGACCATGGCATAGACCGTGTCGTACACACCGGCCCACAACACCGCGACGATGAACAACACCCAGCCCACGCGCGGCACGCCGCCCTGCAGCGCGACAAAGCCCATGGGTATGGCCCAGCCGAAGGCCGCACCCAGGTACAGCTGCGGCAGCGCGAAAAAGCGCTTCATGAAGGGATAGCTGATGGTCAGCGCCGCGCCGACAAACGCATAGCGCACGGTCAGCGCATCGAGCTGCCAGACCAGTGCCAGCGCGCAGGCGATGAGGGCGGCGAACAACCACAGCGCTGCATAGGGGGACATGCGTCGCGCGGCCAAGGGCCGGTTGCGCGTGCGTTTGACGTGCCGGTCGATCTTGCGATCGGCAAAGTCGTTGATGACGCAGCCGGCCGAGCGCATCACCACCGTGCCGGCGATGAAGATCAGCAGCACGCGCGTGGCCGGCACACCGCCTGCTGCTATCCACAACGCCCACAGCAGCGGCCACAGCAGCAGAAAGATGCCGATGGGTTTATCGAGGCGGGTGATCTGCACGATGTTGTGCCCATGGCGCAGCAAGGCTTTAACCGACACGTCCGTACTCCTCGGCGCCGCCTATCCAACGTTGCCGCAAGGCGGCGATGTAGGGGGATTGTTCGTGCAGCATCTGTTCGGCGGTGTCGCGCACCTGCGGCAACAGGTCGGCATCGCGGATCAGATCGGCCACGCGCAGTTCGGCCAGACCGGTCTGGCGTGTGCCGAGCATCTCGCCGGGGCCGCGCAGTTCCAAGTCGCGACGGGCGATCTCGAAGCCATCGCTGCTGTCGCGGATGGTGTTGAGCCGTGAGCGTGCCATCGGTGACAGCGGACTGCGATACAGCAGCACACAACTGCTCTGCTGTGCGCCGCGACCGACACGGCCGCGCAGTTGATGCAGCTGCGCCAGTCCCATGCGCTCGGCGTTCTCGATGACCATCAGGCTGGCATTGGGCACATCGACGCCCACTTCGATGACCGTGGTGGCCACCAGCAACTGCGTCTTACCGGACTTGAAGGCGGCCATGGCAGCGGCCTTGTCACGGGAGTTCATGCGGCCGTGGACGATGTCGACGCGCACACCCGGCAGCGCCGTCATCAGTGTCTGCGCAGTCTCTTCGGCGGCCTGACAGCGCAGCTCTTCGGACTCATCGATGAGCGGACACACCCAATAGGCCTGACGGCCTTCGTTGCAGGCCGCATGGATGCGTGCCACCACACCGGCGCGCTTTTCTTCAGCGATGACCACCGTGGTGACCGGTGTGCGGCCGGGCGGCAGTTCGTCGATGACCGACACATCGAGGTCGGCATAGGCGGTCATGGCCAGCGTGCGCGGGATGGGTGTGGCGGTCATGATCAGTTGATGCGGCACCAGCCCATCGTGTGCGCCCTTGTCTTTGAGCTGCATGCGTTGTTGCACACCAAAGCGGTGTTGTTCATCGACGATGGCCAGACGCAGACAGGCCAGCTGCACGCCTTCCTGAAACAACGCATGCGTGCCGACCAGCAGTTGCAGTTCACCGCTGGCGGCGGCCTCCAGCACGCTGCGCCGGGTACGCGCAGGCAGCGAACCGGTGAGCAGACCCACGGTGATGCCCAGCGGCCGGAACCAAGCATCTAAAGCGCGGTGGTGCTGCTCGGCCAGCAGTTCGGTCGGGGCCATCAGTGCGGCCTGTCCGCCGCTGCCGATGGCGCGCGCGGCGGCAGCAGCAGCGACCACGGTTTTGCCGCAGCCCACATCGCCTTGCACCAGCCGCACCATGGGCCGGTCGGCAGCCAGGTTGGCGTCGATCTCGGTCAGCACGCGGCGCTGTGCGCCGGTCAGTGCAAACGGCAACGCGGCGATGAAGCGGCGCTCCAGACCAGCGGCATCAGCCAGCGGTGCGGCCGGATCGCTTTGGATGAGTTGCTTGAGTTGCTGCAAGGACAGCTGATGCGCCAGCAGCTCTTCAAAGGCCAGACGCTGCTGCGCCGGTTGCCGGTAGCAGGCCAGTTGTTCGAGGCTGGTGCCCACCGGCGGGTGGTGCACGAAGCGCAGCGCCGCGCCCAGGCTGGGCAGTTGCAAGGCGGTGACGATGTGCGCCGGCAGCAGATCGAGGGCACGGCCTTCATCGGCATCCAGCGCGCGCAGGGCGCGGTCTATGCGCTGGCGCAATCGTCCCTGGGTCATGCCTTCAGTCAGCGGATAGACCGGCGTCAGCGCGGCCTCCAGCGGCTCGGCTTGCGCACCGGCGCGCCGGTATTCGGGATGGACGATCTCTAAACCCAGCGGTCCGCGCCGTGGCTCGCCATAGCAACGGATGCGTGTGCCGCGCGCCAAGCCTTGCACCTGCGCATTGGAAAAATAAAAAAACCGCAGGTTCAGAAAACCGCTGCCGTCCGACAAGCGCACCAGCAGCGCACGCCGCCGGCGGTAGACGACCTCGGCCAGTTGCACTTCGCCTTCGATGACCGCGCGTTGACCCGGCAGCAGCGCGCCGATGGGCGTGATGCGGGTGCGGTCCTCGTAGCGCGACGGCAGCAGGAACAGCGCCGCATCGGCGGTGTCGCTGATGGGCTGCGCCGGCGTCGCGGCTGTGCTCAGAGGCTGAGAATGCACTCCATCTCCACACGCGCGCCCTTGGGCAGCGCGGCGACACCGATGGCGGCGCGCGCCGGATAAGGCTGCGCAAAATAAGTGGCCATGATCTCGTTGACGCGCGCGAAGTGCCCAAGGTCGGTGAGGAACACGCTGACCTTGACCGCGTTATCGAGCGTGCCGCCGGCCGCCACAGCGATGGCGGCGAGGTTGTCGAACACGCGGCGGATCTCGGCGTCGATGTCATCGCTGATCAACTGACCGGTGGCCGGATCGAGCGGGATCTGGCCCGATACATAGACAGTGTTGCCGGTGCGTATGGCCTGTGAATAGGTGCCGATAGCGGCCGGGGCATTGGGGGTGTGGATAACAGTGCGTGTCATGGCTCTTCGGAGGTG
>CAIVTJ010000344.1 GCA_903908825.1 uncultured Pseudomonadota bacterium | reverse complement strand
GGGCCCCGGGGACCAGCTTGAGCCACAGATTGCGCATCTCTTGCAGGATAGCCCAGAGCACCAGCGTCGGCTCGGCCCCTTCAGCCTGCAGGCTGGTCAGGATGGTGATTGCACGCGGCGCATCACCGGCCAACAAGGCCTCGCCCAGCTGAAACACGTCGAAGCGGCTGCTGCTGCTGACGCCGGCCAGGATGTCGCTCGCGCCAGCCTGCGTCAGGCCGGCCATCTGCAGTTTGCGCAGCTCCTGGTCTGCAGCCAGCAAATTACCCTCGGTACGGGCAGCCAGCAGGCTGACCGCCGCTTCATCGAGCGCAAGGCCGATGCGCTGTGCCCGCGCACGCAGCCAATCGGGAAACTGCGCCGTGGTCACCGGCGTGATCTCCACCCACACGCCAGCGGCTTCGACGGCCTTGGCCCATTCGGTCTTCTTAGACGCGTTCTCCAAGCCTGCCGTAATGATGATGACCAGTGAGTCGGCATTAGCCGCTGCGATGGTTTCCTGCAGCGACTTGGCGCCGTGACCGGGCTTGCCGCCGGGCATACGGATCTCGACGGTCTTGCGCGACGAGAACAACGACATGGCCTGCACCGACCCCAGGATGTCGCCCCAAGGCGCGCTGCGTTCGACGAAGTAGACCTCGCGATCGGCATAGCCTTGGGCGCGTGCGGCAGCGCGCAGGGCGTCAGCTGCTTCATCGTTGGTCAGCGGCTCGTCACAGCAGATCAGCCACACCGCCGCCAGCGGCGGCTTGGCCAGGACACGCTGCAGTTGCACGAGGGAAGTGATCTTCACAGTCCGGCGATTATCGCCCAAGCGCTCACGGAGCGGCCTGCAAATTGCGCTAAGCTGCCCGGGTGATCACCGTTTTACGCCGCAGTCTGCTGCTGTTGACCGCCCTAGTGCTGCTGTTGGGCAGCACGGCTTACCTCGCGCACCAGCACCGCTCTGACGTGCAGATGGGTCAGGCTGCGGCGGACCATTGCGAACTGTGCTTGCAATGGCAGCGCGTGTCCGGCCCTTCGGTCTCGGCCCAGCAGCCGCTGCGAACTGTCACTTGGACCTGCAACCTCACGCCGCAAGGCACACCGCAGCTCAGCGGCTACCGCCTGCTGCGCGCCCACCCCGCGCGCGGCCCGCCCCTGCAAGCCTGAACCCGCGCCGTTGCATCAGGCCCCGGCCGGATGCCGTCTGTGTTCTTGTTTTTGGGGTTATCACCATGTCTTTGAGCTATCCGCGCGTGACGCTGGCCGTCGCGCTGTCTGTCTCTGTGTCCACCTTCAGCGGCACTACGTGTGCGGCCGGTACCGAGCTGTCTGAAGTCATCGTCACCTCAACCGCGTTTCATGGCGCACCCGATGACATCCTGCACCCGGTGGTGGTGCTATCCGGCGACGCGCTGCAACAGCAGATCGGCAGCAGCTTGGGCGAGACGCTGGCGCATCAGCCGGGCATTTCGGCCAGCTATTACGGCCCGGCCGCCAGCCGGCCCATCATCCGCGGCCTGGCCGGCGACCGTGTGCTGGTGCTGGAAGACGGCGTGTCGGCCTTGGACCTGTCGGCCTTGTCTGAAGACCATGCGGTCAGCACCGAAGATGCTGTGGCGCGGCAGATTGAAATCATCAAAGGCCCGGCCACCTTGCTGTATGGCAGCGGTGCAGTCGGCGGTGCCATCAATGTGGTGACGCGGCGCATCCCCGCAACGCTGCCCGGTCAAAGCGCCGGCGGCAGCTTCAGCCTGCGCGGCGACAGTGCCTCGCGTCTGCGCGCTGCAGTGGGTTTGCTTGATCTGGCCAGCGACGATGTGACCTTGCATGCCGATGGCTACACGCGGCGCAGTGACGATGTCACCGTGCCCAATGGCCGCATCGCCAACTCGGACAGCCGCAGCACCGGCGGCTCAGTGGGTGCGTCACTGCTCAACGAAGCCGGTTATGCCGGTGTGTCTATCGGTGCCCTGAACGAGAACTATGGCATCCCGCAAGCCGCTGGTTCCGCAGCGGGCGGTCCGCGCATCGACATGAAGCAAACGCGCCTGGCCCTGCGCGGCGAGCAGGGTCTGGGCGAAGGCGCTCTGCAACGCATAGCCATAGCGGCCACGCACAGCAACTATGACCACTCGGAACTGGAAAGCAACGGCACCGTCGGCACGCAGTTCACGCAGCGGGGCACCGAACTGCGACTGGCGCTGGACCACTTGCTGGGTGACTTCAAAGGCACGATCGGCACGCAGTACCGCTTAATCGACTTCAGCGCCGGCGGCACCGCACCGGCGTTTGTGCCGCAATCGATCACGCAGACCACGGGTCTGTTCGCCTTTGAGCAGTACGCGCTGGGACGTCTGAGCTTTGAGGCCGGCTTGCGCGGCGAAAGCCAGACCATCACACCAGCGGCCAGCACCACACTACCCAAGCATCAGACCAACTCGGTCAGCGGCTCACTGGGCGCCCTGTGGCGCATCAACGAACCGCTGTCACTGGCGGTGAACCTGACTCACTCCGAGCGCCCGCCGTCGGCACCCGAGCTCTATGCCAACGGTGCCCACGATGCCACGCAGCAGTACATCGTCGGCGATGCCACGCTGGGCAAAGAATCGGCGCTGGCTTATGACCTGACGCTGCGCGGCAATGGCGCGCTGCACTGGGAGCTGTCGGCTTACCTGAACCAGTTCCACGATTACATTTATCTGGCGCCGACAGCACAGGTCAACGCTGGCTTGCCAGTGTTTGATTACCGGCAAGCCGATGCGCGCTTTACCGGCTTTGAGGCGCAAGTGACCGTGCCCTTGATCAGCACGGGCGCGGCGCGATTGGACCTGAACCTGGCGGCGGACTATGTGCGCGGACAGCTCACTAACGGCGCGAACTTGCCGCAACTGCCACCCCTGCATGGTGGCGGGGAACTGCAAGGCAGCTACGGCAATTGGACCGCGACGCTGTCGGCTTGGCGTTATCTGGCGCACAACGACATCGCCACTTTCGAGACACCCACCGACGGCTATACGCTGCTGGGCGCCACGGTCAGTCATCGCTGGACGCTGGGCCAGGGTTCGCTGCTGACCTTCCTCAACGGCAGCAATCTGGGTGACCAGTTGGCGCGTCGCTCGACCTCGCCGCTCAAAGCGATTGCACCGCTGCCGGGCCGTTCGGTGACGGTGGGCCTGCGTCTGGCGTTATAGTTGCGCTTATGGCTACGCTATTCGAACGCATCATCGCCGGTGAACTGCCGGCTGACGTCGTCTATCGCGATGCAGAGATCATCGCGTTTCGCGACATCCACCCGCGTGCACCGGTGCATATCCTGATCGTGCCGCACAAGCCCATAGCCACGGCCAACGACATCGCTGACGAAGACGCGCCGCTGGTCGGTCGCATGATGGTGGTGGCGCGCAAGCTGGCGCGCAGCGAAGGCATCGCTGAGGGCGGCTACCGGCTGGTCGTCAACTGCAATCGTGATGGCGGCCAAGAGGTTTATCACCTGCACCTGCACCTGATCGGCGGCGAACCACTGGGCCCCATGACCGGCCCGAGGCAGCGGCAACCATGAGCGTACCCACCAGCGTGTTGTATCCGCCCTTGCGGCCCTACAAGACCGGTCGCTTGCGTGTGTCGGATGTTCACGAGCTCTACTACGAACAAAGCGGCAACCCCAAGGGCAAGCCGGTGGTGTTCCTGCACGGCGGACCCGGCGGCGGCAGCAACCCGTCCATGCGCCGCTTCTTTGACCCGGCGCGCTATCGCATCGTGCTGTTCGACCAGCGCGGCTGCGGCAAGAGCACGCCGCACGCAAGCCTGGAAGACAACACCACCTGGCATCTGGTGAGCGACATCGAGGCCCTGCGTGAACACCTGGGTATCGAGCGCTGGCAGGTGTTCGGCGGCTCCTGGGGTTCGACGCTGGCACTGGCTTACGCGCAAAAGCATCCGGCACGCGTCACCGAACTGGTGCTGCGCGGCATCTTTTTGCTGCGCCGTTCCGAGCTCGAATGGTTTTATCAGGACGACTGCGGTGCGGCAGCGCTGTTCCCCGACCTGTGGGAACATTACATCGCGCCCATCCCCGTCGACGAACGCTATGACCTGATGCGCGCCTATTACCGGCGTCTGACCAGCACCGTGGCCAGCGAGCGCATTGCCGCCGCACGCGCCTGGTCGGTATGGGAAGGCGCCACCAGCTTTCTGCGCACCAACCCCGGCTATGTCGCCAGCTTTGATGACGCCGACCATGCCGCGGCTTTTGCGCGCATCGAGTGCCACTACTTCGTGAACAACGGCTTCCTGGAGTGCGATGACCAGCTGCTGCGTGATGTGCCGCTGATACGCAATATCCCCTGTGCCATCGTGCAGGGCCGCTATGACGTGGTCTGCCCCATGCGCAGCGCTTGGGCCTTGCATCGGGCCTGGCCCGAAGCGCAGTTGCTGGTGGTGCCCGACGCCGGACATTCGGCGTTCGAACCGGGCACGGCTCGCGCGCTACGCGCAGCGACCGATGCCTTTGCCCGCGGGCAGCGCATCAAACCCGCAGCTGGCCGGTCAACGCGCCCGCGTCCGTAATCACACCGGCTTGCAGCAGCCAGTCGCGGGCATCGCTGGCATCACGCTCGAACCACGCAGCCGTGCTGCCCAATCGAAAGCTGTAACCCCAGGCGTCCATGTCCTGACAGGCGAGCGCATAGCCGCATTGCGGCACAGCCACAGACAACAACAGCTGCAGATAACAGACCGCAGACTCTTCCAGATCATCACCACCGGCATCGCGATCCAGGCCGGCGCGGCGCTCAGGACTCATGCAGATGTAATGTGCTGACTCGTGCAATACCGAGTGCAAGGGCGTATCGAGCCGCGCAAACAGCACTGAACCCTTGAGCCCGGCTTCGCTATCGCCCCAGTAGCTGCCGGGTATGGTTTCATCGACCGCCACCAAACGCAGCTCAAGGCCATAACGACCCAACAGCTGCGCCACAACCAGCCTATCGAGTGCAGCCAGGATCAGCATAAGGTCGTGCGCTATTGCAGCGAGGACAGTCGTCGCAGGGCGACGCCGGCCAACTCGCGGGCCAAGGCACGCAGCAGCTCTTCGCGTTCGCGATCTTTGGCCAGTAACTGGCGCTCGTCGAAGCTATAGACGTGCGACAGCGACAGCTCTTCGGGTGCCATCAGTTCGCGGCCTTGACCGCGCACATCCAGCGTCACCTCATAGTTCAATTCATAATCGGTGGGGATGTTGCGCGCAGACACCGACAACACTCTTTCAGAGTTGCGATCGCGGCCGACGTGCACTGTAGTGACATTGGCGCTGGCACCGGCCACCACTTGCGCACCCGAGGCTGTCAGGCTGGCGCGCAAAGCCTGTGCGAACTCACTCTGCGCATCGACTGCATCGATGTAGACCACGCGCAGGGCTTGCGGCAGCGCCTGACGCCCCTGCAAATGAAAGCCACAGCCTGACAGCAACGCCAGCAGCCCGACCATCAGCACACTGAGGCGGCGTGACATGGCCTACAGCACGATGTTGACGAGCTTGCCGCGCACCACAATGACTTTGCGCGGCGTCTGGCCTTCTAAAAAGCGCTGCACTGCGACATCGGCCAAAGCAGCCTCGCGCAGCGACTCATCGCTGGCGCCAGGAGCGGCCGTGATGCGGCCGCGTAATTTGCCGTTGACCTGCACCACGACTTCGATCAGGTCTTGTTCCAGTGCTGCGGCATCGGCCTCGCGCCAACGCTGCCGATACAGCGGCTCGCTGTGCCCCAGTTCCTGCCACAAGGCATGGCAGATATGCGGCACGATGGGCGACAGACACAGCACCGCGAGCTCTAAAGCCTCTTGCCGTGTGGCGCGTGCTGCCGGCTCCTGACCCGCATGGCGGCCGATGGCGTTGAGCAGCTCCATGACCGCGGCGATGGCGGTGTTGAACACGCGGCGGCGGCCGATATCGTCTTTGACCTTGGCCAGCGTCTGATGCGCGATGCGGCGCAGATCGCGATCGGTGCTGCTTAATGCAATGACATCCAAGGCCGGTGCAGCGCCGGCGTTGACATGGTCATAGACCGCCTTCCAGACGCGCCGCAGAAAGCGATTGGCGCCCTGCACGCCATCGTCAGACCATTCCAGCGACTGCTCCGGCGGTGCCGTGAACATCATGAACAGACGTGCGGTGTCCGCACCGTATTGCTCGGTGATGGTGTTGGGGTCAACGCCGTTACTGCGCGATTTGGACATAGTGCCCAAGCCTTCCCAGGTGACCTCTTCGCCATCGGCCCGCAAAGTCGCGCGGCCCTGCTTGGTGACCGGATCGATGACCAGATCGACATCCAAGGGGTTGAAGTACTGACGACGGCCCGAAGCTGGCGTGCGATGGAAAATGTGGTTAAGCACCATGCCCTGCGTCAGCAGGTTGGAGAACGGCTCGGCCACTTTGACCAGCCCCAAGCGATGCATGACTCGCGTCCAGAAGCGCGCGTACAACAGATGCAGAATCGCGTGCTCGATGCCGCCGATGTAATGGTCTACCGGCAGCCAGTAATCAGCGCGCGCATCGACCATAGACTGCTGCTGATCGGCGCAGGTAAAGCGCAGGAAGTACCAGGACGAATCGACGAAGGTGTCCATGGTGTCGGTTTCACGGCGTGCATCAGCACCGCAGCGCGGGCACTTGCAGGCCAGAAAAGCCGCTGACTTGGCCAGCGGATTACCACTGCCATCGGGCACGAGGTCTTCGGGCAGGCGCACCGGCAGATCGGCGTCAGGCACCGGCACATCACCGCAACTGTCGCAGTGAATGATGGGTATGGGGCAACCCCAATAGCGCTGACGCGAAACGCCCCAGTCACGCAAACGGAACTGCACGCGTTTGGCACCCAGACCAGCTTGAGTCAGCGCTGCCGCAATGGCGTCGACCGCTGCCTCGGAAGTCAGCCCGGTGAATTCGCCGGAATCTATTGTGGTGCCGTAATCGGCATAGGCATCGATCCACGGTGCGCTGACCTGTTGGTAGGCACCGCTGGTCGAAGCGATGACCGTTTTAACTGGCAGCCCGTATTGCAACGCAAACGCGAAGTCGCGCTCGTCATGCGCCGGCACGGCCATGACTGCGCCTTCGCCATAGGCCATGAGCACATAGTTAGCCACGTAGACCGGCAGCAACTCACCGCTGAGCGGATGACGCACATGCACGCCGGTGGCCAGGCCGCGCTTTTCCTGCGTGGCCATGTCGGCTTCCATGGTGCTGCCGCGACGGCATTCATCGATGAACGCCGTCAACGCAGCGTTGCCTTGAGCGGCGGCCAGCGCCACCGGATGCTCGGCCGCCACGGCGACATAGGTGACGCCGAACAACGTGTCAGCGCGTGTAGTGAACACCCGCAATGCACCGCTCTTACCCAACAGGACTTCAGTGTCCGGGGCAAACGGAAAATCGATATCAACGCCGCTGCTGCGACCTATCCAGTTGGCCTGCATGGCGCGCACGCGCTCGGGCCAACCCGGCAGATGGTCCAGCGCATCGCGCAACTCATCGGCAAACGCCGTGATGCGCAGGTAGTACATGGGGATCTCGCGCTTTTCGACCAGCGCGCCGGTGCGCCAGCCGCGCCCGTCTATGACCTGTTCATTAGCGAGCACGGTCTGATCGACCGGGTCCCAATTGACCACGCCGGTGCGGCGATAAGCGATGCCCTGTTCCAGCATGCGCAGGAACAGCCATTGGTTCCAGCGGTAGTAATCGGCATCACAAGTGGCCAGTTCGCGCGACCAGTCGATGGACAAACCCAACGACTGCAACTGCCGACGCATATAGGCGATGTTGTCGCGAGTCCATTGGGCCGGCGGCACACCATTGGCCATGGCGGCGTTTTCGGCCGGCAGACCGAAGGCATCCCAGCCCATGGGTTGCAGCACATTGCGGCCTTGCATGCGCATGAAGCGCGACAGCACATCGCCGATGGTGTAGTTGCGCACATGGCCCATGTGCAAACGTCCCGACGGGTACGGGAACATGGACAAGCAATAAAACTTTTCGCCGGGCGCGTTCTCGTCGGCGACGTGAGCGCCTTGGGCCTGCCAATCGGCTTGTGCGCTGCGCTCTACCGCAGCGTGTTCGTAACGTTCTTGCATGCGGGCAGGATACACGAGGCCACCCCACCCTTGCAGCGCGCAGCAGCGCAGCGCGCCGCGTGTGCGACGCGCTGCGGTTCAGGCTAACGGCGTCAGTTGCCGCGCACCGGCACAAAGATCTGTGCTTCGCCACGCTGAATCAGCAAAGGCACAACCTTGCCGGCCTTTTTGACGGCTGCCTGCAGATCCGCCACGGTGCGCACGGGTGTGCCGGCCACCGCCAGGATGATGTCACCGGGTTGCACGCCAGCCAGAGCGGCCGGACCGGTCACATCTTCGACCACCAGTGAACCGTCGGTCTTGACCTCGTTGCGCTCTTCTTTCTGGATGGGCCGCACCGATAGACCCAGCGGGCCCTGGCGCTCGGGCTCGGCCGCAGCACGCACCGGGTTGCCGTCTTCTTCCTTGAGCTCGGTGACCTTGACGGTGAGCTTCTTGATGCTGCGATCACGCCAGACTTCGATCTGCGTCTCGTTACCCGGCTTGATCGAGGAGATCATGGAGGGCACTTCAGCATCACGCTCGATCAGACGGCCATCGACGCGCACGATGATGTCACCGGCCTTGATCCCGCCTTTGTCTGCAGGGCCGCCGGTCTCGACTGAACCGATGAGTGCACCCCGCGGACGGTCCAAGCCGAAGCTGTCCGCCAGCTGCGAATTGACCTCCTGGATGCTGACGCCGATGCGACCGCGACTGACCTTGCCGCTCTTGACGAGTTGCTCGCGCACGTTATTGGCGACATCGATGGGAATCGCAAACGACAAACCCATGTAGCCGCCGGTCTGGCTGTAAATCTGCGAGTTGATGCCGATGACTTCACCGTCCATGTTGAACAGCGGACCACCGGAATTGCCGGGATTGACCGCCACGTCGGTCTGAATAAACGGCACGTATCGATCGTCGGGCAGCGTACGCGACGTCGCGCTGATGATGCCCGAGGTCACGCTGTTCTCGAAACCAAAGGGCGAACCGATAGCGATAACCCATTGACCGGGCTTGAGCCGCGACGGATCACCGATTTTGACGGTAGGCAGATCTTTGGCATCGATCTTGATAACCGCCACATCGGTGCGCGCGTCCTGACCGATGACCTTGGCCGGGTATTCGCGCCGGTCAACGGTGCGCACGACCACATCTGAGGCGCCACGCACCACATGCGCGTTGGTCATGATGTAACCGTCGCTGCTGACGATAAAGCCCGAGCCTTCACCACGCGCCGGCGGCGCGTTACCACGCGGGCCGCCATTACCGCCACCATTGGGGTTGGGCATACCGAAGCGGCGGAAGAATTCGGAGAACGGATCTTGCGGCTGCGCACCCTGCGGACCGCGCTGCTGGACCTGTTGCTCAGGCCGCTTTTCGGTGACCTGCACATTGACTACGGCTGGGCCGAAACGCTCGACCAGCGCGGTGAAGTCGGGCAGGCCGCGGACCAGTTGGGCACTTTCAGCCGGTGCGCCGGACGTGGCTGCGGAACCTTGTGCTGCCGGTGCCGCTGTGGCGGCAGGCCCGGAACAGGCCGAGACGGTGGCACCCAACAACAACACCGCGACTAAACGCAGACCATGACGTTCCTGTGACATAAACGAAGACCCTCGAACGTTGGAAAACAGGCTTTGGATAGACAGGCCCGGACAGCGGAAGGTTCCAAGCACAACGAAGAGACTACATCGGTGCCCGGTGGCGCCGTTTCAAGAGCGCAAGCGCCACACCCAGCGCCGCGACGATCAGCACCGGCGCATCACCCCAGACCAGATAAGGCGTGTCGCCGCGACGCGCCGTGATCTGACCGCGCAGCACGGCCGGCTCGAAATTCGGTGCTGTGGCCAACACCCGGCCACGCGGATCGATGATGGCTGAAATGCCGTCGTTGGCTGCGCGCAGTTGAAAGCGCCTGGCCTCTATCGAGCGTAAGCGGGCGATCTGCAAATGCTGGTAGCGGGCACCCGCCTTACCGAACCAAGCGTCATTAGTCACATTGACCAGCAGGTCAGACGTACGTACCGACGAGCGCAGAGCCTGCGCAAAAGCATCCTCGTAGCAGATGCTGGCGGCAGCCATTAACCGGCCCGCAGGCAGCGGCGCTTGGCGTGGCGCGCCCGGCGTGAAGTCTGAATAAGGCAGGCTCAGCAGACGCAGCCAACTGCGGACAAACGCGGGCACCGGGAAATATTCACCGAAGGGCACAAGATGCTGTTTGTCATAAAGCGCGAAGCTGCCAGACAAAGACAGCAACGAGTTGTAATAGGTCTGGCCATCATCCGCCACCCGCACCACACCCAGCAGCACACTCGAATGCGCCGCAGCGGCCGCGCGCGCCAGGTTAGCTAGGTAGTCGTTAAGGTTGTTAGCCAGATCGGGCAAGGCTGCTTCGGGCCAGACGACGATGTCAGCGCCCAGCGCCTGCGCGTTTAACCGCTGATACAAAGCCAGCGTGGCGTCGTGATGATCATCCTGCCATTTGAGATCTTGCGGCACGGCGCCTTGCACAATGGCCACAGTGGTGGCGTCTGCGGCTGCGGTAGTCCAGTCCTGTCTGTCGAGCACTGCCCCGGCGGCCCAGGGCAACAGCAGCGCCAGCAGGCCCAGACCACGCGTCGCGCCCCGATTGCGCAGCGTGGTCACCAGACCGCCTGCTGACAGCAGCACGGCTGCGCTGACCAGATACACACCACCTACCGGTGCCAGTCCGGCCAGTGGCGTATCGGTTTGTGAATAACCCAGCGACAACCAGGGGAAGCCGGACAGGAACCAGCCGCGCAACCACTCGGTGAGCAGCCAGGCGCAAGGCATCGCCAGCAGCGTTCCCCACGCTGCACGTACCGGAAAGTAACGATGCAGCGCATAGCCCAGCGCTGCGTAATAAGCGGCCATCAGCAACACCAGCGCGGCCAGCAGCAGCAGCGCCAAGGCGATGGGCGCACCGCCAAAGCCATGCAGGCTGATGTACAACCACCAGGTGCCGGCGGCAAAGGTGGCAACGCCATGGCAGAAGCCCAGCCAGGCTGCCGCGCGCGGCGTCGGTGCCCGGGTCCACAACCACATCAATAAAGCCGGCGACAACACGGCCAGTGGCCAGAGAGCCAGCGGCGCAAATGCGCAGGTCAGTGCCAGTCCGGAGGCCGCCGCCAAGCCATAGGGCAGCAGGCGACGCGAACCCTCAACCACTGTCAACGCCGGAACCGGCGGCATCGGCGTCATCGACTGCAGGCTCGGGTGGCACGACGCGCAGGGTTTCGATACGACGGCGATCGGCGCGCACAACACGGAACTCGATGCCCTCGAGGGTCACGGACTCACCACGGCGCGGCATGCGTCCGAACTGGTGACTGACTAAACCTGCCACGGTGTCGAACTCGTCTTCGGGCAGCGTGCAGGCAAAGAACTCGTTGAACTCATCGATGGGTGTGGCGCCGCGCACAAAATACTGCCGCTCACCTTCGCTGCGGATGTTGGCCTCGTCCGCGACATCGTATTCATCATCGATCTCACCGATGATCTCTTCGATGACATCTTCGATGGTGACCAGGCCGGCGATGCCGCCGTATTCATCGACCACGATGGCCATGTGAAAGCGGTTGAGGCGGAACTCTTTCAGCAGCATGTTGACCCGTTTGGTCTCGGGCACGAACACGGCGGCGCGTATGCACGGCGCAATGTCAAAGGGCTGGCCCGGCGCCAGCGCAAACAAACGCAGCAGATCTTTGGCGAGCAAAATGCCGCCGATCTGTTCGCCATCATCCTGCAACACCGGATAGCGCGAGTGACCGGAGTCGATAACGGCGGACAACACACGCGGCGGCGGATCATCGCGGCGCACGCAGACCATCTGATCGCGCGGCACCATGATGTCGCGGGCTTGCAGATCGGCCACCTGCAACACCCCTTCGAGCATGGTGTAGGCGTCAGCATCGAGCAGACCGTGTTGCTGGGCTTCACGCAGGCTGTCGAGCAACTGATCGCGATCACGCGGCCCGGTCAACGTACGCAAGCGGCGCCGCCAGCCCCCGGATCCGGACTTGCTTACCGTACTCATGCGCGACTCCTGCGACGCGTCACCGGCGTCACGATGCGATAGGGATCGGAAAACCCGAGGCCGCGCAACACCCGCACCTCGCGGCGTTCCATACGCAGTGCATCGGCTTCGATCTCATGGTCGAAGCCCACCAGATGCAAAGTGCCATGTACCACCAGATGCGCCCAGTGCGCGCGCTGACTTTTGCCTTGTTGCACCGCTTCGCGCAGCAACACCGGCGGGCAGATCACCAGATCGCCTAAGGGCTTGGGCCTGACGCCGGGCATAGGCACGGCCGGGAAGCTCAGCACATTGGTGGCCTTGTCCTCGCCACGGAACTGACGGTTGAGCCTACGGCTGACTGCCGGTGACACCAGCTGCACAGCGATCTCGTGGCCAGCTGCGCGGGCACCCAGCGCTGCGGCGGCCCACAAGGCCAAAGACTGCGCACTGGGGGCGCGTGCCGGCGTGCGGCGCACCAGATCGACCTGCAAGGGACCGGCCATGGTGCTCACTGCTGCGCACCGGCCATATGTTTTTCGTAAGCCTGCACGATGCGCTGCACCAGCGGATGACGCACCACATCACCGGACTCGAAAAACGTGAAGGCCACGCCTTCGATGCCGCGCAAAAAGTCGACCACATGCATAAGTCCCGAAGGCCGGCCGCTGGGCAGATCGGTCTGCGTCAGATCACCGGTGACCACCACATGTGAACCGAAACCCATACGCGTGAGGAACATTTTCATCTGTTCTGGCGTGGTGTTCTGCGCTTCATCGAGGATGATGAATGATTCGTTCAACGAGCGGCCGCGCATAAAAGCCAGCGGCGCCACCTCGATGACATTGCGCTCGATCAGTCGCGCGACCCGCTCGAAACCCAGCATCTCGTACAGCGCGTCATACATCGGCCGCAGATAAGGGTCGACCTTCTGCGTGAGATCGCCCGGCAGAAAGCCCAGACGTTCGCCGGCTTCGACTGCCGGCCGCACCAGCACGATGCGCCGCACGCGCTCGGTCTGCAGCGCTTCGACGGCGCAGGCCACGGCCAGATAGGTCTTGCCGGTACCGGCAGGGCCGATGCCGAAGGTCAAGTCATGCGCATGGATCTGCGCGATGTAGCGCTTCTGGTTGGGGCCGCGTGCGCGGATCAGTCCACGCGGCACTCGCGCCACGCCTTCACTGTCGGGTGCATGCGGACCCGAGGCCGCACGCTGAGTCGGCAAGTCGGAGGGCGTCTCGTGCTCACGCAGGGCCAGATGCACATCGGGCAAGTCGAGTGTGCCGTCCGCACGGACCAACTCGAACAGATCACGCAGCACACGTTCAGCGCCATTGGCACGCTGCCCGGTGACCTTGAAGTGATTACCCCGGCGACGTACCTCGACACCCAGACGCTGTTCGATCAGCTTGATGTTCTGATCTAAAGGACCGCACAAGGCCGCCAGGTGCTGGTTATCCTCGGGCAGCAGTTCGAACTCTCCGGGCGGGCCTACCGCAGCCGCCGTTTCTGCACGCGGTTTCATAGTGCCGCCGGGGCAAGCGAGCCCAGCCAACGGCCGCGCAAAGAATTGGCCATGGCCTCGGTCACATCTACCTCGACAAAGTGATTGAGCAGCGAAGGCGGCCCCTGAAAATTGACCCAGCGATTGTTTTCGGTACGGCCCGCCCACTCGTTGCTGTCGCGCTTGGAGGGGCGCTCCACCAACACGGTCTGGCGCGTGCCGACCATGTCGCGATTGATCTGCGCGGCCTGCGCATTGAGCAGCTCTTGCACGCGCATCAGCCGCTCGTGCTTGACCTCATCACTGACCTCATCGGTGAGCGTAGCCGCAGGCGTGCCGGGACGACGGCTGTAGATGAAGCTGAAGCTCTGATCGAAATAAGCGTCTTTGACCAGCGCCAGCGTCTGCGCGAAATCGCGCTCGGTCTCGCCGGGAAAGCCCACGATGAGGTCGGTCGAAATGCTGATGCCCGGCCGCACGGCGCGCAGGCGGCGCAGCTTGTCGCGAAACTCCAGGGCCGTGTAACCGCGGCGCATCAGGCTTAGCACACGATCTGAACCACTCTGCACCGGCAGGTGCAGGTGATTGGCCAATTGCGGCACAGTCGCATAGGCGTTGATGAGCTCATCACCAAAATGCAGCGGATGCGAAGTGGTAAAGCGGATGCGCCGCATGCACGGCATCGCCGCGATCAGGCGGATGAGGCTGGCCAGGTCACACACGCTGCCGTCGGCAGTTGCGCCGGCATAGGCGTTGACGTTCTGACCCAGCAGCGTGATCTCACCGATGCCCTGCTCAACCAGCGCGCGCACCTCTTGCAGTACCGGCTGCAGCGGGCGGCTGATCTCTTCGCCACGCGTATAGGGCACGACGCAATAGCTGCAGAACTTGCTGCAGCCTTCCATGATCGACACGAAGGCCGTGGCACCCTCGGCGCGTGGCGGCGGCAGGTGATCGAACTTCTCGATCTCGGGAAAACTGACATCGACCTGCGAGCGGCCACTGGCGCGGCGCGCGGCGATGAGCTCGGGCAGGCGATGCAAGGTCTGCGGGCCGAACACCAGGTCGACATAGGGGGCCCGCTTGAGGATGGCGTCGCCTTCCTGGCTGGCCACACAGCCACCGACCCCGATGATGAGCTCGGGGCGCTGCAGCTTCAGCAGACGCCAGTTGCCCAGCAGGGAATACACCTTGTCTTCGGCCTTGTCGCGCACTGAACAGGTGTTCATGAGCAGGACGTCGGCCTGCTGCTCGTCGGTGACAGGCTCAAGACCCTGCCAAGAGGCCAGCACGTCCCCCATACGGGCGGAATCGTACTCGTTCATCTGGCAGCCGAAAGTTTTGATGAAGTAGCGGCCGGGCATAGGGGGTCAGGCAAAAGAACCTCAAGGGTACCGGTTTTCGGCCGCTATAGGTATTTACCCCCGCAAACAGCGCCTACGGGGTGACACCTCCCTCAGAACGGGATGTCGTCGTCGTCAAAGGGGTGACCGGGTGCGGATGCGGGAGCAGTACTGCCGCCACCACCACCGCCGCCGCCACGGCTCTCACCGCCCCACGAGGGCTCGCCGCCAGCGCCGTTATCCCGCGAGTCCCGCGATTCGTTGCCGGCACCCTTGGGGCCGCTCAGCATCTGCATTTCGTTGGCGACGATCTCGGTCGAATAACGGTCGGCGCCGGTGGCCTTGTCCTGCCACTTGCGGGTGCGCAGCCGGCCCTCGATGTAGACCTGCGAACCCTTGCGCAGGTACTGCGCGGCCACTTCGGCCGTGCGGCCGAACACCACGACGGTGTGCCACTCGGTGGATTCTTTGTTTTCGCCGGTCTGCTTGTCGCGCCAGCTGTCGGTGGTGGCAATGCGCAGGTTGGCGACCGCGCCGCCCTGCGGCATGGCGCGCGTCTCCGGATCCTGACCGAGATTGCCGATGAGTATGACCTTGTTGATGCCGCGTGCCATGGTGTGCCCCTGCGTCGATGTTGCGTGGGGCTATTCTAGACGGCCTGTCACCCAAGGACACAGATGAAACGGGTGTAGATGGGGCAAAACAGCTGTCGTCGGGGCCGGCGGCGCTATGATAGTCGTTTTGGCCGCACCCTTAAGCTATGCAAAGTTTGCGAATCCGCGGGGCCCGCACCCACAACCTGCGCAACATCGACGTCGACCTGCCGCGCAACCGGCTGATTGTCATCACCGGCTTGTCAGGTTCGGGCAAGTCTTCGCTGGCGTTCGATACGCTGTATGCCGAAGGGCAGCGACGCTACGTCGAATCGCTGTCGTCCTATGCGCGGCAGTTCCTGCAGATGATGGACAAGCCCGACGTCGACAGCATCGAGGGCCTGTCCCCGGCCATTGCTATCGAGCAAAAGGCGACCTCGCATAACCCGCGCTCCACAGTCGGTACGGTCACCGAGATCCACGACTATCTGCGGCTGCTGTACGCCCGCGTCGGTATACCGCGTTGCCCGGAGCATGGCTTAGAGCTGGCGGCGCAAACCGTCAGCCAGATGGT
>CAIVTJ010000343.1 GCA_903908825.1 uncultured Pseudomonadota bacterium | reverse complement strand
GCCGGTATTCTAACCAACTGAACTACCGCTCCGTCGACAAACACTAGACTGGTGGGTGCTGAGGGGATCGAACCCCCGACATTCGCCGTGTAAAGGCGACGCTCTACCAGCTGAGCTAAGCACCCGAACACAGCCTGACCACCAACCCTCGCAAGGCCATGGCCCCGCGAGGTCGCGTAGTCTAGATGAACTTTAGTGCGGCTGCACCTGCTTTGATGCACGTCGTGCACGCGCCGCAGGTTTGACCGCCACCGCCACTGGCGGCACCACGCCCGCGACCGCATTGGGCGTGGGCTGATGGGTCAAGGCCAGCTCCAGGACTTCGTCTATCCACTTGACCGGACGGATGTCGAGCTTGCCCTTGATGTTGTCGGGAATCTCGGCCAGATCTTTTTCGTTGTCGATAGGGATCAGCACCTGCGTGATACCGCCGCGATGCGCAGCCAGCAGCTTTTCTTTGAGTCCACCGATGGGCAGCACTTCACCGCGCAGCGTGATTTCACCGGTCATGGCCACATCGGCACGCACCGGTATGCGCGTCAGCGCTGACACCAGTGCCGTGCAGATGCCGATGCCTGCGGACGGACCATCTTTGGGCGTTGCGCCTTCGGGCAAGTGGATATGGAAATCGTTGTTGGCATGAAAGTCTTTATCGAGACCCAGCACATCGCTGCGGCTGCGCACCACAGTCATGGCCGCCTGTATGGACTCTTTCATGACATCGCCCAGCTGACCGGTGAACACCGGCTTGCCTTTACCCGGCAACACCGCAGCTTCGATAGATAGCAACTCGCCACCGACCTCGGTCCATGCCAAGCCAGTGACATGACCGATGCGATTGGATTCTTCGGCCTTGCCATAGCGGAAACGGCGTACGCCCAGGAAGTCATCGAGGTTGCGTGAACTGACCTGCACAGCAGCCTTGGACTTCTTGTCGAGCAACAGTCGCTTGACCGCCTTGCGGCAGATGCGCGCGATCTCGCGCTCGAGATTACGCACACCGGCTTCACGCGTGTAATAGCGGATGATGTCGAGCAAGGCCGCATCGGCCAGCTTGAGTTCGCCGTCTTTAAGGCCGTTGGCTTTGATCTGCTTGGGCAGCAGATAGCGCTTGGCGATGTTGAGCTTCTCGTCTTCGGTGTAACCGGGCAGACGGATGACTTCCATGCGATCGAGCAAGGCAGCCGGGATGTTCAGGCTGTTGGCCGTGCAGATAAACATGACCTGCGACAGATCGAAGTCGACCTCAAGGTAATGGTCGTTGAAGGTGGTGTTCTGCTCGGGGTCCAGCACTTCGAGCAGAGCCGATGACGGGTCACCGCGGAAGTCCATGGCCATCTTGTCGATCTCATCGAGCAGGAACAGCGGATTGTTGACCGCTGTTTTGGCCATGTTTTGCACGACCTTGCCGGGCATAGAGCCGATGTAGGTGCGACGATGACCGCGGATCTCGGCCTCATCACGCACACCACCCAGCGACATGCGCACGAACTTGCGATTGGTGGCACGCGCGATGCTTTGCCCCAAGCTGGTCTTGCCTACGCCGGGCGGACCGACCAGGCACAGGATGGGGCCTTTGATCTTGTCGACCCGCTGCAGCACAGCCAGATATTCGACGATGCGCTCTTTGACCTTTTCGAGGCCATAGTGGTCTTCATCCAGCACTTTCTGGGCGTGGGCGATGTCCTTGTGCACGCGTGAGCGCTTTTTCCACGGCACTTTGACCAGCCAGTCGACATAGTTGCGCACCACTGTGGCCTCGGCCGACATGGGCGACATCATCTTGAGTTTGTTGACCTCGGCATTGGCCTTTTCGCGTGCCTCTTTAGGCATGCCGGCCTTGGCGATGCGCTGCTCGAGATCGTTGATCTCGTTGCCGCCCTCGTCCATGTCACCCAGTTCTTTCTGGATGGCCTTCATCTGTTCGTTGAGGTAGTACTCGCGCTGCGATTTTTCCATCTGCGATTTGACGCGGCCGCGGATGCGCTTTTCGATTTGCAGCACATCCATCTCGCCTTCGATGGCGACCAGGATGTGCTCAAGGCGGTCACGCGCCGGCAGGATCTCGAGAATTTTTTGTTTCTCGGTCAGCTTCAAGGTCATGTGCACCGCGACGGTGTCTGCCAGACGGCCGGGCTGCTCGATGCCTGACAGTGCTGTGAGCACCTCGGGCGGCACTTTCTTGTTGAGCTTGACGTACTGCT
>CAIVTJ010000342.1 GCA_903908825.1 uncultured Pseudomonadota bacterium | reverse complement strand
CTTTGCGCGCTCAGGCTGCACGCTCTGGCGGACATGCCACGCGGTTTCGCGGCACTGAACGCAGCGGTGGTGTGTTCACGCCGCTATCAGCGGCGCAGCGGGCCATACACCAGCGGCTCAAGGCCGAGTTCGATCCGGCGGGCATCTTCAATGTGGGTCGCTTGATAGACGGACTCTAGGACGTATCTGTGCAAACCACTTTGGCATCGTTCATCAAGGACCGGCCCGAGGGCGCCGAGGCGGCCGCTTTGCTGCGGGCTTGTGTGCACTGTGGCTTTTGTCAGGCCACGTGCCCCACCTATCAGTTGCTGGGTGATGAACTCGACAGCCCGCGCGGCCGCATCCATCTCATCAAACAGGTGCTGGAAGGCGATATACCCACCGCGCGTACGCAGCTGCACCTAGATCGTTGCCTGACATGCAGAGCCTGCGAGACGGCTTGTCCGTCGGGTGTGCAGTACGGGCGGCTGCTGGAGATCGGGCGGCAAGTGGTCATCGAACGCCAGCCCCGGCCTTGGGCGCAGCGTGTGCTGCGACGGGTGCTGGCCGCGTGGCTGACCGGTCCATTGTTTGCGCCCAGTGTGGCGGTGGGTCGCGTACTGCGGCCCTTGTTGCCGCGCGCTTTAGCGGTGTCCTTGCCGCCGCGTGTTGCGGCCGGCGCAGTGCCCAATACCGGCCAGCACATCCGTACGGTGTTGCTGTTGGGCGGTTGTGTGCAGCCGGCGTTGGCACCACGCATCACGGCCGCCACAGTGCGCGTTCTCCATGCACTGAATATCCGCACGGTGACACCGCCGCAGGCCGGCTGTTGCGGGGCGATCCATCAACATCTGGATGCACCGGCCGCGGCGCAGGCCGACGCACGGCGCAACATCGATGCGTGGTGGCCGCATGTTCAGGCTGGCATTGAGGCCATCATCGTCAACACCTCGGGTTGCGGCACGCAGCTGCGCGACTATGGTCTGCTACTGCGTGATGACCCGGTCTACGCTGTGCGTGCCGCGCGTGTCAGTGCGCTGGTGCGCGATCTATCCGAACTGGTGGCGCCGCAAGTGGCGGTGCTGCGCGAACGCGTGCCCGGTTTGGCAGGTCAGCGGGTGGCCTGTCACTCACCCTGCAGTCTGCAGCACGCGCAGCGCTTGGGCGGTGTGGTCGAACAGTTACTGACGGGTTTGGGTGTGGTGCTGGTGCCGGTGGCAGAGCCGGCCTTGTGCTGCGGTGCGGCCGGCACTTATCACCTGTTGCAACCGGTGCTGTCGCAGTCCTTGCGTGAACGCAAGCTGGCTGCCCTGACGCAAGGGCAGCCGCAACGTATCGTGTCAGCCAACCTGGGGTGCTTGCTGCAACTGGCACCCGATGCACCAGTGCCCATCGGGCACTGGATCGAACTGGTCGATCAGCACCTAAGCTAAGCCCTCAGCGACCCGTCACCGGGTTGCGATAGTGATAGGGCGGCAGGAAGTTCTTCGGGTACATCTCAAACAGCATCGAGGGCGGCCTGTCCGGCGGGTTGCTGTCGGTGATGCCCGGGGCGGGGCGCTGCTTGAGTTCCTTCCAGCCCACGTCATAGGGCGCAAAGTAGGTGTTGATCTGCTGGTCCCGGCGGAACTTCCACACACCGTTGACCTTGATGAACTCGTTCTCGTAGATGCCGCCCATCCATTGGCCGCTCTTGCCCGCATTGCCCATCATGCTGAAGGCGCGTGAGCGCAGCTTGGCACTCTGGCCATCTTCGGCCACGGTGATGACCGGTTGGTATTGCATGTGGTTGTGCAGTACGCCGTCATCCAAGCCCGCCTGACCATAGAGGTTGAGGTTGCGGCGCACGGAAGCCTTGCCCACATAGACGCCGCGCTGGGCGATCTCGATGGTGCCGTTGTCGTCAAACAGTGCGGCCAGGTCATCCCACAGCAGCGTGGCCAGATAATAGCCATAGCGCATCTGCAGGTTTTCGATGCTCGAAACATCTTCGACACGTGCCAGATGCCGCTCAATGCCATCCAATTGCGCACTCAAGGCTTCAGCAGCCACAGGGGTAGCCGGTTTGGCGACGGGCAAACGCGATTGCTTGACCGGATGCGGGTAATGGAAAGGCGTCACGAACACGGCATCAAAGGTGCTGCGGGCCACGCGTGGCGGTGCGTCGGGTGTGAGAGCCGGCTCAAACGAGGAACGTGCCAGCGAGGTCTTACCCCAGCCGTCGCCATAGGACGTGATCATCGTCGGATACAGGCGCAGCTTGCGGATCTTCCACACGCCATCCTGACGCGCGTAGTCGTTCTCGTAGATGCCGGTGCCCCATTCGTGTTCTACACCGGCGATCGCGCGTTGCGTAAACAGATGCCAGCGCCCTTGTGCGCTCTGACCATCGGCCGCGACGTGCACGATGGGCTGCAATTGCATGTTGTCGTAGAGCTTGCCTTCCAGCTTGCCATCGGGCCCCAGCGCAGCAAAGTAAGCGGCGATGCGCGCCTTGCCACGAAACACGCCCACGCCGGCGATCTCAAACTCGGCATCGTCAGTAAACAGCGACACCGCCTGAGCCCACTGGCTCTTGTCGATGTAAAAGCCATAGATGCGTTGCAGGTTTTCGATGTCGTTCTGGTCGACCAGCTGCTGCACGTCCGCTGCCAGCTGCGCACTGCGGCGGGTCAGCGCCACAGGTGAAGTGTCTGTCACGGGCGCAGGTGCGACAGGCACGATGGGCGCCGCGCCGCGAAAATGAAACGGTGGTGTGTAGGCAGATGGCCAGGTCTTGTAGGCCACCGTGGTGGGCGCGTCAGGCTTCATACCGGCACCGGCAAAGTGTCCGCCGTTGCTGTCGCCATGCTGTGCCCAACCGCCGGCATAGGGCACATACAAGGTCTGGAACCAGTGCAGCTGGCTGATCTTCCACACGCCGTTTTGCTTGACGTAGCTGTTCTCGAACGGGCCTTCGCTCCAGTAGGCGTCTTTGCCTAACTGGCCTGCCATGATCAGATCACGCCAGGTGCCACGCGCGCTCTGGCCGTCTGCTGACAGTGTGATGACCGGCATCAGTTGCAGGTGTTCGTTCAGTTGTCCGGCCGGCAAGCCATTGCGACCCGTGCCCAACGAACGCAGATACTGACGCACCCGCGTCTGACCGCGATAGACGCCATCAAGGCCCACTTCTATAGACCCGTCAGTGGCAAACAACTGCGCGGCGTCGTCCCACAGACCTTTGTCCAGGTAATAGCCATAGGCGCGCTGCAGCCGCTTGATGGCGTTGATGTCCTGCAAGCGCGTTTTGCGCTGCTCGAGTTGGCCTATGCGCTGCGCTGTGCCTTGCGCGTCATCGCTGGCCAGCACGCGTTGCGGCGCAGACAGCGTCAAAGCCAGCAGCACAAAGCCGAGCAGGCGTAACTTTAAGGTATTCATTTTCCGGTCACCGGATGTGGATAGTGGAAGGGCGGGATGAACTGCGCCGGATAGACTTCATAAGCGATGGACTGCGGCAGATCGGGCGGATAGCCCGGGAAGGGCGACAACATGCCCGCTGAATGCTTGGCCCAACCGCCGTCATAGTTGGTATAGAACGTTTGATAGGCGTTGAGCATCTGGTATTTCCATTGCCCGTTCTCACGCACGAACACGTTCTCATAGATGCCGTCACCCCATTGCGCCGAGCGGTCCAGCAAGCCGTACATGACCAGCAAGCGGGCGCGCACTTTGACGGTGTTGCCATCGGGTGAAACATCGACCACCGGCTGCAGCTGCATGTGATTGAACAGCGTGCCGTAAGTCGGGGCACCCAGGCGGCGCATGTATTCATAGGCGCGGTCACGGCCCAGAAACACGCCACGCCCCAGGATCTCTAAGGTTGAGTTCTCGGCAAACAGTGCCGAAATCGCATCCTGCATCGATTTATCGGCGTAATAGCCATAGGTGTTTTCGAGGTTCTCGATCTCATCAAATGACTTGAGGCGCTCGAGTTTCAGCTCTAACGCACGCACCTGCGCTTCCAGATCACTGACCGAAGGTTTGGCTGCCGGAGTGGGCGTCACCGCAGAGGCGGGTAACAGCCGGTAGGCCGAACGTGCCGGGTTGTCGTAGTGCGCCGGCACCGCATAAGCAGCCGGGTAGGCCGGATAGTCCACGCTGCCCGGGCGTGTGGGCTTGACCGGTGATTTGCCATACGCGTGCGCGCCTTCGGCGGTTGCCTGCGTCCAGCCGCCTTCGTAAGGCGCATAGAACTTCACGTAGTAGTGCAGCGTCTTGATCTTCCAGACGCCGTTCTGTTTGACGTACTGGTTCTCGTAGGTGCCGGCGCCCCAGTTACCGCCCGAGCCCGCGCCAAAGATGCCGTCCTGAATCATCGCGCGCCAGCGGGCCTGCGCAGTCCGGCCATCTGCAGACAGCGTGATGACGGGTGAGAACTGAAAGTGATTGTTCAGTTGGCCCTTCATCAGGCCGGGCTTGCCGCCGCTGAGACTGTAGAGATATTTGCGGATGGCGTCTTTGCCGGCATAAACGCCGTTGTAACCCAACTCTAAAGTGCCCTCATCGGCGAACAAGTCGGTGACTTCATTCCACAGCGCTTTGTCGACGTAATAACCCCATTGCTGTTGCAGGTTACGCAGGGCGTTGTAGTCGGTAATGCGTTCCGCTTCATGATTGATGGCCGTAATGCGTGCAGCGGCATGGCTTAGGCGCGCGCTCAGATCCGGCGCCGCCGGGGGCGTCTGCCCGCTAGCTGTCGCGCTCAGCCACACGGCTGCGCTCAGGGTCACGCTGATGCGCAGTAAGGTTGATTGCAGCATGGGGAACACCTTCAGTAATCCCAGTTGACCGGCTTGCCGGTGATGGGGTTGGTGTAGTGATAAGGCGGCAGAAAGAAGTCAGGCCAGGACTTATAGACCTGCGACGGCGGGCGGTCCGGTGGTAAGTCAGCCAGCACGCTGTTGGCCGGATAGGCCTGCTTGTGCCAGCCCTTGTCGTAAGAGCCGGTCACGGTCGTGTACCAATGCAGCTTGCGGATGCGCCACACGCCGTCTTCTTTGACGTACTCGTTCTCGTAAGGACCTTCGGTCCAACGTCCATCCTGACCATGAACGCCACCCATGACCAGCGACCGCCAGCGACCTTTGGCGCTGAGGCCGTCGGCGGCCACATGCACCACGCCTTGCATGATCGGTGTCTCGCGGATTTCGCCGGGCGCCAGGCGTGCACCCTCGCGGCTCAGAAACTGCGCGATGCGCGTGCGACCGACATACACGCCTTGCTGCGCGTACTCGATGCTGGCACCCGGATCATCGGCAAACAGGTCGGCGGCCTGCTGCGCCAGGCCTGCGCTGACGTAGTGGCCATAGGCTTGTTGCAGCCGCTCTATGGCTTTGGTGTCTTCCAGCAGGCGCACTTGCTGTTGCAGCGAAGCCAGTTTGGTTTCGAGGATGGCCAGGCGCCGCTCCTCGGTGATGATGCGACTGTCGGTGACGACCGGGTCACCGGCCAGTGCGCCGCTCAAAGGGCTGACGCAGAGGACCAGCGCCAGCAGGCGTGGCAGGTAAGGTTGGCTCACTGGATCTACCCCCATCGGCTTTTGCCGTAATGTCGGCGATAGTAGCGCTTGTCATCGCTTGCATCACCGGAGAACGAAATGAGCCCCAAAAAAGCCGGTCTGTCCCGTCGAGACCTCGGTCGATGGCTGGGTTTACAGGCTTTGATCGGCCCGGCACTCTCGTGGACGGCCCACGCGGAGCAGCCGTCAGGATCGAGCTTGGGGGCCGTGCCTGCAGCCGGCGCAGTTCTGATACGCCATGCTTTTGTAGCGATGCTGGTTGAGCATTTCGGTTGGGTGCATTCATCCCAGTTTGTCGATGCTTTTAAGGCTGTGCAGCCCACCTACGCTGATGTGCAGTTAGGCGTCACGCCGCACGCGCTACACATCGAGACGGCTCTGGACGAGGGACTGCTGGATCACACCGCGACATTCGGTCCGCAGCAGCCGATCACCCGGGGTGCGGCAATTGCCCTATTGGCAAAGGCGTGGGGCATAGATACGGAGAGTGTCCCCGGGGCGATCGGGGGTCGAGTGGATGAACTGCTGTCGGCGACGCAGGCCCGGGCCTTGTTGGTCTCGCTGACCCGCAGCCATGTCGCGCCACCTCAGGCCTTATGCAAGTCGGGGACGACCGCGCCGCGACGCTATGTGCGCCTATCGACGCCCACTGCTGGCGCCACGCTGCGCTATACGATGACCTTCGATGGCAGTGAGCCGGCCGACCCGCGCGGCCCCGAAGGGCAGCTTTATGATTTCGAGACGGACGGCGTGCTGCAGTTGGTGAATCCGCTGAGCACTACCACCGATTACCGCCTTTACAGGCTTAAGGCCGTGGCACTTAAGGCCGGCCTGCAGACCAGTGCAGTACGCCACTTCAGCTGGAATATCGTCCGGCCGCGTAGCGGCGTCTTTCAGGCCAAGTTGGTACAAGAGGGGTCTGATGGTAGCCCGCGTATCTGGAAGATCCACAATCCGGCCGAGTACTACCAAGCCAATGCTTATTACATCGAGGGTAGCGATCGCGGACTGTTGTTTGATGCCGGTGAATACGACTATCGCAAAACCAATCTGAAGCAATTCGTCGACACCCTGGCTGCACGGCCCTATTCGCTGGTGCTGGGCCATGCTCACCCGGATCACGCCGAGCAGGTCTTCAACTTCACTTCCGCTGCAGTGCCTTTGCTGTTGTCGGCCATCGAGCGCGCAGCGCTGCTGGCCTCTCCGCGGGAGGACATGCGTCAGGCTGGCGCGGCAGCACAGGTGCTGGCAGACGGGCAAGTTTTCGATCTGGGTAATGTCCAGATCACGGCCTGGCAAATTCCAGGTCACACGCATGGCCTGAGCACCATCATCATCAACCAGACCGGGCAGGTGTTCGCCTCGGATATGTGGGGCTGCAACCGGCCGCATACCGCAGACACCACCCAGTACCAAGGTGTGAAGGTCGATCTGTTTCTGTCGCTGGTGCGTCAGTTAGTGGCCAACTATCAGCGCAGCAGTCACAGCGGCCAGATTACGCAAGTGACCAATGCCCATCAGGAAACACCGGTCGGCATGCTGTGCGTCCAAAACTTCCTGCAATGCTTCCAGCAATTGATAGACCAGGGCGAGTCAGCCGCACGGCCCTCTATCCGCGGTGGTCGCAAAGGTGGCGATCGGATGAGCATGGTCGGGGACATGTGGCGCGACCGGAACTGGATGGCAATCGGTCCCATCGGCAAGATCGCAGCACCCGTCGATTACCTGTCACGACCTACACGCGATTACGACTGTAGGGCAGAGATTGACTACAACGCGCCGGGCGGTCATCTGAAATATTCGCAGCTGGCACACGTCGACTTCGGAGTGGGGCGACTTGTGGGTGTCGATGTCTGCTGGGCACCGCCAGCCAATGGTATCGCCAATGTCCAGTCCGATAAGTTTGATCCGTGGACTTATGAGTACAGCGTGCGCGTGCCCGCTGGCAGCCAACACCTGGATATCACGCCGACGGCTATGTCCAGTCGGGTAAGACTCCTGACAGTTAATGGCGCACCGGTCAAACAGGGCGGCACTCGTCGGGTCGCTTTGTCTGAGAGCACTCGCATCGAAGTCAAGCTGGTATCACCAGATGGCAGCAGTACGAGCACTTATGCCTTTAAGGTGACGGCGGCATGATGGGTCTCTTCAACACTCGATAACGTTCACCGCCAAGCCACCCAACGAGGTTTCTTTGTAGATGTTCTTCATGTCCAGACCGGTCTGGCGCATGGTGGCGATGACCTGATCCAGCGACACTTTGTGTACGCCATCGCCACGGATTGCCAGTCGCGCGGCATTGAGTGCTTTGACTGCGCCCATGGCATTGCGCTCAATGCACGGGATCTGCACCAGCCCGCCGACCGGGTCGCAGGTCAGGCCCAGATTGTGTTCCATGCCTATTTCTGCGGCGTTTTCGATCTGTTCGTTGGTGCCGTTGAGTGCAGCCACCAGACCACCGGCGGCCATCGAGCAGGCCACGCCCACTTCGCCCTGACAGCCCATCTCGGCACCCGAAATCGATGCATTGATCTTGTAGAGCATGCCGATGGCACCAGCCACCAGCAAAAAGCGCACGATGCCATCGTCGCTGGCACCGGGCTCAAAGCGCCGGTAATAAGCCAGCACAGCCGGCACGATGCCCGCAGCACCATTGGTCGGCGCGGTGACCACGCGACCGCCGGCCGCATTTTCTTCGTTGACCGACATCGCAAACACGTTCAGCCAGTCCATGGCGTGCATGGGTGAGACGCCGCCGGCTTCCTGCAGCTGGCGATACAAGCGCGGTGCTCGGCGCCGCAGGGCCAGCGAGCCGTGCAGCAAACCTTCGGCGCGAAAGCCACGCTCTATACAGGCTTCCATGGTGTGCCAGATCTTCAGCAAAGCCTCGCGGGTCTCGGCATCGCTGCGCCAGGCGCGCTCATTGCGCTGCACCAGTTGATACATCTCTAAACCAAAGTCACGGCAACGCGCTAAAAGCTCTGTGGCATTGCTGAAGGGCAGGGGCACATAAGGGCCGTCCTCGGCCGCAGTACCGCTGTTGTATTCGGCTGCACGGACGATGAAACCGCCGCCTATCGAGTAATACTCATCGCGCAGCAGCTCTTGGCCTGTGGCATCAAAGGCAATAAACCGCACACCGTTGGCATGACCCGGCAGTGAGTCGGAATAGTGGAACTGCAGGTCCTTCGGCTCGTTAAAGGCCACTTCGTGGGTGCCCAGCAGTTGCAGCTTGTAGCTTGAACGGATGCGCGCCAAGGAAGGCTCGATGAGGTCCGGGTCTATGGTGTCGGGTGCGGCACCCTCCAGACCCAGCAGCACGGCGCGATCGGTGCAGTGACCGCGACCGGTGAGGGCCAGCGAGCCATATAATTGCGAACACAGGCGCCTGGTCTGTTGCAGCAATCCTTGCGATTGCAGAGTTAAAACAAATTGCCGCGCGGCATTCATAGGCCCCATGGTGTGCGAGCTGGACGGGCCGATGCCGATCTTGAAAATATCGAGGACTGAAAGGGCCATGTGTATCACCCGTGTCGCTAACTGCAGATGGCTTAAATAGTGACTAATTCCCAGCTTAATTGCGCGTTGTCGCAGCCACCGGTTGGTGGCTCTACCGCTTGCCACACCGGAGCATTGCTTTGATCCATTCAGTGTTGGCCATTGCGCTGATCTGCCTGCTGGCCATCATGAGCCCGGGCCCTAACTTTGTTGCCGTGACCCATCGTGCCGTCACGGCACCGCGCGGCGAGGCCATGGCCTTGGTGGCCGGCATCGCCTGCATCAGCGCCGGCTGGGCTGCTGCCGCGCTGTTTGGCTTGGGTATCGTGTTCCGGCTGTTCCCGTGGGTGTTCTGGACCGTCAAATTGCTGGGTGCGGCTTACCTGGTGTGGTTTGGCGTGTCGCTGCTTCGCCATGCGGGCCGGCCACTGCCGACGCGCAGTACGCAGCTGACGCGCGGCTCGGCTTGGCGGGCTTTTCGCGATGGGGTGGTGACCAATCTGTCCAATCCCAAAGCCATGGTGTTTTACGCCTCGGTGTTTGCCGGTGCCGTGCCGGTCGGCACAACCCAAGTCACGATGTGGCTGATGGTGGCGGTGGTGCCGGTCATCGCGCTGCTGTGGTACGGGCTGGTGGCGTGGCTGCTCAGCAGCGAGCAGGCCGCAAGGCTGTACCGGCGCGCCAAGCCTTGGCTGGAGCGCGGCTGCGGCACGCTGCTGATCGGCTTCGGGGTGCGACAGGCGCTGGTTTAGCCCGTGGCTGCTGATAGATACTGCGCGCGTTAATCAGCAGGGCAACAGGATCACAGCATGGAATACCGGCATTTGGGTCGTACGGGCATCAAGGTCAGCGCTATAGGCTTGGGCACGATGACCTTTGGTGAGCAGAACACCGAAGCGGACGGCCACCAGCAACTCGACTATGCCCTCGAGCAGGGCATCAACCTGATCGACACCGCCGAGCTCTACAGCGTGCCGCCGCGTCCCGAGACCTATGGCGCCACCGAGCGCATTGTGGGCAGTTGGCTGGCCCAGGGCGGGCGGCGCGACAAGGTCGTATTGGCCACCAAGATTGCCGGTCCCGGTGCGGTGCTGGGCGTTAAGCACATCCGCGGTGGCAGCAATGTGCTGGATCGCGCCAACCTGTTTGCGGCAGTCGATGCCAGCCTGCAGCGCCTGCAGACCGATTACATCGACCTATATCAGCTGCACTGGCCCAGTCGGCCCACCAACTTCTTTGGCAAGCTCGACTATCAGCACCACGACGCCCCACAGGCTGTGGTCATTGAAGAGACGCTGGACGCACTGGCCGAGCTGGTGCGCGCCGGTAAAGTGCGCCATGCCGGTCTGTCGAACGAAACGCCCTGGGGCGTGCATCGCTATGTGCAATTGGCCGAGACCACGGACCGGTTGCGCGTGGCCTCCATACAAAACCCTTATAGCCTGCTCAACCGCAGCTTCGAAATCGGTCTTGCCGAGATGGCCATCCGCGAGGATGTGGGCCTGCTGGCTTATTCACCGCTGGCCTTTGGCATGTTGTCGGGCAAGTTCTTGAACGGTGCCCGCCCGCCCGAGTCGCGCATCGTGCGCTGGTCACGCTTTGCGCGTTACACCAACCCGCAAGGCGAGCGTGCTACGGCAGCCTATGCCGAGGTGGCGCACAAACACGGCTTGGACATGAGCCAGATGTCGCTGGCCTTTGTGCGGCAACAGCCGTTTGTCACCAGTGTGCTGCTCGGTGCCACCACCATGGCGCAGTTGGCGACTAACGTTGGCAGTGCCGCTGTGACGCTGGATGCGCAGGTTCTGGCAGAGCTGGATGCGGTGCATCGCAGCCAGCCCAACCCGTGTCCGTGAGATTGCTATGTCGTCTGAATCAGTAGAGGCGTTATGCCCCGTAGCCGGATTCTGGCGGCGCGCAGGCGCTTTTGTTTTAGACAGTCTAATCATGGCTGCGGTGGGCGCAGCAGTAGGCATGGTCCTGTTTGATGCCTTGGCGGGTCTTGGCAGTTATGGGAGTTTGCTGGGCTTTGCTGTTCCACTGATCTACCACGGTCTGCTTAACAGTGCTTTGTGTGGTGGTCAGACCCTGGGTAAGCGACTGCTCGGCATTAAAGTTGTGGGGCGGGACGGCGCGATGTTGTCGTCTGGCCGCTCGTTGTTGCGAACTGCTGTGCTGCTCGGGCCGTATTATATAAATCGCAGCGAATTGACCTCGGCAGCTTTCGATACGGCGTTTAACACTTTGCTGAGTGAAGTGTTCTTTGGGCTGCTGCTGGTGACAGCCTATCTGATCGTTTTCAACCGCGGCACGCGCCAGTCGCTGCACGATCTGGTCGTGGGATCTTTCGTTGTGCCTGCCGACTCAGTTGGCTCAATTCTGGTACCCCGCGTATGGAGGTGGCACTGGGTAGCTGCTGTGTTGCTGTGTTTGGGCGCTGGAGCTGTTGGAGAGCTTTTGCAGTCGAAGACAATAAGGCCCGAAGTGGCCTCGTTGCTGAGCACCGCCCGGTCAATAAGCGAAAAGCCCGGGATATATGGTGTAAGCATCAATACTTTGTATCGCACCGGAAATGCGAGGAAGTCAGTGAGCGGGCCTTATGAGGTCTTCAACATCAAGTTTGCTGTAAAAGACAAGCAGCAATTTAATCAGCACACAGCCAAGGAAGTCGTGCGATTAGTCATTTCAAAAGATCCCACTGTTACAGACGTTGACCTCATCAAGGTAACGGTCGTTTATGGCTATGACTTGGGCTTCAGCTCTGGTTGGCTTCAAACCAAGTTTTCTTTTTCTCCAACCCAATGGCTTGAGGACTGACGCGGCAGGCAGGCAAAGCCAGCGCAGGTCAGCAACAGACCGGCGCTGCTGGCTAACAGCGCCGGTGTATAGCTGCCACTGACATCGCGCACCAGGCCTAT
>CAIVTJ010000341.1 GCA_903908825.1 uncultured Pseudomonadota bacterium | reverse complement strand
GGGTTGAAGTTGTGGCCGCCCACAGCCGACGGGAACACCAGCTTGGGGCCATCGCTGTAATCGCTGAGCTTGCTGTTCTCAACCGGACGGCCGGTGCTCATATCGACCTTGCTGGCCCAGGTGGTGGCTACAAACGGATCGGCCGACAGCAGCTGGCCGGTCTTGCGGTCCAGCACATAGAAAAAGCCGTTCTTGCTGGCCTGCATCAGCACTTTGCGATCGGCACCGTCGAGCTTGAGCGTGGCCAGCATGATGTGCGGCGTGGCGTCATAGTCCCAGCGCTCGCCCGGCGTGGTCTGGTAGTGCCAGGCGTATTCACCGTTGTCGGCATTGACCGCAACGATGGACGACAGAAACAGGTTGTCGCCCGTGCCGGCGCTGCGCTGCAGACGGCTCCAGGGCGCGCCGTTGGCCGTACCGAAATAGACCAGGTTGGTCTCGGGATCGTAGTTGATGGCATCCCAGGCGTTACCGCCGCCACCGCGCTCCCACCACTTGTCACCCTTCCAAGTGGCCAGCGCGGTTTCCAGCGCCTTGCTCTCCTGTGGCTTGGACGGATCACCCGGCACCGTATAAAAGCGCCACACCTGCTTGCCTGATTCAAGGTCATAGGCCGTGACATAGCCGCGTGAGTCAAACTCAGCGCCGCCATTGCCGATGACCACGACCTTGCCGGCGATGACCGGCGCACCGGTCACCGAATAGGCGCGGCTGCGATCCTGCACCGTGTTGGTCTGCCAGACGATGTGGCCGTCCTGCGCGTCCAACGCATACAGCGCACCGCTGAAGCCGGCCACATACACCCGCCCCTGCCACACCGCCACACCGCGGTTGACGATGTCGCAGCAGGCGCCGCGCACATTGCGCAGGTCCTGCTGCGGCTCGAAAGTCCACTTGGCCGCGCCGCTGGCGGCATCCAGCGCGTACACACGGCCGGCCACACCCGACACATACATCACGCCATCGACCACGATGGGGGTGGCTTGCAGGCCGCGGTTGGTGCCGGTCTGATATTCCCAGGCAAAGCCCAGCGTGCCCACCGTGTCACGGTTGATGGCTTGCAGCGGCGAATAGTGGGTCTTGCCCTGATCGCGGCCGCTGGCCAGCCAGTTGCCCGGCTCGCTGTCTGCGGCCTGCAGACGGGCCTGATCGACCTGGCCGGCCGGCGGCGGTGCAGCGGGTTTGGGTGCGCAAGCAGCCAGCAACAGACATAAGGCACCGGCAAGCGGTTTGGCGAAGTTCATTGGATAAATCCCCCTGCAAAGCGAATTGTTGTCATTGCAACCTGCGATCATGCCGCGCCCGTGCCCGCAAGGGAATCGCCGTGCAGTACCCTACGCCCCATGACTGACCTTCGACCCGGCGCCAGCGCCAACGCCCAGCTGGCTGCGCGCGACCTCGCGCACGTCTGGCATCCCTGCACGCAGATGAAGGATCACGAGCAGAACCTGCCGCTGATTCCGATCCGCCGCGGCGAGGGCGTGTGGCTGGAAGACTTCGAGGGCAAGCGCTACCTGGATGCCATCAGCTCCTGGTGGGTCAACCTGTTCGGCCATGCCAACCCCAGGCTCAATGCCGCGCTGCATGCGCAGGTCGATCAGCTCGAGCACGTGATTTTTGCGGGCTTCACCCATGAACCGGCCATCGAACTGGCCGAAGCGCTGACTGCGATCGCGCCGCCAGGCCTTACGCGCTGCTTCTTTGCTGACAATGGCTCGGCCGCGGTCGAAGTGGCCGTCAAGATGAGCTTTCACTACTGGCGCAATGCCGGCCGTCCAGCCAAAAAGCGCTTTTTGACGCTGGCCAACAGCTATCACGGCGAGACGCTGGGCGCGCTGGCCGTCGGCAATGTCGAACTCTACAAAGATGTGTATGCGCCGTTGCTGATGGATGTGCTGGTCGCACCCTCACCCGATGCCTGGCAGCGCGAAGCCGGCGAGAGCTGGGAAGACTGTGCCGTGCGGCTGTTTGCGCCTATGCGAGACCTGCTGGCGCAGCACGCGCACGAGCTGGCGGCCGTCATCGTCGAACCGCTGGTGCAATGCGCTGCGGGCATGCGCATGTATCACCCGGTCTACTTAAAGCTGCTGCGCGCGGCCTGCGATGAGTACGAAGTGCTGCTGATCGCTGATGAGATCGCCGTCGGCTTCGGCCGCACCGGTACGCTGTTCGCCTGCGAGCAGGCCGGCATCGCGCCCGACCTCTTGTGTCTATCCAAGGGACTCACCGGTGGTTATCTGCCGCTGTCGGTGGTACTGACCGGCGAGCGTCTGTACGAGGCGTTCTATGACGAATACACACGCCTCTGTGCTTTTTTGCATTCGCACAGCTATACCGGCAACCCGCTGGCTTGTGCGGTGGCGCGCGAGACGCTGCGGATGTTTGCCGACACCCCGGTCATAGCCAACAACCGGGTGCTGGCCGCGCATATGGCCGCCGCTGCCGCGCCGCTGGCCGGGCACCGGCATGTGGCCGAGGTGCGCCAGACCGGCATGATCCTGGCCATCGAGATGGTGCGTGATAAGGCCACGCGCACGCCTTACGACTGGCGCGAACGGCGGGGCCTTGCGGTCTACCGGCATGCGCTGACGCGCGGCGTGTTGCTGCGGCCCATCGGCAACGTCATCTATTTCATGCCGCCCTATGTCATCACACCCGAACACATTGCCCTGCTGGGGCAGGTGGCCGCCGAAGCCATCGAGGTCGCCACATGCGTTTGACCCGTATCTATGTCGCCGAGGCCTTGGCCGGTCGCAAGCAGATCAACCTGCCGGAACAAGCCAGCGGCCATGTGTCGCGCGTGCTGCGTCTGGGTCAGGGTGATGCGCTGCGTGTGTTTGACGGCAACGGCGGTGAATATGACGCGGTGATCCGCAGCGTCGGCAAACGCAGCACCACCCTGGACATCAAGCAGTTTCATGACCTGGACTGCGAGTCACCGCTGGCGGTCACGCTGCTGCAAGGCATAGCGCGCGGTGAGCGCATGGACCTGATCGTGCAGAAAGCCACAGAGCTGGGCGTGCAGGCCATACAGCCGCTGCTGAGTTTGCGCAGCAACGTCAAGCTCGATGCCGATGCCGCGCTGCGCAAAGTCGAACACTGGCAGGCTGTGGCTGCCGGCGCCTGCGAACAGTCGGGGCGCAATCGTCTACCCACTATCCTGCCGCCGTGCAGCGTGGCCGAGGCCTGTGCCGCCAGCACCGCCGGCCTGCGGCTGACGCTGGCCATCGATGGCGCCGAACCGCTACCCGCTTTGCTGCGCAGCGCCGGCAGCGCGCTGGGCGCGGGCATCGCCGTGTTAATCGGCCCGGAAGGCGGCTTAGATGACAGCGAGCAAGCTGTTGCCGCACAGCACGGCTTTCGCAGTACCCTGCTGGGCCCGCGCGTCCTGCGCACCGAAACCGCCCCGCTGGCGGTGTTGTCTGCACTGCAGGCACTGGCCGGCGATTTTGACTGGGCACCCTCCTTACCCTGACGACCTGACGGAGCACACTTTGCCTACGACCACCTTGTTCAGCCCGATCCGCGTCGGTGATCTCGACCTGCCCAATCGCATTTTCATGGCGCCATTGACCCGCGCCCGAGCCGGCGCGACGCGCATCCCCAACGAGTTGATGGCCGACTATTACCGGCAGCGCGCCAGCGCCGGCCTGATCCTCAGCGAAGCGACGGTGGTCTCACCGATGGGCGTGGGTTATGCCAACACGCCCGGCATCTGGTCCGCTGAACAGGTCGAAGGCTGGAAGCTGACCACGGCGGCCGTGCACGCGGCCGGCGGCCGCATCTTTCTGCAGCTGTGGCATGTGGGCCGCATCTCGCATCCGAGCTTTCTGGATGGCGCGCTGCCGCAAGCACCCAGCGCCATCGCACCGGCCGGTCATGTGTCGCTGCTGCGCCCTGAAACGGCCTATGTCGTGCCGCAGGCGCTGAGCGAAGACGAAATCAGCGAGGTGGTCCAACAGTTCCGCAGCGGAGCGCGCAATGCGCAGGCGGCAGGCTTTGACGGCGTCGAATTGCACGGCGCCAACGGCTATCTGCTGGATCAGTTCCTGC
>CAIVTJ010000340.1 GCA_903908825.1 uncultured Pseudomonadota bacterium | reverse complement strand
GTCCTGCCCGCAGATCGATTTCGCCTGCGAACAGCAGGTTGCCACTGCTGGCCAGATTGACTGTTGAGGCTGCGGTACCGCGTATCACCGCACCATTGCCGACCTGCAAACCACCGTATTGGCCTAGCTGCCCCGTGTTCGGCGCCACGCTTAGGTTGAAGCTAACTGCTTGTCGCTGCGCAGTCAGTGGGAACACCGCTTTGGTCAATCCGCGCACTGAACTGGCATTGGCGACCAGTCCGGTATCTACCGCAAACTGCAAAGTTCTACTGGCCAAATTAACGTCTGTCCCTGCGACTATGCGAGCGGTCATACGCTCGACATCACTGACTAGGGGCAAGCCATCGGCCAACAACTTGAAGCCCGCGAAACCGTAGTCCGTAAAGAACTGCGGCGCCAACAGGGCACTGCCACCATTGCTGGTGCTGGTACTGAGGTTGCTGATCTGCAGTGGGT
Source organism: uncultured Pseudomonadota bacterium (assembly GCA_903908825.1). Classification (GTDB taxonomy): domain Bacteria; phylum Pseudomonadota; class Gammaproteobacteria; order Steroidobacterales; family Steroidobacteraceae; genus ZC4RG30. Next base: position 1,176 of record CAIVTJ010000340.1, on the reverse strand, counting down.
TTAGGCCAGCAGCAATTTGCAATCGCGGGACAGTGAGACTGAATTGGCCACCTTTGCTATTGGCCACACCAAACCCGCGCAACAAAAGGTTGCTGCCAATGTCAAGGGTCTTGACTTGCAGACCAAACAACGGCGATTGGATAGCGACGCTACCGCCGCTCCCCCCCGCCAGGTTGCCGTTTTGTTTTTGCCAAGCGCCGCCATCGGCCAGCAGGCTGATGTTGTTGCCGAGCTGTAAACGACCACCATCGAGCAACTGCTGCAGCGTGATGCTGCCTGCATTGATGAAGGCTGCTGCGGTGGGTACGTCACCGACCAGCAACTGCGAATCGTTGATCCAGCGACCGCTGACGTCTAGCGTGACGCCATCACCCACGAATAGCCCCGGGTTGCTCGTGGTAACGCCAGCCACATTACGCGCCGAAGCGGTAATAGAGCCCCCTGCCGCTGTGACATTCGAGCGCACATCGACGCGTGGCGCCTGCAGCAACAGAGTGCCGCCAGCGCCTAAATCCAGCGGCGAGTTGGCCGCAAGGGTAATAGCCTTGTCGCTGGACAGACTTACCCGGCTAAAACCACCGCGTGTGATGAAGTCTGTGGATAACTGCAGCGACAGGCCGTTGGGCAGCGTGCCGCCCGGGCCTACCACGCTGGCGGGGACGCTCTGCGACAGCAGGACTTCGGGCGCATGATAGGTCAGCAGATCGCCTGAGTTGATCAAGGTACCCAGCACAAACTGACCGCCCTGCGGTGCGGTGGCCGGCGTGCGTTGGTTGACGCCCGGTGTGGCGACACCGGTAAAGCCACCCTGCAACACCATGCGCGAACCCAGCAGTTGTACAGTGCCGGCCGACTTACCGTCGGTATAACCAGCCTCGTACTGGCCCAAACCCGGTCCGCTGATCTCTTGGATGATGCCCCAGCGGTCATCGACCTTCTTGTAGGCCGGAGTAATGAGTCCGGAATAGATCTCGTTGGGACTGGCATTGCCGATGTCCACCGTCGTGCCGTCCGCTTTAACCAGCTGCGAAGTGCGCATTGCACCACCGGCATAGTTGACCGCACCGCCCGACACATTAATGCTGGCCTTGGCAGCCATGACCACATCACCGGCCGACTCGATGGCCACGGTGCCACCGGTGCTGGTGCGTTCCGCAACATCACGCTCGATCAGAG
>CAIVTJ010000339.1 GCA_903908825.1 uncultured Pseudomonadota bacterium | reverse complement strand
GCGGGAGCTGGCACCGGCCGAACGACGCCGGCTACGTGAACGCTTCGATCAATTAAAGCAGCAACCCGGCGGCTTGGACGCCGCCTGCCCCGGGACCACAGCGCAAAAGCTGGAGTGTTTATCGCGCCCGGCGGATGGCAGCGCAGCAGCTGCGACCCCTTAAGCGCTGAGCGCCGCCGCACGCGCAGCACGCAAATCCTCGCGCAGGCTGCGCGAGGCCCAAAAATAGTGCACCGCCGCCCAAGCAAAGCTGAGCACTGAAATCATCATGGCCCGGCGTAATCCGCCCAAAGATGCAGCGGCACAGGCCACCGCCACAGCCTGATCGAGCGCCGCGCCCGGCCGGCATAGCACCGCATAGTCACCGCCAGCAAACAGCTGCGCCGCAAAACGATCACTGGCAAAGCCCACCAAGGTCGGACCGATCCCATTGCCCACCAGTGCGGTCGCCATGCCGAACACCGCCGCGGTGGAAGCGCGCATGGGCTGGGGCGTCAGGTTTTGCAACAGGCCCACGGACGGGCCGTAATAAACCATGGCCAGCACGCCACCGCCCAACAACAAGGTCACCATCGCCGGCACGGTCACCTGTGTGAACGCGGTTAGATAGCACAGCGGCGCCAGCAACAAGGCCACAGCCGGGCCCCAAGCGGGCCAGCGCTCATCGCGCAGCGACGCGCGGTCTGTGCCCAGGGCACCCAACAGCAAACCCACCGACAGTGAACTGGCAGACACAACACCGAACATCAGCGCAGCCTGTCCCAAGGGCAGATGAAAAGCCCGAGTCAGTAACATCGGCATGAACTGCGCCACACCCTGCACGCCTAGCGTACAGAGCGCTCCACCGATCATGACGTGCCGTATGGCCCGCACACTGCTGACATGACGCAGCACAGCCGCCAAAGGCGGCACGACCCACGACGGACGTAGCCCACCATCGGCCAAGCCCCGTGGCGGTTCGCGCAGCATGTAAAAGGCCAATGCGGCCACAGCCAGGCCCGGCAAACCCAGCGCCAGAAACGCCATCCGCCAGCCATAGGCTTGAGCGATCTGACCGCCGCCTATAGCGCCCAGCAGCGTACCGGCAGGCAGGCCCAACATGATCACAGACATGGCCGAGGCACGTCGGTGCGGCGGAAAATGGTCAGCCACTAAGGATGCGGTCGGTGAGGCAAAGCCCGCTTCACCCATGCCCACGCTGATGCGCGCCAGCATCATTTGCGCAAAGCCACCGGCGGCACCGCAGCACACTGTGGCCGCTGACCAGATGGCGGTCGCTGCGGCGATGATGCGAACGCGGCTGTAGCGTTCGGCCAGGCGACCGACCGGCAGTCCCAATCCGCCGTACAACAACGCAAAGCTGAAGCCCTGAAGCAAGCCGATTTGACCATCGGTAAAGCCCAAGTCGTGTCGCAAAGCGGGCGAGACCACCGAAAAAACGGCGCGATCGGCAAAGTTGAAGAGTGCGACCGTTAACAGCACCGCCAGAAAGCGGCCGCGGTACGCTGCACTCAACAACGACTGGCTCACGCCGGCAAGCCCGGGCCCACAGCGATGAACTGCGCCAATTGCGGCCCGAGGGTATCGACGCCGCTACCCAGTTGCATGATGCCCGACACATGGTTGTGGCCGAGCAGATAAAGATAGGGCGGCCACACGCCACGCTGTGCCACACGGGCCTGCACCACACGCGCCGCCTGTAATTGAAATTCCGGCGGATCGTTTTCGCACACGCTGAACAAACACGGCACTGGCGTTGCGGCCAAGGCATCAAGCGTCGAGCGCGCGGCATCGTTGCTGCGATCAGCGCCGTAATAGGCATGATGAAGGGGGCTGTCGTGCATCAGCGTCAGGTCATAGATGCCCGACAGCAACACCGCAGCAGCCAAAGGCGGCGGCGCATCGCTGCCACGGCCATGACCGGCGAGGTAACCCGCGACATGCACTGCCCCGGCAGACTGACCGCACAACACGATGCGCGCCGGATCACCGCCATAATCAGCAATGACGTCGATCAACCAATTGATCGCGCGATCCAGGTCGGCAGAACCGGCGGGCCAGGCATGAGTGGGTGCCAAACGATAAGTCAGGTTGACGCCCACATAGCCCTGACGGGCGGCCCAAACACCCACGTTGTTATAAAACGGCGCATCGGCAGCGCCCTTGTCGCCTTGTACGAAGCCACCGCCGTGCACATAGACGAACACCGTGCGCAGCGCAGGGGCCGCAGTGGCCGGCGTAAAAACATCGAGACGGTGCCGCTCATCCGGGCCATAAGCCAGATCACGCTGAACCGAACAGACCTGCGGATCGGGCATCTCGACCAGTGGCGCGTAGATGTCGCGCGTTGCCGCAATCTGCGCCGGGTTGAACTGCGGATCTAAAGCACGCAGCCGGGCCAGCACAGCAGCCAGCGCGCTCATGACGGGTCCATCAACAGCACAGGCTTGATCACCGTGCCTTGGTGTATGGCTGCAAAAGCATCGGCGATGGCCTCAAAGCCAAACGCGGTAATGAGTCTGTCCATAGGGAATCGTCCTCGTCGCCAGTGGTCTATGAGTAGCGGGATGGTGCGCTGTGGCACAGCATCGCCATTGATGATGCCACGCAGACTGCGCGCACCGGAAAGCAGGGTCTGCAAGGGGATCTGCACTGCAATGGGCGGCACAGACACAAACGCGGCCACACCGCGCATGGCCAACACCTGCACCGACCATTCGTAAACCTGCGGCACCACGGTGGTGTTCAGCGCAAAGTCAGCGCCCTGCGGCAGCAACTGACGCACTTGCGCCGGAACTTCATCACTGCCGGCGTCCAAGGCTGCCGTAGCGCCCAACTCGAGCGCCAGCGCACGGCGCTGCGGTCGCGGTTCTACCGCAATGATCTGGCTGGCACCGGCCAGGCGAGCCGCCATGATGGCGCTCAAGCCCACACTGCCGGCCCCAAACACCACCAGCGTCGCGCCGGGTTTAAGCGAAAACGCATGCAGCACCGCGCCCGCGCCGGTGAGTACGCCACAGCCCAGAGGCGCGGCGATCGCGAACGGCACGTCAGCCTCGATGCGCACGGCGCCGCGACCGTCGGCTATGGCATGCGTGGCAAAACTGGATTGACCGAAAAAATGGCCGTGTATAGGCAGACCCTGCTGCGATAAGGCGGATGAACCATCCATGCGCTGTCCACCGAAGCTGCGCGGCATGACTTCAAGGCAACTGGTGGGATGGTTGTCGCGACACGAGCTGCACACGCCGCAGCTGGAACCCGACAACACCACATGGTCACCCACGCGCAGATGCAGGACACCGGCGCCCACAGCCTCGACGATGCCGGCGCCCTCATGACCTAACACCACCGGATGCGGCGTCGGCAACAAACCGCCCTGATGCGCCCGCAGGTCGGTATGACAGACGCCGGCAGCCCGGATGCGCACCAGCACTTCGTCGGCACGCGGCGCTGCCAAATCCAGCTCTTCGATGACCGGCGCGGTGCGGCCTGTGCGCGAAACCGCAGCGCGGATCTTCACTTGGGTGCTCCGGGCCTGTCCTTCATAAGCAACTGGCCTTGCCAAGGCACATCCGCCAGCGAACGCCAAGCGTTGACGTGCAAGGTCTGAAATAGCCAACGGCCATCGATCTTGCGCAGCGTGTCCTGGCGCGTGCCAATACCAAACACAAAACTGGTGCCGTAATCGACATTGAACTGCAGTATCTGAAAAAAGCAGCGCACCGTGGCGCCTTCGGCAGTCGGCGTCATCAGAAAATGATTGAACAGGTGATGGCGACCCAGCCACCAATGCTGCCGCTCGTACCAGAGCTGTTCGAGGCTGGCGAGGATGGCTGCATGGCCTTGCACTTTGCCCTGCCATAAATGATCGAAGCTCGCGTCCTCGGTAAAAGCACTGAGCGCCAGCTCTTTGTCCGCCAGATCGATGCCCCAGGCATAGCGTGCATAGGTCTCTTCGATGTCGACCCGATCTTGAGCGGGCATGGTCACCGGCACGCCTTGCGGCCAGGTGGCGTTCATCACTCACCCCCACAGTTGTAACGACCGTCGCGCCGCAGCGCTTCGGACACCCAGCAGCCATGAAATGTTGATCGCACGCGCACCGGTATATGCCAGCGTGCCACCGGACCTGAGGCGACGGCCTGCGCATCAAACACAGCCAGTTCGCTGTGACCGCGATCCAGGCGGTTGAGGATGACCAGCAGCCAGCCGTCGCCCTCAGCGGCACCGGCATGACGCGGCAGGAAGTGCGGCTCATGCACCGAGATAGCCTGCCCATGTGCCCACAGATCGACCTCGCCGGTACGCACATCAACCCTACCTACCGTGCCGCTGCCGTCCGCACCCCGGCCCATCACCAGATAGCCCTGGCTGTAGGGCTTGCCCATGTAACGGTCATCGATGCGAGGCAGTTCGCCCGGCCGCCGGCACAGCACGCGCTGGGTATAGGTCGCATTCCCCGCCGACAGATCACAACTTAAGCGCGTCAACAACGGCGGCCCGGACGCGCAGATGCGACCGTCTGGCGTCGGAAAGAACGGGAAGCAGTTGCCGTCATAGAGCACCACATCAAGGTGGGCTACAGAACCTTGGCTATAGGCATTGAGCATATGCCCGGCACTGGCGTTGGGGCCGGTGAACCAACGCACCTGTTCGGCTGTGCCGCGACGTGGCAGCACCGCCACCTGCACAGCCTTATCGTCGTGCCACTCATAAAAGCTGCCGCCACGCTGCAGCGCGGCCACATCGGTGATCAGCGGAAAGAAAGGAATGATGATGTGTTCGTCGGTGACGCCGAAGTCATGCACCACGCCAGACCAAGGCGCGTCAAACCAGACTTCATGAACCTTGTGACCTTGCGCATCGAAGATATACACCGCGATCTCACGGCTGCCATCACCGCGCGCCTGAAATGAATAGGTGATGAGCTCGTTGCGATGCTGATCGATCTTGGGATGAGCCGACAGACTCACTGCCGTGACCGCTCCGCCAAAATCGGTGCGTGCGCCAGTGGCCAGCGTGTCCTGATCGATCTCATAGGGCAGATCGTCTTCCTTGAGTACCGTCAATTTGCCGGCATGGAACATCAAGCTGGTATTGGCCGTGCCCCCGTGCACGTGCTGCGCTTCGGGAGCGTTGGTGTAGCGGTTGCGATAGCGACCGAACAAAGACCGCTTGGCCTGTTGCTGCGCCAGAAAGCGGGCGTTTCGCACCCAACGGCTGCGATACGACACCTGACCGTCGGCAAAACGGAACTGATGCACCATGCCCTCGCCATCGATGAAGATGTCGTCCGCGAACAGCGAGGGGTATTGACGGTCCGGACCGCAGCGATACCAGTCGCCCGTAAGACCCGCAGGCGGCGTGCCCTCGACTAACTGCAATCCCTCGCAGGTCGATTCGACGCGCAGCGGCTGCCCCCAACCCTGATACAACGGGATATCGGGAAAGCGGATCTCCATGACGTTTGCCCCTAAAATAGTCCGCCGCGGTTTGGTTACCGCTGTAGGCTTGATAATGAAGCATCGACGGCTAAAGATGCCATAACAAAGACGATAAGCAGCATGAAAAGCAAGACTCGCAAGCGGCCGCAGCCCGCAACCGGCTCACGTCCGGCCGCACAACTCGATGGTCTGTTGCCGTTGTTTGATGTCGGCGGCCGCTCTTATTTCGGCTATCGCATGGTGCTGGCGGCCAAGATGTTCGATCGCGTGGTTATGGGCCTGCTGGCCCAGCACAGCGACGTCACGCTGCCGCAATGGCGGGTGCTGGCCCAACTGGGCATCATCAAAGATGGCACGGTGCGCTCTCTGGCCGATGGCGCAGCGGTCGACCGGGCCGAAATCAGCCGGGCCAGCCGCGAACTGGTCAAGCGCGGCCTGATCCGTCGCCGCGAAGACCCGATCGATTTACGCAGCCCGGTGTTTTCCATGACCCCGGCCGGACGCCGGTTGTACACCCGCGTGCGCAAACCCATCAGCGATTTCATCGTGCACCTGATGGATGAGGTCAGCGGCCGTGATCTGGCGGCGGCTGATCGCGTGCTTTTAAAAATAACCCGCGGCTGCATTAAAAGCTGATCAGCGCTCCAGCAGCTTGCGGCTGCTCTGCAGTTCTTCGCGCCGCGCTTTATCCAGCTGCGGATAGCTCAGGTGTAAGCCGGCCAGCGTCTGATTGATGACCTGCGACATGATCAACCGGGCATTCTTTTTGTCATCGGCAGGCACCACATACCAAGGCGCCTGCGTGCTGCTGGTGGCAGACAGGCAATGCTCATAGGCCTCGCGGTAGTCATCCCAATGCTGCCTTTCGGCCACATCTCCCAACTGAAACTTCCAGTTCTTTTCCGGATGGTCGATGCGCTCTAAGAAGCGCAGGCGCTGCTCTTCTTTGGACACATGCAGATAGAACTTGATGACGCGCGTGCCATTGCGCTGCAGATGCGCCTCGAAATCTAGGATGGACTGATAACGCTGCAACCAGATGCGCTTGCTTTCAGCCAGTTCCGGCGGCAAGCCTTGGCGCTGTAGCAATTCCGGGTGCACACGCACTACCAACACTTCTTCGTAATAAGAGCGGTTGAACAGACCGATGCGACCCCGCTCCGGCAAAGCACGGGCCGCCCGCCACAGGAAGTCGTGGTCGAGTTCTTCGGCGCTGGGTTGCTTAAAGCTGGTGACTTGGCAGCCCACCGGATTGACGCCTGTCATCACATGCTTGATGGCGCCGTCTTTACCCGCGGCATCCATAGCTTGAAAGATCACCAGCAGCGACCAGGTGTTACTGGCATACAGCAAGTCCTGCATCTCACTGGTGCGCTCTACCTGTTCCTCCAGCAGTTGCCGCGCGTGGTCCTCGTCGCGATAGGCCGGAGCGACTCGAGTCGGCTTATGCGATAAATCGACCTGCGTGCCCTCTGCGACCCGGAATTGTTCAACATCCATCGTGGACCTGCCTTGCCTTGCCGGCGACTGTCACCGCCACCTTAAGGGATTACGGTGATTGGTTCATACTGCTGCGTAACAAGAACACCACCGGGGACGCTCATGCACCGATCAACCTCTTGGGCCTGCCGCTTACTCGCAGGCGCCAGCCTGCTGCTGGGCACGACCACAGCTGTTGCAGGCAATGCCATTACCAGCGGCGCACTGAGTGTCGAACCGCCCACGCTCATTGCCTTGGCCTTCGACTGGCGCGTGGAGGGCGATGACAATCGCAACGCCAGAGTTGCGGTTGAGTACCGCAGCCAAGGCAGCCTCAACTGGCAGACGGGCTTAGATCTAGTGCGCCTGCAAAACGAAGAGAGTTTCGTGCGCAATGCACTCGATTACATTGCCCCCAATCTTTTTTCGGGAAGTCTGTTCGATCTGCAAGCCGACACCGCCTACGAAGTGCGCCTGACCCTGACTGACCCCGACGGCATCACCGGTGAATCACAACGCACCCTGACCGTACGCACCCGGGCCGAACCCAAGCCTGCCCCTGGCGGTCGCGTACTGCACGTCTATCCGCCCGGCCACACCGGGCCCAAGCAGCAACCGGCCTATTCAGGACTACTGGAGGCCTACAACATGGCTGGTCTGGGTGGCGACTGGAGCCGCGCCTCACCGCCCCGGGTAAGGCCCGGTGACACACTGCTGGTGCATGCCGGCGTCTATGCCAGCAAGCGTGACCAGTACAGCCATGAGATCAACAGCAAGTACACCACGTGCTGCGGCACGCCTTGGGATGGCACTTATTATTTGGATGTGGCCGGCACTGCCGACAAGCCCATCGCCATTGTGGCTGCCGGTGATGGCGAAGTGGTCTTTGACGGGCAAAACAACACCGTACTGTTCAACGTCATGGGCGCTGATCACACGTACTTTGAGGGCATCACCTTCCGCAATACCGGCATCGCCATCGAGGCCGGCATCAAGCATATTGCCGGTGCGCGCGGACTGACCGTCAAACACTGCCAGTTCGTGGACATCGGCGTTGCGGTGCATTCCGACTGGGGCGGCTCGTCGGGCTTTTATATCGCCGATAACGACATGCGCGGCCGTGAGGCGCTGGACAAACTGGCCACCTGGTATGCCGTCAAACCTTGGGTAGACCTGCCGAACTTCACCGAGCAAGCCAAAATGAAGTCGTTCTATGCGGTGTCCATCTATGGGCAGGGCCATGTTATGGCCTATAACCGCGTACGGGGCTTTCATGACGGGCTGGATCACGCCACTTATGGCATGCCGGACGGCTACCCGGATACGCCCGATTCACGCATGCCGCTGGCCAACGACATCTACAACAATGACATCGATGTGATGCACGACAACTGCATCGAAACCGATGGTTCAGCGCGCAACATGCGCGTGCTGCGCAATCGCTGCTTTAACGCAGTGCTAGGCGGTATGAGTCCGCAGCCCATCTTCGGCGGACCGGTCTATTTCATCCGTAACGTGGTCTATAACAACTGGTGGGGACCGGTAAAAATTCACGGTGAACCGGCCGGCGTTTTTTATTACAACAACACCTTCGTCGGTGAGTTCAAGCAGTTGATGCCAGCCTCCAACATCCACCTGCGCAACAACCTCATTCTGGGGCAGGCCACACAGCCGCGCGTGTTTGCGCTGGACACCTTCACCAACTACAGCAGCTCCGATTACAACGGCTTCCGGCCCAACCCGGGCCAGGCAGAGGCCTTTGCGTGGAACTCACCGCCCTTTGATCAGGTGCGCAATTTCTATAACGAGCGCAAACGACCCGAGGTCGCGGACACCACAGCGCCGTTGGTCAAACGCTCGTTTGCGACGCTGAGCGATTATCAACGCGCGACGGGTCAGGACCGGCACAGCCGGCTGGTCGATTACGATGTCTTCGTGGCGGCACCACAGCCGGACTTTACCGACGTCACGCATGTGGTCGATGCACAGAGCATTGATCTGCGTTTGCGTAAGGGCGCAGTCGCCATCGATGCCGGCACACCACTGCCGAATATCACCAACGGCTTTCTGGGCAAGGCCCCGGACCTTGGGGCCTATGAATATGGCGCAGCCTTACCGCATTACGGACCGCGCCCCCGGTAAGCGCGCAATCAGCCCGGTGGCCGCCAGGCGCTGACCAGCCACGCGCTGGCATCCAGAGCGATGCCGGCGCTGCTGTGACGGGCCGCCAGATAAGCCAGCAGATCATCGGCGATGGCCTGGCGCACCGGCTCTGGCTGCGCCTCGACCACCCGGCTGAACGACATGGACTGCAGCGCGAAGCGCAGCGCAGCAGGCGCATCAGCACCTTGACCGCCCAACCATTGCGGTCCACGCCACAACTGACTATCGATATCGACAAAACCGGCTGCGCTCAACAAGGCCCGCAGGGCTGTGACATCTGCCAAAGAGAACGGCCCGGGCTCCCCCGCCGGCGGCGCAGGCAGCGCCACATGACGACGCACGATATCAGCCAAAGCACCCATCCACGGGTTGTCAGCCAGCGGCGCCCAACACGCAAAATCGATGCGACCACCCGGTGGCAGCAAATGCAGCAGATGCGCGAAGGCGGCTGGCGGATCGGCAAAGAACATCACACCAAACCGTGAGAACAATCGATCGAACGGCGCTGCAGCGGGCGTGTCTGTTGCTGCATCGGCAGTCAGAAAGTCTATGCACGGCACGGCCTGCTGCGTGGCGCGGCGCCGGGCTTCCGCGATCAATGCCGGCGATACATCAAGGCCCAACACATAACCTGACGGTGCCACGGCCGCTGCAATCGAGCGCGTGTTGTCGCCGCCGCCGCAACCGATATCGAGTACGCGCTCGCCGGGCTTGAAGGCAGCGCGTGCCAACAGGGCCTGCCCCACCGGCTGCATCATCGATTCAAATTGATCCAGGTTGGTGAGCCAGCGCTCACCCATCTCGCCCGCCCAGTCATCGCGGCGCAGTGAAGGGTTCATAGCCGCAGGTCCGCGGTGATCTCTCCGGCGGCTGCGAGGTCCTGCTCATGGCCTGCATCACGCCAAGGCTCGGCCAGACCCTCGGCATACCACTGCTGCATGGCTGGCAGGGCCAGAAAGCGTTGCAGATAGGCGCTCGAAGCGCTGCCGAACGACAAACCATAGCTCTGCGCACGAAACGCAACGGGGGCGAAAAACGCATCGACCGCAGTGAACGAAGAGCCTGCCAACCAGGGGCCACCGAACTCAGACAGCCCTTGCTGCCACAGCTGCTCGAGGCGAGTTAAGTCGGCTTGCAGCGCAGCGCTGACCTGATGCAGACGCACACGCACGCCGCAGTTCATGCTGCAGACATTACGCAGGGCCGCAAAACCCGAGTGCATCTCGGCGGCTGCACAACGCGCGTAAGCACGCGCTGCCGGTTCGGACGGCCAGACTTGCGGGTGATGCTCGGCCAGATACTCGGTGATCGCCAGCGAATCCCACACCTTGAGGCCTTGATGTTCGAGCACCGGCACGCGGCCACTGGGGGACAGGCTGGCGATGGTCTGGCCATCAACGGCCTGCCCGAAGGGAAGCAGACGTTCCACAAACGTCAGGCCCAGTGCCTGCATCAAGACCCAGGGTCGCAGCGACCAGGAAGAGTAGTTCTTATTGGCAATTAACAGCGTGTACATCAAGCCCCCTTCACGGTTGAAACTCGCTCAAGGTCTTGGCCGACAGTCCTTTGTTGGAGGCACCACAGACGCGTGACCCGGTGCATTCACGCAGCTTGGCACGCGCGATAGGCGCCTTGGCCTGGCCGGACAGCAGCACAAACATTTCGTTTTCCGTATCGCCCATCTCGTGACGCGCCCATGCGTAGTCATATAGCGGCGGCGTGGCATACAACACCAGTCCGCGCCCGGTGCTGCCATCAAACAATAGGGTGATTGTGGCCGGACAGTTCGGGTGCAGCGCGCGGCCATCCAGTTTGAGCCCGCACCAGCGATAAGCCGTCACGCGCTCACCGGTCTCCGCCAAAGGCTTGCCCTGCGGCTGTGTGTCCAGCGCCTCGAGCAACACTTGGCCACGCACGCTGTAACCCGGCGGCACCCCGTGGTCGGCCACCAGCTTGCGCAGCAGACGCTGCAGGTTGGTCTGGTGGTTAGGGCCCATCAAGTCACGCACCTCATCGGTGTCGCTTTCAAAATAAGCACGCGCACCGCACAGGCTCAAGTGCTTTTGCATAGGCTTGGGCAGGTGATCACCGTTGCCTTTGGCGCAGTACAGATAAGTCACGCCCACAGCCGAGACGCCGGCGGCCTGCCAGGGGTTGCGGTCCTGTCGCTGGTAGTACTCAGCCACGGCGTGCGAGCCGGCACCCTCGACGCGTTGCACCATGCGTGCGTCCAGATAGCTGCAGGTGGTGCTGGTTGGCGATTCCGGCGTGCACTGCATGCTGAACTCGGTGACCTTGCCCGCAAAGCCCGTGGCGGTGTTGGCCTGATAGAGCACCTGACCCGGGAAAGCCAGCAGGGGCTCCTGCCAAGCGTGGCCGTTAAAGCCCTCGGGGGGATCATAGGCCGCAGCGCACGCCACACCTGACAAGCTGGAGACTGCCAGCCACAAACACTGCATCAATCGTGTCATATCCCCCACGCCCATCCCACGCCGTCATCTGCGGCTGATAAAGACTATGCCACGACTGATGCCGATAACGACTGTCAGCCGGCCTCCAGCTGGTCTACCCTGCGGGCTGCCAGTCTAAACCTGAGGTCGCTGTCCGATGTCCCACCAAGTTGTGTTCCTGGAGCGTGATTCCATCAAGGCCACCGTCCGCCGTCCGGCGTTTGACCACCAGTGGACTGAATATGCCTCGACCACACCCGACCAAGTGGTGGAACGCCTGCAGGGCGCCAGCATCGCGCTGATCAACAAGACGCAGCTGCGCGAGGCCACCTTGGCCCAACTGCCCGATCTGAAGATGATCGCGGTGGCTGCCACCGGTTATGACTGCGTCGATGTACCGTGGTGCCGGGCGCACGGCATTGCTGTGGCCAACATCCGCGGCTATGCCATCCACACGGTGCCGGAACACAGCTTCGCGCTGATTTTGGCCTTACGCCGCAACATCATGGCTTACCGGCAGGACGTCGAGGCCGGGCGTTGGCAGACATCCACCAACTTCTGCTTCCTGACGCATGACATCGCTGACCTGCATGGCAGCACGCTGGGTCTGGTGGGCGCCGGGGCTATCGGTCAGGCCACGGCGGCTATCGGCCGGGCCTTTGGCATGCGCGTGTTGTTTGCCGGTGATCCCACAGCGCGGGCGCCGCGTGCCGGGGTGGACTACACGCCATTTGACCAAGTCCTGGCACAAGCCGACGTGCTGTCTTTGCATTGCCCGCTGACGCCCGCGACGCGCGACCTGATCGGCATCGAACAATTCCGGCAGATGAAGCGCAACGCGCTGCTGATCAACACCGCCCGGGGCGGGCTGGTCAATGAAGCGGCTTTGATACAAGCCCTGCAGGAAGGCCTGATTGCCGGAGCCGGCTTTGACGTGCTGACCACCGAGCCGCCGCGCAACGGTCACCCGTTGCTGGACTTGCGCCTGCCCAATTTCATCCTGACGCCGCATGTGGCTTGGGCGTCGAATGAAGCCATGCAGTTTCTGGGTGACCAGTTGATCGACAACGTCGAAGCCTGGCAGGCCGGCACGCCGCAGCGCCTTGTGACCTGAGGCTCAGTTGCCTCAGGCTGCGATCAGGCCCTGCTGCACGCGCTGAAACCATGCCAAGGCTTTGGTGTAGCCCTGCTGCACCTTACCGCCCATGCCATCGATGGTGATCGAACCGGGATGGGCCCGGAAGAACACCAAGGGCTCGGCATGGAAGGCCACCTTGGCGTATTTGCGGGCCGTCAGCAGGTAGATCAAAAAGTCGACGCCGGCGCCGGTCTCGGCAAAGTCATAATCGCTATGACCTTCCAGTTGCGTGCGCAAGGAAGTCAGCATGTCCTTGCGACGGAACAAGGCGGCGCCCGGTGAAACCGGAAAGCCATAGTTATAGGTCGTCGCCATGTGTGCGTACATCTCGCTGCTGAGCAGGGTGGACTGCTGCAGATGCGAGTACATCTGATTACCCTGCCACGGGCTGTTGCCGATGATTGCCGGGCACACCGCGAACGCCACATCGGCATCCAGCAGATAAGGCAGCGTCTTTTCGATATACGTCGGGCGGATCAGGTCATCGCTGAACATCAGCTTGACGTATTCGGCGCGCGCCTGATTGATGCCGGCAATCCAGTTGCGCACCGGGCCGACGTTCTCAGCGTTGCGGAAATAGCGCACGCGATTGTCACGCTCGGCGATCTCGCGCACTACACGCTCGGT
>CAIVTJ010000338.1 GCA_903908825.1 uncultured Pseudomonadota bacterium | reverse complement strand
GGATGCTGGGCGGCGAGTACACCGGCCCCGGGTTTCGCGTGCGCAATGCCTGCGACCCGGAAGGCAATGTGTTTCAGGTCAGGGAAACGACGGCTGCGCTAAACTCACCGCCATAGGCCTTGCCCCGAACATCTATAGCCCTTTTCAGGAGGATTGCGCCATGACCACCACCCAGAAACTGCCCCAGCGCCTGCACCACACCGCCTATGTCACGGCGGACATGGAAGCGACCCGGCGCTTTTATGAGGACATCGTCGGCCTGCCGCTGGTGGCCACGTGGTCGGAAGCTGACGAATTGTTCGGTGCCCTGCGTACCTATTGCCACTGCTTCTTCGGCCTGGCCGACGGCAGTGCGCTGGCGTTCTTTCAGTTCGTGCGCGCTGAGGATCAGGCGCTGTTCGGACCCAAGATGCCCGACTCGCCGTTCCATCACATCGCGCTGGCGGTCGACACTGAAACCCAGGATGCCATCCACCAGCGCGTCAAGGCGGCCGGTATCGTCGAGCCCGACACCTATGTTCTTGAGCACGGCTACTGCAAATCGCTGTACATCAAAGACCCCAACGGCATGGTGCTGGAACTGACCGCTGACGCCCCCGAAGCCGAAGCCATCAACGCCACGCGCCGCGCTCAGGCACACACCGAGCTCAAGCGCTGGCTGTCTGGTGATCACACCAGCAACAACACCTACCGCGAAGCCTGACGCCCACAAAAAAGCCCGCCGGGTTTCCCCGACGGGCTTTGCGATCATCAGGCTGCCGCAGGCGCAGCCTTAACCCCTAAGGCTTAGAACAAGCCTTCGACCTGACCCTGCTCGTTGAGCCGGATCGTATTGGCCGACGGCACCTTAGGCAGGCCGGGCATGGTCATGATCTCGCCGCAGACCACGACGATGAACTCGGCACCCGCCGACAAGCGCACATCGCGCACGTTCAACACATGGTCGACCGGCGCGCCCTTGGCGTTGGGGTCGGTCGAGAAGCTGTACTGCGTCTTGGCGATGCAGACCGGATAGTGGCCGAAGCCAGCGTCCTGGAACTCCTTGAACAACTCACGGGCCTTGCCATCGAGGCTGATGTCACTGGCGCGATAGATGGTCTGCGCGATGGTGCGAACCTTGTCGACCAGCGGCAGCTCATCGGCGTACAGCGGCTTGAAGGCAGAGGTTCCACCCTCGGCCAGACGCACCACTTCGTGCGCCAGCTCTTCGGTGCCCTTGCTGCCATCGGCCCAGTGCGAGCACAGGATGGCCTTGGAGCCCACGCCAGCGCACAGCTCAGCGATGAGCGCATGCTCGGCCGGCGTGTCCGCGATGAACTTGTTGATGGCGACCACCGCCGGCACGCCGAACTTGCCGACGTTTTCGATGTGACGGGCCAAGTTGGCAAAGCCCTTGCGCAGCGCGACCAGGTCTTCCTTGCCCAGCTGATCTTTGGCCACGCCGCCGTGCATCTTGAGCGCACGCACCGTGGCGACGATAACGGCCACATCGGGTGTCAGGCCCGCCTTGCGGCTTTTGATGTCGATGAAATTCTCGGCGCCCATATCAGCACCTAAGCCGGCCTCGGTCACCACGTAGTCACCCAGACGCAGACCGGTCTGCGTGGCCATGACTGAGTTGCAACCGTGAGCGATGTTGGCGAACGGACCGCCGTGCACGAAGGCCGGATTGCCTTCCAGCGTCTGCACCAGGTTGGGCATCAGCGCATCGCGCAGCAGCACGGCCATCGCACCATCGGCCTTGAGGTCACGGGCATAGATCGGCTTCTTCTCGCGGGTACGGGCCACGATGATGTTGCCCAGACGACGCGTGAGGTCTTCAAGGTCAGTGGCGAGGCAGAAGATCGCCATGACTTCCGAGGCGACGACGATGTCGAAGCCGTCTTCGCGCGGATAGCCGTTGCCCGGGCCGCCCAGTGAGTTGGTGATCTCGCGCAAGGCGCGATCGTTCATGTCGACGACGCGCTTCCAGCTGACACGACGCACGTCGATGCCCAGCTCGTTGCCCCAGTACACGTGGTTATCGACCAGCGCAGCCAGCAGGTTGTTGGCTGCAGCAATCGCGTGGAAGTCACCGGTGAAGTGCAGGTTGATGTCTTCCATGGGGACGATCTGCGCGTAACCGCCGCCGGCCGCGCCACCCTTGACGCCGAAGCAGGGTCCG
>CAIVTJ010000337.1 GCA_903908825.1 uncultured Pseudomonadota bacterium | reverse complement strand
TGTGTTGGATCAGCGTGATACCGGCAGCACCGGTGGTCGACTTAAAGCCTCGTCGGTGTCCAGCCTTGCGTGGGGCGCGACGCGGTGGGCGCAGCAACTGGTGCTGGCCATCGATGCACAGCGTGAACAGTTCCAGAACACCGCGCCGGGTGCCGATGCCCAACAGGGTGCTTCGCACCACCTGGACAACCTAGGTGTAGTCGGGCAATACAGCCTGCGTCTGGGTGATGCCGGTAGCCTGTCGGCATCGCTGCGACACGATGACAACCAACGCTTTGCCAGTGTGACCACCTATCGTGTGCAGGCCGGCACGGTGCTGCCCGGCGGTCTACGCTTACATGCGGCGGCCGGGTCGGGTATCAAGAACCCGACGCCGACAGAGTTGTTCGGTTATGACCCGCATACCTTCATTGGCAACAGTGCGCTCAAGCCCGAGCAGTCGCGCGGTTGGGAGCTTGGACTTGAGCAGCAGGCGTTTGATCAGCGTCTGCGCATGGCACTGACCTGGGCGCAGAGTGTGTTGCGCGATGAGATCTACACGGTTTACAACCCCGACTTTGTCGCCTCGTCGGCCAACAGGACATCGTTGTCGCATCAGCGTGACCTGGAGCTGGCTGTGTCCGCGCGGCTGTTTGCGCAGTGGCATACCGATGTCAGTTACACCTGGCTCGACGCCCGCGAGCAGCAGCTACACGAGGTGCGTCGTCCGCCGCACATCGGCAGTCTGAACCTGGTGTGGGATGCGCCGGGCGACCGGGGCGGTGTGCACGTGGGCTGGCATTACAACGGCAGCACCGACGATTACAACTTCACCGCCAGCGGACCGCCGCGCGTGCGCTTGTCTGCCTATAAGCTGTTGCAGATCGGTGCCCGCTGGCGCCTGGCTAATAAACTGCAGTTGCAGGCCCGGGTCGAAAATGCGCTCGCGCAGCGCTATGAGGATGTCTACACCTATCGCATGCCGGGTCGCGCGTTTTATGTGGGTTTGAGCAGCGCGCCGTGATGCACAGTCTGTGGTCACTGTTCTGCGCTGGACTGCTGCTGGTACCGCAGCTGTGTGCAGCCGCCGCACCGCAGCGCGTGATGTCGTTGAACCTGTGTGCCGATCAGTTACTGCTGGCCTTGTTGCCCGAGCAGCGCATCGCTTCCTTGTCTTGGCTATCGCAGACCGAAGGCGATCCTTATTGGTTAACCACTGCGCAGCGACTGCCGGCTAACCATGGCACTGCCGAAGAAGTACTCGCGATGCATCCTGACTTGGTTATCGCAGGGGCCTACACCACAGGCGCCACGCGCCGGCTGTTGGCGCGCGCCGGCACGCCGCTGCTGGTGCTGCCGCCGGCACAGGACTGGGCCGGTATACGCGTGGTGACCCGGCAGGTGGCCGCGGCGGTGGGCGAGAGCGCCCGTGGTGAACAGTTGCTGGCGCAGATGGATGAGACCTTGCTGCAGTTGCAGCAGCACGCTAGCGGGTCGCCGCTGCGGGTCATTGCATGGAGTGGCAGCGGCACTGATGTGCCCGGCCGTGACACGCTATTCGATGCCATCTTGACCGCGGCCGGTGCGGTCAATGTGGGTGCGGCAGTAGCCGGTCGCGCGGACTTTGATCTGGAGCGGCTGTTGCAGTTGCGCCCCCAGGTGCTGCTGCGCGGTGCGGCTTATGCCGCTACACCGTCGCTGCGCGGTGAGGCTGTTAATCATCGTGTGATCCGCAAGCTCTACGCCGGTGCGCAGCTGACTTACCCCGAAGCCGTCTATGGCTGTGGTGTGCCGCGTGCTGCGCAGATGGCGCTGCAGTTGCGCCAGCAGTTGTCGGCGGTGCGTTCGCTACGGAGCCTGCCATGAGCGTGTCGCCGCGCAAGCGTGTGGTGCTGGCCATCGCGGTGCTGTTGGCGCTGGTGATGGTGTCGCTGCTGGTCGGGCGTGTGGCCTTGCCCTCGAACACGCTGTTCACGCTGTGGCGCAGCGATGCCGATCCCTTGGCTGTGCTGATCATCACCGAGTTGCGCTTGCCCCGTACGGTGCTGGCCTTGCTGGTCGGCGCGGCCTTGGGTTTGTCGGGTGCGGTGTTGCAAGGGTTGACGCGTAATCCTCTGGCTGAACCGGGTTTGCTGGGCGTGTCATCGGGTGCCGCACTGGGTGCCGTTATTGCCATCCACACGGGGCTGTCCCTGGTGTGGCCGCTGGCCACGCCGCTGCTGGGCTTGGCCGGCGCGTTCGGTGCGGCGCTGCTGACTCTGACGCTGGGTCGCGGCGAGGGCGTGTTGGTGCTGATTTTGGCCGGCGCAGCGGTGTCGGGCGTGATGTTCGCCGGTACCGCGCTGGCGCTGAATCTGGCGCCCAATCCTTACGCGGCCTATGAGATATCGATGTGGCTGATGGGCTCGCTGGCCGATCGCAGTTGGGATCATGTGTTGTTGGTCGCGCCGTTCTTAGTGGCCGGCTTGCTGGTGTTGGGCGGCACGGGCCGTGCGCTGGATGCGCTGAGCTTGGGCGAACAGCAAGCCACCAGTCTGGGCATCAACCTGCGCAGCCTGCGCTTGCAGGTCTTGCTGGGCACAGCCTTGGCAGTGGGTGCGGCAACGGCCGTCGCCGGCGCCATAGGCTTTATCGGTTTGCTGGCACCGCATTGGGTGCGGCCGTGGGTGGGGCATGAGCCGCGCCGCGTGTTGTGGCCGGCCACGGTCGCCGGTGCCGCTTTGCTGTTGGCTGCAGATATAGGCACACGCTTGTTGCCCTTTGCGCAGGAGTTAAAGCTGGGTGTGCTGACCGTGCTGGTGGGCACGCCGTTCTTTGTCAGCTTGCTGCTGCGTTTGCGGCGGAGTGCGCCATGAGTCTGCTGCAGGCGCAGGATGTGTGCCTCAGTCTGTCGGCCCGTCCGGTGTTGCAAGCAGTGAGTGTGAGCGCACAGGGTGGCGAGTTCATCGCAGTCATCGGGCCCAATGGCGCGGGCAAGTCCACCTTGCTGACAGTGTTGGCCGGCCTGTTGGCGCCCGACAGCGGCACGGTGCACTTAGATGCCAAACCGCTGGCCGCCTATGCGCCGCGCGATCTGGCCCGGCAACGCGCCTATCTGCCGCAAAACCCGCGTTGTGACTGGCCGTTGCCGGTCGAGCGTGTGGTGGCGCTGGGCTTAACCCCGGGCTTGCCGGCTTTCGGCGGGTTCCCGCCCGCAGATCAGCTACGCATCGATGCTGCCCTGCAGGCCTGCGACTTACAGTCGCGCCGTCAGCAGCCGGCCACAACCCTGTCGGGCGGTGAGTTGGCCCGCACCATGCTGGCGCGCGCCCTGGTCGGCGATCCGGCGGTGTTGATCGTCGATGAGCCGATCGCAGGCTTGGACCCGCGTCATGCCTTAGAGGCCATGCGCCGCTTGGCACGGTTAGCACGCGATGAGCAGCGTCTGGTTATCGCGGCGGTACACGATCTGACCTTGGCTATGCGTTACGCAACGCGCTTGTGGGCGCTGCGCGATGGGCGTTTGCTGGCTGATGGTCCACCGGCGACAACCCTGACTGCAGAGTTGCTGCGCGAGTTGTTTGATGTGGCGGCTTGTGTATCGGGCGAGGGGGGCAGCGCCTACGTGGACTACGTCTGAGGTCCCGGTCCCTCGCGGCCAGCCCTTAAGACTTGCGGCGCAGTGCCAGCAGTTGCTGCCATTGCTGCAGCTTGCGCTCAGGCGACAGCGCCGCATGCGCCGGACTGGTCGAAGGCAGCGTCAGTTGCAGCACAGGTTTTATCTGCGCAGCGGTCAACGCGCTGCAGTGCCGGTGAAACAGCGTCGCAGCCAGTTTGCCGTTGAAGGCCACGCAACAGATCTGCGGTTGGGCGCTCAGCAGCGCAGCCAAGTCATTGGCGCTTGCACTGCGCTGGTCTATGGCGGCATCCAGGCTGCCGCGACGACTGGCGCTGTGCAGCACATCCCATAGCGCTACGCCTGCGTTGCCCAGTACCTGTAGTCGCTGTGCATAAGGCAAGTGGGGGCCTGCCGCAAACAAGTGACCCATCAGCGGCCAGAATAGATTGCGTGGGTGGGCGTAGTACTGCTGTGCTGCCAGCGAGGCCGCGCCGGGCAAACTGCCCAGTATCAGCAGCCAAGGCTGCCCACTGAGCACTGGCGCCAAGCCCTGTGATAGCGGTACGCCGGGCGCAAGGCCAACGGCGGCGCGCCTCACGAGACGGTGCGCACCAGACGTGCGGCGCTGCTGTTGAGCACAGCCCACCAGCCGGCAATGCGCTCGACAACGGTAGCGGCGTCGAGTCCGGCAGCGATCAGGCAGTCCTGACGTGTGCCGTGTTCGATGAAGCAGTCGGCAATGCCGATGGCCAGACGCGGGATCAGCACGCCGGCTGCATCCAGGCATTCGGCCACAGCGCTGCCTGCGCCACCGGCCAAAGCATTTTCTTCCAAGGTGACCAACGCGCGGCTGCGCAGTGCCCAACGCACCACGGCCTCGCTGTCCAAAGGCTTTACAAAGCGCATGTCGAGGACGCTGGCATCCAGTGGCTCGGCAGCGGCCAGTGCCGCCTGCAGCATCGTGCCGAAGCTCAGCAGCACCAGTCCGCTGTGTCCTTCGCGGCGTACCACGGCTTTGCCGACCGGCAGCGCCTGCAGTGCCGCCACCGGTGCAACACCGCTACCGACGCCGCGCGGATAGCGCACCGCAGCAGGGCCGCCCAGCGTCGTTGCCGTATGCAGCATCTGCCGGCATTCGTTCTCATCGCTGGGCGCCATGATCGTAAGGTTGGGTATGCAGCGCAGGAAACTCAGGTCATAGCTGCCCTGATGTGTAGCGCCGTCACTGCCCACCAGGCCGGCGCGGTCTATGGCAAACACCACCGGCAGGTTTTGCAGCGCGACATCATGGATCAGCTGATCGTAGGCGCGCTGCAGAAAGGTTGAATAGATGGCCACCACCGGCAGCAGACCCTCGCAGGCCAGGCCCGCAGCAAAGGTGACCGCATGCTGCTCGGCGATGGCGACATCGAAATAGCGGTCGGGAAAGCGCCGCGAATACTCGACCATGCCCGAACCTTCGCGCATGGCCGGCGTGATGGCCACGATGCGCGGGTCGAGTGCGGCGGCATCACACAGCCATTGTCCGAACACCTGCGAATAGGACGGGCCGCTGCTGATTTCTTTGAAGATAGTGCCGGTGGCCGCATCAAACGGACCCGGGCCGTGCCACTTGATGGGATCTGCCTCGGCCGGCGCATAGCCCTTGCCCTTGGTGGTGACCACATGCAAAAACTGGGGACCGGGCAACTGACTGATGTTTTGCAGCGTACTGACCAGCGAGCGCATGTCGTGGCCGTCGATGGGGCCCAGATAGTTGAAGCCCATCTCTTCGAACAAGGTACCGGGCAACACCATGCCCTTGAAGTGCTCTTCCGAGCGACGCGCCAGTTCGCGCATGGCCGGCAACTGGCTGAGCACCTTTTTGCCGCCTTGACGCAGCTGTGCATAGGTGCGGCCCGACAGCAGCCGCGCAAAGTATTTGGATAGCGCGCCCACGCCTTCGCTGATCGACATCTCGTTATCGTTGAGGATGACCAGCAGATTGGCCGGTAGTGTGCCGGCATGGTTGAGCGCTTCGAAGGCCATGCCGCCGCTCATTGCGCCATCGCCGATCACGGCTACGGCACGGCGTGTTTCACCCTGCAAAGCCGCTGCGCAGGCCATACCCAGCGCGGCGCTGATCGAGGTGCTGGAGTGCCCTGTACCAAAGGTGTCGTAAACACTCTCGGCGCGGTTCGGGAAGGGCGCCAGGCCATCCTTTTGCTTGATCGAAGCCAGACGCGCACCGCGACCGGTGATGACCTTGTGCGGATAGGCCTGATGGCCCACGTCCCAGACGATGCGATCGTGCGGCGTGTCGAACACGTGATGCAGCGCGACGGTCAATTCGACCGTGCCCAAGCCTGCGGCAAAGTGACCGCCTTGCGCGCTGACCGTGTGGATTAAAAACTGCCTCAGTTCATCGGCCACAGCCGTCAGCTGGGCGATATCCATGCCGTGCAGATCGGCCGGTGAGCGCAGGGCGTCCAACAGCGGGAAGGGGGCGGGTGCGCTCATGTGACGGCTAGTTTACACGCCTCGATGCGGGCCGTTTCGCGGCTAGTGACTACGGTCGACTACGAAGTGTGCCAGTCCTTCCAGCAAGTCCGTGTGCAGACCCAGCCCGCTCAGGTTGGCGATGGCCCGGTCGCGTGCAGCCACAGCCAGTGCACGCGATTGGGTCAGGCCCAGCAGACTGGGATAGGTGGGCTTGGCGCGGGCCGCATCGGCACCGGGCTGCTTGCCGATGGCCGCCACATCGCCGGTCACATCGAGAATGTCGTCCTGAATCTGAAAGGCCAGTCCCAGTTCATCGCCATAACGCTGCAGGGCTGCCAATTGCGCGCCTGGCGGGATATCGGCGGCATAAGCACCCAGCAGCACGCTGGTGGTGATCAGCGCACCGGTCTTACGCCGGTGCATCTGTTCCAGTTCAGTCAGCGACAGCTGCCGGCCGACGGCTGCCAGATCGATGGCCTGACCGCCGGCCATACCCGCGGTGCCGATGCCGTGGGCCAGTTGCCGCAGGCTGAGCAGCCGCGATTGCGGGCTGATGCCGGGGCTGGTGTCCTCGGCCAGGACCGCGAACGCCAGGGCTTGCAGGGCATCGCCCGCCAGGATGGCCGTGCCTTCATCAAAAGCCTTGTGGCAGGTGGGTTGGCCGCGCCGCAGGTCGTCGTCGTCCATGGCCGGCAGGTCATCGTGGATCAGGCTGTAGGCATGGATCAGCTCGACCGCCGCGGCCGGCGCATCGAGTACGGCCAGCGGAGCACCCAAGGCCTCGCCCGCGCAATAGACCAGGATGGGTCGCAGCCGCTTACCGCCGCCCAGCACGCTGTAGCGCATGGCTTGCAACAGCCGTGGCGTGCCGGGATCGGTCAGCGTCAGGTAGCGATCGAGCACCTGCTCGGTACGCTGTTGATAGTCACCGATGCGCGCAGACAGCGCTGCAGGTGTCCCGCCTTCACTCATCGGCAGGGTCTGCTGCGGCCAAGTCCGCGTTGAACTCTGTCGGCGGCGCGCCTTCGCGCAGCAGCACTTCGACCTTCTGCTGGGCGCTGGCCAGCGAACTCTGGCACTGGCGGGTCAGGGCCACACCGCGCTCGAAGCTGCTCAGTGCGTCCTCCAGCTGCAGGTCGCCGCGCTCCAGACGCTCGACCAGGCTCTCAAGTTCCGCCAGTGAAGTCTCGAAATCGGGGCCTTGCTTGGGATCGGCCGGAGTCTTGCGCGCCATGGGGGCTCCGCGGTTGGATAGGGGGCGGGTACCAAGTCTAGTGGTTTTCAGGGTCCCGACACCAATCATGCTGTGGCGGTTATGATGAGGGCCCCGCAGGTCGCCCGAAAAGCATGACTCCAAACTACAGCGCATCCGATATCGAAGTCCTCTCCGGACTCGACCCCGTTCGCCGCCGTCCCGGTATGTACACCGAGACCAGCCGGCCCAACCACCTGGCCCACGAGGTCATCGATAACAGCGTCGATGAGGCCTTGGCGGGTCATTGCACGGCTATCACCTTGGTGGTCCACAAGGACGGCTCGCTCAGCGTCGCCGATAACGGCCGCGGTATGCCGGTGGATATACACCCCATCGAGAAGGTCAGCGGTGTCGAGCTCATCCTCACCCGCTTGCATGCCGGCGGTAAGTTTTCCGATGGCGCTTATGGCTATTCCGGCGGCTTGCATGGCGTCGGCGTGTCGGTGGTCAACGCGCTGTCGCGGCAGTTGCAGTGCCGGGTGCGGCGCGGCGGCAAGGAATACAGCATTGGTTTTCGCGATGGCAACCTCACCGAACCCCTGAGCGAGGTGGGTACTGTGGCCAAGGCCGTCACCGGTACTACAGTGCATTTCTGGCCAGACCCGAAGTTTTTTGATAGCGACAAGTTTCAGGTCTCGGACCTGCGCCACACGCTTAAAGCCAAGGCGGTGCTGTGTCCGGGGCTGCGGGTGCGCTATGAGAACGAGGCCAGCGGTGAAGTTGAGGAATGGTTTTATACCGGTGCACTCACCGAGTACCTACTGGAGCAGTTGGGTGACGTTGATCGCATGCCCAAAGAGCCGCTGGCCGGCAAGATGGGTTCGGCCCACGATGCGGTCGAATGGGCACTGGTCTGGGCACCGGACATCAGCGCGGCAGTGGCCGAAAGCTACGTCAATCTGATCCCGACCTCCGGCGGTGGTACGCACGTCAACGGCCTGCGCGCCGGCATCTGCGCCGCAGTGCGCGAGTTCGCCGAGTTCCGCAGTCTGCTGCCGCGCGGCGTCAAGTTGGCCCCCGAGGACATCTGGCACGGCGTGTCGTTTGTGCTGTCGATCAAGCTGCGCGAGCCGCAGTTCGCCGGTCAGACCAAAGAACGTCTGGGTTCGCGTGAAGCCGCGGCGCTGGTCGAGGCCTATGTGCGCGATGCCACTGCGCTGTGGCTCAACCAGCACCCGGATGCCGGTGAGGGCATCGCCCGCTTTGCTATCGATAATGCCCAGGAGCGCCTGAAGGCCGCGCAACGCGTGACGCGCAAGCGTGCGGTGTCGGGCCCGGCACTGCCCGGCAAGCTGGCCGATTGCAGCAGTCAGGACCCCAAGCGCTCGGAGTTGTTTCTGGTCGAGGGTGATTCGGCAGGTGGTTCCGCGCGGCAGGCGCGCGATCGCAGCATCCAAGCGGTGATGCCGCTGCGCGGCAAGATCTTGAACACCTGGGAACTGGAGCACGGGCAGGTGGCCTCGTCCGAGGAAGTGCACAACATCAGTATCGCCATCGGTGTCGATCCGGGCTCGCCCGATATCAGTGAACTGCGCTATCACAAGATCTGCATCCTGGCGGACGCCGATTCGGACGGGCAGCACATCGCCACGCTGTTGTGTGCGCTGTTCCTGCGGCACTTCAGGCCGCTGGTGTCGGCCGGTCATGTGTACGTGGCGATGCCGCCGCTGTATCGCATCGATGCCGGTAAGCAGGTCTATTACGCCTTGGATGATGCCGAGCGCGATGGCTTTCTGGCGCGTATTGCCGCCGAGAACAGCCGCACACGGCCGACCACCACACGCTTTAAAGGCTTGGGTGAAATGTCGCCGTTGCAGCTGCGCGAGACCACCATGGATCCGCCGACACGCCGGCTGGTGCAGCTGACACTCGATGGCACCGACACCACCGATCAGTTGATGGACATGTTGCTGGCCAAGAAGCGCGCCGCCGACAGGCGCGATTGGCTGGAACAGAACGGCAATATCGCCGACGTCATTGTTTGAGCGCGACGCAGGACAGCTAAGTGAAAGACCAGGAACTCAATTTCGAAGGCGTCGAGCGCCAGTCGCTGCGCAGTTTTACCGAGAAGGCGTATCTCGACTACTCGATGTACGTCATCCTCGATCGCGCTTTGCCGGCGCTGGGTGACGGCCTCAAGCCGGTGCAGCGACGCATCATCTATGCGATGAGCGAGCGGGCTTTGTCAGCTGGCAACAAGCACAAGAAGTCGGCGCGTACGGTCGGTGACGTCATCGGCAAGTTTCATCCGCATGGCGACTCGGCCTGCTATGAAGCCATGGTGCACATGGCACAGCCGTTCACCTATCGCTACCCCATCGTCGACGGGCAGGGCAACTGGGGTTCGACCGACGATCCCAAGTCGTTCGCCGCCATGCGTTACACCGAAGCACGGTTAACGCGCTATGCCGAGCTGCTGCTGGGTGAACTGGGCGATGGCACAGTCGACTTCGGGCCCAACTTTGACGGCACGCTGCAAGAGCCGCTGATTTTGCCGGCGCGCTTGCCCAACTTGCTGCTCAACGGCACGTCGGGCATCGCCGTGGGTATGGCCACCGATGTGCCGCCGCACAACCTGCGCGAGATCGCCAACGCCTGCATACATCTGCTGGATGACCCTGAGGTCAGCACACGGCAGTTGATGAAGCACGTGAAAGGCCCCGATCTGCCCACGGGCGCCGAGATCGTTTCGTCACGTGACGAGCTGCTGGCTTTTTATGAGAACGGCACCGGCAGCTACCGTGCGCGCGCGACTTGGGTCATCGATGAGGACACCGGCCATATCGTCATCACCACGCTGCCGCATCAGGTATCGGGCAGCAAGCTGCAAGAGCAGATCGCGCAGCAGGTGCGTGACAAGAAGCTGCCGATGGTCGATGACATCCGCGATGAGTCCGATCACGAGAACCCGACGCGCATCGTCATCATTCCCCGCTCTAACCGCGTCGATGTGCCGCAGCTGATGACGCATCTGTTTGCGACCACAGACCTGGAGCGCAGTTACCGCGTCAACCTCAACATCATCGGTCTGGATGGCCGGCCCAAAGTCATGGGCCTCAAGCAGCTGTTGTCGCAGTGGCTGACCTTCCGCATCGGCACGGTACGCCGGCGCTTGGAATATCGCCTCGACAAGGTCACGCGTCGCTTGCACCTGCTCGATGGTTTGCTGATCGTCTATCTGAACCTCGATGAAGTGATCCGCATCATCCGCACCGAGGATGAGCCCAAGGCCAAGCTGATCGAACGTTTTGGCTTGAGCGAAGATCAGGCCGACATGATCCTCGACACGCGCTTGCGGCATCTGGCGCGTTTGGAAGAGATGAAGATCCGCGAAGAGCAGGCTGCGCTTGCCGCCGAGCGCGATGGCCTGCTGGCGCTGCTGGGCAGTGAAGCCAACTTGCGTGCGCTGGTACGCGATGAGCTGACAGCCGATGCACTCGAATTTGGCGATGAACGTCGTTCCAAGTTGGTCGAGCGCGAAGCTGCGCAGGCCATCGATGAGACCGAGCTGATGGCCAACGAGCCGGTCACCGTGGTGCTATCCAC
>CAIVTJ010000336.1 GCA_903908825.1 uncultured Pseudomonadota bacterium | reverse complement strand
TCAGCAGCGTATCGACGGCGGGCACGTCCACGCCTTCATTGAACAGATCGACAGAGAACAACACCTTGATGTGGCCATCATGCAGGTCTTGCAGTGCCTGCTCACGTTCGGCCGTGTCGGTGTCCGCCCAAATGGCCGTTGAGGCCACGCCATGTGCATTGAACACACGGGCCATAAATCGTGCATGGGCGACACTGACGCAAAAGCCCAGTGCGCGTATTCGCTGCACATCGCTCACCTGTTTGATCAGCTCCTGCAAAACAAACCGCGCGCGGGCATCATCGGCTGTCAGTACATTGGTCAGGCCTTCGACGTCGTAGCCACGGCCGCGCTGCCACTTTACTGTGGTCAGGTCCACATCATCATGGATGCCGTAATAGGCGAACGGACACAGCCGCTGTTGCTCGATGGCATCCCATAATCTGAGCTCTGCGGCAATGCGATCGTCGAAATAAGCCAGAACAGACAGGCCATCGGCGCGCTCTGGTGTCGCAGTCAGGCCCAGCAGTTCGCGGGGTGTGACTTTGTTGAGCAGCGCCTGATAGCTGCTGGCTGCTGCGTGGTGAAATTCATCGACGATGACGACATCAAAATGATCGGCCTCAAGCGCCGAGAGTGTATTGGCTGACAAGCTCTGAATCGACGCGAACACATGGTCGAACGTGCGGGGTCTGTCGCCATCGACCCATAGTTCGCCAAAGGAAGGGTTGCGGAGCGCTTGGCAGAAGGTGGCTTGCGCTTGCTTAAGGATTTCTTTGCGGTGCGCGACGAACAACAGGCGGGCGCGCGGCAACGAGGCGCGCAATCGCACATAGTCCATGGCAGCCATCACCGTTTTGCCTGTACCCGTAGCCGATACCAGCAGGTTGCGGTGATGACCTTGCTCGCGGGCAACTGCAATCTGTTCCAACAGGCGTTGTTGAAACGGTTCGAGCCTGATGTCGGTGGGCGGCAGTGTCAGAGCACCCGTGGCACCGGGTCTGGCGCGCTCGATTGCGCGGTTAAAGTCGTCGCGCACATATCCCGTAAAATCACCCTGGACCCAATAGCTCTCAAACAATGCGCGCACTTTCTCAACCACAGTGGGGTTGCGCGCACCGGACACGCGCACATTCCATTCCAGGCCGCTGGTCTGCGCCTGATGGGTCAGGTTGGACGAGCCGATATAGGCGGTCGAATAGCCCGAGCGTCGATGAAACAGCCAGGCTTTGGCATGCAAGCGTGTGCCGGTGACGTCATAGGACACGCGCACCTGTGCGCCCAGGTCACGCAGTGCCTCCAACGCGCCCGCTTCCGTCGAGCCGGTATAGGTTGTGGTCAGCACTCGCAGCGCTTTGCCTTCTTCACAGTGACGCTGCAGCGCTTCGAGCAGGGGCTTGATGCCCGACAGGCGGATGAACGCCATGATTAAGTCGATGCGATCGGCAGACTCGATCTCTTGCTCGATCTGATGACCGACTCGTGGCTCACCCGGCGAATTAGCTAATAAAACGGTGTCTAGAAGCGGGGTGAGCGGACTGGCTATAAGACGCTCTGAGCCGTCAGGGTTCAGACCCAGCACGGCCTGCAGCAGTGTCCCGGGTTCGATGGGTCGCTCTGCCAAGGTGTCTTGTCCCTTGGGCTCTTGGCTCAGCAGTTCAAACAGCTTACGGGCCATTTGAATGCCCACTGTCGTGCGGTCTTTATCGGGCAGGTCGTTCAGGTAGCGCTCGACAACCCGTGCCAGATGCAGCGCGATACGGTCGGCGGCCTCGGCAGC
>CAIVTJ010000335.1 GCA_903908825.1 uncultured Pseudomonadota bacterium | reverse complement strand
GCTTGTCGAATGAACCAAAGCGCCCCTTGTCCGCCGGGATCTGCACCGTGGCCAGCCAGCCGCCGTTCAGATGCTGATCGAAGTCATCCTGCACCCGCACTTTGGCGTCGATGTATTGGGTTTCGATGCCCGAGCCCAGCGGCGCTGGTGCAGCGGCAAGGCAAACGGTGCTGCCGGCTACCAGCGAGCAGGCAAACAGATAGGCGAACTTGTTCATGGGACTATTCCTACAGGGCGATGCGGGCAGTCTGTATGAAGGCCCGCGACAGGGTCAAATCAGCGGCGCGCTGTTTGCAAAAAAGCCGCCACGTCGGCTGCTGGGGGCGGGCCGATGAACTGCCGCCGGCTGCCGTCATTAAAAATAAGCACGACATAGGGGGTTTCGCCGCGCCACTTCGGGTCCACGGCATAGCGCAGTGGCATCTCGGCGCCGCTAAAAGCGTATAGGGCATCGGCCATTTTGTAGTGGTGTGACTTAGCCAGATCGGCGGTCAGCTCTGCGCCGTCCATGACCACAATGGCCAGCTTCACCGCTTGCTGATCACGTGCGCGCAGTTGCGTGGCCAGGCTGTGGATGGTCTGCGGGCAATAGGCACAATCGGTCGTGGTAAAGACCGCCACCGTGGGCTTGGCTGCAGGCTGTGTCATGGCCTGCCAACGGGCCAGATCAAAGCTCTGCCATGCCGGGGCTGCTTGCGCCTGACCGGCACACAGCAACACAGCACACAGCAGCGCTGCCGCATTAAGGCGCAAGGCGATAGACCTGTATGTCATCGAGTGTTCTCCAGACTACTTGCAGGGTGTTGCCGTTGCGCAGCAGACGCGGGTGATCGTTGTCCGCTGTGCTGCCGGCCAGCTCGCGCAGCGTAAAGTGCGCGCCGTCATCGTCAGACAGCCAGGCGCGCAAGCGCGTTTGCTGACCATCATAGCTGCGCCAGACTACGGCCACGTGGTGTCCGCTGGCCGCTACATCCGCATGCTCTGCGCCGGCATCGGGCAGGGCTTGTACAGCGCCCAGCGGTTGCCCGTCTGCACCCAGCCGGCCATAGCGTGCAGCCACCACGCCCTCGCGCAGGCCATACCACACCGCGTGATAACCGCCCCCACTCGCCGCAGCGAGGCCAGGGCCATGGTGTGGGCAGGCCGCCAACACCCAGCCATCCTTCGTTGCACGAGTGGGTTTGCGCTGACTGCCCAACGCACTCAAGGGCGCAAAAGCATGGTCGCGGATGCTGCCGTCAAACACATGGCGCCACAGCGCGACTAACTTTCCGTCGGGCGCAGCGGCCAAGGCGATGCGGCAGCACTCGCAGCTGTGATCGGCCAGCTTGCGATCGGGCTCGAAGGTGGCGCCACCATCGTATGACACCTTGCCGTAGAGCGCCGCGCCGGCATACGCCTTGTCGGTTGCATCACGCTTATCCACCCAGACGATGTTCAGGTCACCATCGCCATCAAAGGCCAATGAGGCAAAGCGGTGCGTGATGAGCTGGCGATCATCATGCACCGTGACGGGTGGTGCAAAAGTGTGCCCGCCATCAGCAGAGCGCAGCAGGCGGATGTTGCCGGTATAGGGTTTGGACAAAGGCTGCGTGTAGCTGATGACCACCGCGCCGTTAGGGCCAAAGCCCATCGCGGGCCGGCTCTCGCCGTCAGCGGCAACGACATCGTCACCGGTGTTCAGCACTTGCCGTGGCTGCCAGGTCTTCCCGTCATCCGTTGTGGACTGTATGAACAGTCGCGAATGGTCATCCAGGCCGGCAATCCACAGTGCGCCCTGGGCATCGGCAGCAACGCCCAGCGCCAGGGCGGGGCGTGCATTGCTGTGGGTCATTTGAGCTGCGGGGGCCAAGAGCGGCCACAGCACAGCCGCCAAAGCCCAGAAACTCGTCTTGCGGGTGTTCATGTCACAAGCTCCCCGGTGCAAGGCGCAGACGTAAACCCAGTTGCAGCGTACGCGGCGCAGACAGCGTCCGGTTAAACGGCTGGGTGTAGGTGTAGCCATTCTCGCTATAGCGGCGGTCCAGCAGGTTGGCACTGCGCAGCCACACATCCAGCTGCTGGCTATAGCGATAGTTAAAGCTGGCATCGAGCACGGCGTTGCTGCCTTGAAAATAGGCTGTACCGGCAACGCTGGTGGTATCGATGGGCATGCGACCGATGTAACGCAGCGACAGCTGGCTCTGCAAGTCCGGCGTGGCTTGCCAGCGCAATTGCAGCTGGCCCACATCCATCGGTGTGCCCACCAGTTGCACGCCCAGCGGATCGGTAACGATGGCACCCCGTCGCACCAGCGTGGCCGCGGTGTGGGTGTAGTGCGCCGCCACCTGCAGTTGGTCGTTTAAGGCCCAGTCGGCCTGTAGTTCCAGGCCTTTCGAACGGCCATCCTGATCGTTGGTATAAAAGTTGGCCGAGCCGCCGCACAGCGTCAGGTTGGCGCCGCCGCCCAACGAGCAGATGTTGCGAACCAGCTCAGGTGCAGTGGCATAGCTGTTCACGCGGAAGGTGGCGATCTGGTTTTTGATGTCATACACAAAATAGGTGGCGCCCAGTGTCAGTGCACCGAGGTGCAAATCGCTGCCCAGCTCCCAAGCCTGCAGTTTTTCGGACTGCAAGTCAGGGTTGGCTATGGTCGGCGTGCTGGCACCAAAGGTACGCATCGTGTTGTTGAAACCCGGTGCGCGAAACGCCCGGTAGGCCGCAGCACGCAAATCCCATTGCGGCATCACCGTCCAACGTAACGATGCGCTGGGGTCGAATGCGCTCTGGCTGCTGTCCGCAATGGGTCCGCCGGTGACCGTTCCATTGGCGGTGGTGCGGGTGTTGTTGCGACCGCTGCTGCGATAGCTGTCCTGACGTGCACTCAGCTGCAGGCTAACCGTCGGTAGTGGTTTAAGTGTGAGTTGGGCAAACACACCGCTAAAGGTCTGCGTGCCCGCACCGGCGGTGGTGCTGCCCAGGTTGCCTTGCGGCGCTGCAAACACCGTGGGCGCTGCATAGAATGTCTCGTTATCGGTGGCCGACAGGCGCCGCACGTCACTGCCGAACTGCACAGACTGCCAGATGCCCGACAGCGGCAGCGAGTAAGCCAGCGAGCCGCCTTGTTCGCGGTATTTCAGCGAGCCGTACTGCGTGTAGTACTGCAAGACGTTGCTGTTGACCTGGTTCAAGGTCACGTTGGTGGTGCTGGGGCAGCGCGTGCCGCTGTCCTGAAAATAGCAGCTGGCACCATTGTACTTTTCAAAGCCCACATACTGGGCCCACGCGTTGGCTTGCAGCTGTGAGCCGTTGCGCCAAGCTTGCGTTAAATCTGCCGCGGCATCGGGGCTGCGTTGCAGGTTGTTGCCATACACATAGCTGATGTCCTGATCCTGCACGTGATAGCCCAGTCGCAGCCATGCGCTAAGGCCTGCATCACCGCGCCATTGCGTAGTCAGTTGCACATTACTGTCGCGGGCATCGGTGGGGTTCTTCTGCGGGAAGCGCCACAGGTGTTCGGTGGGCGTGACCTGATAACCGTTGCTCTGCAGCTGGTCGGCGGAGAGTCGCACCGACAGTTGCTCGTTGATCACCTGATCCAGGGTCGCTGCAGCGCTGTGGCTGCCCCAGTAGCCGGCACTCGCGTCCAGTTCACCGCCCGACTCGGTCACACGCTTCGTGACTACATTGATGACACCCGCAACAGCCATGTTGCCCCAGAGGCTTGAGCCACCACCGCGCACGACTTCTATGCGCTCGATGCGTGACAGCGGCAACTTGAACCACTGCGTGGTGAGGTAGAACGGGTCATGTACCGGTACGCCATCGAGCAGTACCAACACCTTGGCATTGCCCAGTCCACGCATCTTGGTCTGCTGACCAGTGGGGTCGGACTGGGTTGCCGGGACGCCTGTGAAGTTCAAACCCTGAACATTGCGCAGCAACTGGTCCAGCGTCTGCGCGCTTGATGCTGCGATGTCCGATTGGTCTAAAACAGTGGTGTGCAGTG
Organism: uncultured Pseudomonadota bacterium; assembly: GCA_903908825.1. GTDB lineage: Bacteria > Pseudomonadota > Gammaproteobacteria > Steroidobacterales > Steroidobacteraceae > ZC4RG30. The sequence continues at coordinate 3,956 of CAIVTJ010000335.1, read as the reverse complement.
GCATCTCGTCCAGACGCATCTGGCTGCGACTGGCACTGACGATGACGCTTTCGATGGCCGCGACCGGTTCGGCCACGGGCGGCGCTACAGAATCAAACCCAAGCATGGTGAGCCCCTCAAATCGGCTGCACCACAAGCATCAGGGCCTGCGGTAAACAGCGGTAGAACGCGATGAAACCAGCGACAGCTAGCTCAGCGCGGGCGGGGCTCGAGGGGATTGGGCTCTGGGGATGTCGCCCGGCGGTGTGAGGCCGGGCGTGGGAATGACCGCAGCGGTGAACTGTGCCGGTACAGCAGGCAAGACAGGACCGGCCAAGGCATTGCCCAAGCTATGCGCGCTTGCGGCATACACGCAGGGGCCGTTGGGTGCATCGCCATCGTGTCCGGGCGGGGCAGGGTCACCGGCTTGGGTCGGCACGCTGCTGAGTTTGGCGTTGAGCCCATCCGAGCACAGCACCATGGTGAAATGGCCGCCGTTGCCGACGATGGGCATGTAGCCGGCCGGGATGAAGGCGCGGAACACCAGCGCAAACAGCAGCGGCAGCAACAACAGGCTGCGCCAGCGGCGGGTTTGTAATCGGGCCAAGGTCACCGCCTGACTATAGCGCGGTGTGCGGTGCTGCTGTAACGTTCGCGGCCAATCACAGGGGGATTTTGCATGAACATCCGTCGCGCACTCCGTTGGCTGCCCTTAGCGTTGTTGGTCACACCACTGTCTGCCCTGGCCGCCGATGCTGCAGCCGGTAAGGCTGTGTTCCGTCAGCAGTGCGCGCTCTGCCACAGCGCCCAGCCCGATGATGGCGGCGGCGCGCAAGGCCCTGCGCTGATCGGTGTCATCGGTCGCAAGGCCGGCAATGGCACGCCCTTCAGCTATACCAAGGCACTGTCGGGTTCGAACCTGGTGTGGGATGCCGCAACGCTCGATCGTTTCCTGGCTTCGCCCACGACGGTGGTGCCGGGTTCGGCCATGGTGGTGGCCATCACCGACAGCGCCGAGCGCGCCAACGTGGTGGCTTACTTTGAGGCTGTGAAGGCCGGCACTTTTAAAGATGCGCCGCCGCCGCAGGGCTTCCGTCCGCCGCCTGCTGCTGCAGCCGGTCCGCCCAAGGGCGAGGCCGATTGGAAGAAGGACGCGCCCGGCCGCCGTCATCGCATCGACGTGACCAAGCTGCCGGCGCCTTTTGAAAGCGCCTCGGCCAGCAACTTCCCCAAGTTCATCGACAAGCCTGCCGATGCCAAATTGCAGGTGCCGGCAGGCTTTAAGGTGGATGTGTTCGCCAGCAACCTGCCGGGCGCGCGTGCCATGCGTATTGCGCCCAACGGCGATGTGCTGCTGACGCAGACACAGGAAGGCAAGGTCACGGTACTGCGGCCTTCGGCCGATGGCAGCAAGGCCGACAAGGTCAGCGTGTTTGCACAGGGCTTGGTGCAGCCGTTTGGTATGGCGCTGTACCCCGCGGGCAGCAACCCGCAGTGGTTGTATGTCGCCGAAACCAACCGCGTAGTGCGCTATGCCTACAAGACGGGTGATGTGGTCGCCAGCGGCGTGCCCGAGGTGGTTGTGCCCAAGCTGTTCCCCAATGGCAGCGGCGGTCACTTCACGCGCGATCTGGTGTTCTCGGCCGATGGCAAGCGCCTGTTTGTGTCGGTGGGGTCGATGTCCAACGTCGCCGAAGACATGCCTAAGAAGAATGCAGCCGAGCTTAAGTCTTGGGTTGCCGGGCATGCCTTAGGTGCCGCTTGGGGCATTGAGGAAAACCGTGCGGACGTGCTGGTGTTTGACGTCGGCAGCGACAAGCCGGGCAAGGTGTTTGCCACGGGCATCCGCAATTGCGTGGGCCTGACGGTGCAGCCGGCAACCGGTGACCTGTGGTGCACTACCAACGAGCGCGACATGTTGGGCGATGACCTGGTGCCCGACTACAGCACCCGAGTGCGTGAGGGCGGCTTTTATGGCTGGCCCTGGTACTACATGGGTCGCAACGAAGACCCGCGCTTGAAGGGTGAGCGTCCGGACCTGGCCGGCAAGGCCATCGTCCCCGACGTGCCTTATCAGGCGCATTCGGCTGCGCTGAACCTGGCCTTCTATATGGCCACCAGCGGTGCGGCAGCGTTCCCGCGCGAATATGTGGGCGATGGCTTTGCGGTGTTGCATGGTTCGTGGAACCGCGCCTTCCGCACTGGCCACAAGGTGGTGCGCGTGCTGATGAAGAACGGCGTGCCCACCGGCGAATATGAAGACTTCATGGTCGGCATGATCGCCAGCGACGGCAACGCCTGGGGTCGCCCGGTCGGTGCTGCAGTCGCCAAAGATGGCTCGCTGCTCATCAGCGACGATGGCGCGAACCTGATTTATCGCATTGCGTACGGCAGGTAGGCTGCGACGCTGGGTTGTTTTCAACTAGGGCGCCGTTGGAGTAGGATTAAATCCTATCAACGGCGGCGAGTCACGATCATGCGTACCACCCAGCAACTGAGCATTACGCTGCCTACCGAAATGGCTGATGCCGTGAAATCCAAGGTTGCGGCTGGTGAATACGCGACCGAAAGTGAAGTGATTCGCGATGGGCTGCGCACATTACTGGCGCGTGATCGAGTTGTTGAAAGCTGGCTGCACGCGCAGGTGGGCCCTGCCTTCGATGCTCTGAAGGCAGAACCGACTCGAGTGGTGACTGCCGAGCACGTTAAGGCGCGTTTGGCGGCAGAGCACAAACGGGCGATTCACAAGCCGAAATGATCTACCGGGTGATGTTCACGCCAGAGGCCGAAGAGCAGCTGGCGGCGCTTTATAGATACTTGGAGGTCGAAGCCTCACCAGAGATCGCTCTGGACTACACGAGCGCCATAGTGGCCCATTGTGAGAGCTTTCGGGAGCTGCCGCGACGCGCCGTTCGGCGTGATGACATACGGCCTGGGCTTCATGTCACCCACTACCGGGGCAGAGCGGTGATTGCGTTTACTGTCGAGGCAGATCTCGTGGCGGTCCTCGGCGTATTTTACGGCGGCCGTGATTACGAGGCCTTGCTTCAGTCCAGTGACTGAAGCCGAGCATTCAAGCGTTAAACCGTAACCACCACCTTGCCGATCTGCTGATTGCTCTCCAGGTAACGGTGGGCATCAGCGATCTGCGACAGGGGGAAGGTGCGGGCGATCACAGGCTTTAACTGCCCGCCCTGCAAACCGCGCAGCACCAGCTCGCGGTAGCGGGCAAAGCGCAGCGGATGGCCCGCGATGTACGAGAACACCCACCCGCGCAGGCTCAGGCTCCTCATGGCCGCGGGCCAGTGCGGGTAGGGCGTGGCCTGTCCGCTGAGTCCGCCATAGATCATCAGCACGCCGGTCTCGGCCATGGTCTGGGCCAGCGTGTCCACATAGGGACCGCCGACCGGGTCAAACACCACGTTGGCACCCTTGCCGCCGGTGAGGCGCATCACCTCGGCGACCACATCGCACTCGGCGCTGGCGACCACATGCTTGGCGCCCAAGGCCCGCAGCGCGTCGGCCTTGGTGCTGTGGCGGGTGAGGGCGATGGGCTCTGCGCCCACCCAGTTGGCGATCTGTATCGCGGCGATGCCCACGCTGCTGGAGGCCGCGGGGATCAGCACAAAATCACCCACGCCAGCCTTGCCGGCCTCGACGATGCCAAAGGCGGTCAGGTACTGCATCCAGATGGCGGCCGAGTCTATGGCCGACAGGCCCGGCGGCGCAGGCAACACGCTGCGCGCCGGCACGATGGCTTGCTCGCCATACACGCCATATTCGCCCAAGCGGAAGGTGGGCAGCACGCACACACGCTCGCCCAGCGCAAAGCCGGTAACGCCATCGCCCAGGGCCTCGACGATGCCCGAAGCCTCATAGCCGATGAGCGAGGGCAGTTGCGGCGGCTGCAGATAAGCGCCGGCGCGGAACATGGCCTCGGAGCGGTTCAGGCCGATGGCCTCGACCCGTATGCGCAG
>CAIVTJ010000334.1 GCA_903908825.1 uncultured Pseudomonadota bacterium | reverse complement strand
GCACGAACCCTTCACCCGCGACTATTACGATGCGCAGTTGCGGCACATCGGCAATGCTATCCAGGTGTTCTTCAGCGATGGCAGCAGCACTGAGCGCATCGCAGTCGACTATCCGGTAGGTCATCGCAAACGCCGCACAGAAGGATGGCCGCTCATGCAACAGAAATTCGTGCAGTCGGTGGCGGCGCACTACCCGCAAGCGCAGCACGCGCCCATTCAAGCGTTGTTTGCCGATGCTGCAAAACTTGATGCCCTGCCGGTGCAAGCCTTTATGGCCGCACTGGTGTGTAACCGCTCGTGAGTAACCGTCAGCAGCAGTTACTGGATGGAGCAGCACTCCTAGATATCCCCATGTCACCGGTGCAAGCGCGACAGTTGCTGGCGCTGGCCGATGAGCTGCTGGTGTGGAATCAGCAGTTCAACCTGACCGCCATCAAACAACCCGAGCAGGTGTTGACGCATCACTTGCTCGACAGCCTAACCGCGCAACCGGCCTTGCAGGGAGAACGCATCGCCGATGTCGGTACAGGGGCAGGCTTTCCGGGCTTGCCCTTGGCCCTACTCAACCCGCAGCGACAGTTCACGCTCATCGACTCTGTCGCCAAGAAGCTGCGCTTCGTTGAACACATGGTGCTGCAGCTGCAATTGGCCAACGTGCAGGTGCAGCATGTGCGCGCCGAGGCTTGGCAGGGCGCAGCCTTCGACACCGTGTTGACCCGCGCCGTGGCACCGCTGCCGCGGCAACTGGGCTGGATGCAGTCACTGTGCAACACCCGTTCACGCGTGGTGGCCATGAAGGGCCGCTGGCCACCGGCAGCAGACAGTGACGATGCCGGTGCCTTACCGCATGGCTGGCGCATCGAGTCGGTGCAGCGCGTGATGGTGCCCGGCCTGGAGGCCGAGCGTCATCTGGTCATTGCGACCCGCAGTACTACGGGGCGTTGACCGCAGGCTTGTCGGCTGGTGCCGGTGGCACGTGGTCTTCGCGTATGCCCAGCACGCTGGCCGGGATCGGAAAGGCGCTGATCAGCGACACCAGCAGCGAAGCGGCATAAGGGATCGACTGGATCAGCAGCACCGCGATCCACATGCTGAGGTCCGGACTGCCGATCTCGCCGCGCGGGATACGGATCAAGCCCCAGGCTGCCAACCACAGCGTGACCATCAACAACGACTCTTCGCGGGCACTGGCCAGCGCCCGGAACAGCGCATGCGGTTCAGCACGCTTGGGTGTGCGGAAGAACGGCTCGTTGCTGGTGAACAAACCCTTCATCACGGCGATGCCGATGGTGTGCGAGAGCGCAAGGCCGGCCAACGCGGCGGCCAGGGTCTGCCGCAGATTGGCGCCGACTTGTGTTGAATACAGATGCACCAGCTTGGCCAGCTTGAAGGTGAACAGCGCCAGTGGCAGCAGCGAGAACAGCATCAGCGGCGGGTCGACCTTCAGCGGCGCATAGACCATGGCGGCCGACCAGCCGAGTGCTGCAAGGTTAAAGCTGAGGTTGAAGCCGTCGGCGATCCACGGCAGCCAACCGGCTGCAAAGTGATAGCGCTGACCGGCCGTCAGCGCGCTGGCAAACGGGTTCCAGATGGCTGACAGGTGGCGGCGCATGATCTGCATGGCGCCATAGGCCCAGCGATAGCGCTGCTTCTTGAAGTCGATGAAGGTGTCGGGCATGAGGCCGCGACCATAGCTGTCGGGCAGGTAAGTGGCCTGATAGCCAGCCTCGAACACGCGCAGGCCAAGTTCCGCATCTTCGGTGATGCACCACTCGGACCAGCCGCCCAATCGGTCCAGCAGTCCGCGACGCACCAGCGTCATGGTGCCGTGCTGGATGATGGCGTTGCGCTCATTGCGCGTGACCATGCCGATATGGAAAAAGCCGCGGTACTCGGCATAGCACATGGCCTTGAAGGCGTTCTCGTGCTCATCACGATAGTCCTGCGGCGCCTGCACGATGGCCATCTGCGTATCGATAAACGGCGGCACCAGATCGCGCAGCCAGTCGTGCTCGACAATATAGTCAGCATCGATACAAGCGACGATCTCGGCATCGGCGGCGGTGTGCCGCAAGGCAAAGTTGAGTGCGCCGGCCTTAAAGCCATCTAGCGGCGCCACATGAAAGAACCGGAAGCGCGGGCCCAGTTTGGCGCAGTGCGCCTCGACCGGCCGCCACACCGCTTCGTCTTTGGTGTTGTTGTCGATGACCAGCACTTCAAAGTCCGGGTAGTCCAGCTGCGCCAGTGCATCGATAGTCTGAATGAGCATGTCCGGCGGCTCGTTATATGCCGGCACATGTACAGACACTTTGGGACGGTAGTGGTTGCTGGCTGAAGGGCGCAGCAAACGCACGCGCTTGTTGACCCAGTGCGCCTCGGCCCATTCATGCGCCTCGGCCAGCAGCACCGCGATGACGCCCAGCATGCCCAGGCCAAGCAGCGTGCCGACAATTACCGTGGTCAGCGTGGCGTATTGCTGCGCATAGTCATAGATGATGTAGACCGTGGCCGTGGCCGTGGCATACACCACGATGGCCAGAAACAAGCGGCCGCGCGTGCGCAGCGTGCCACTGTTCAAATAAAAGATGCCCAGCAGCAGTGCTGCAATGGCCACAGAGATGCCAGCCAGCAGATGCCAGTGCGGTACGCGCACGATGGGATCGGTGAACACAAACTTTGGCTGGCGCTGCACGTTGTACACGCCCCAATACGCACCGACGCCGCCTTCGTTGAACGACTTCCACGGCTGGTCAAAGGCCTCCATCACGTAATAGATATAGCCTTCCTCTTCGGCGCGATGGATGAAGCGGCGCAGGAACAGCGCCTCGTTGCTGACGCTGGCCACGGCGGCTTCACGCGTGCGGCCCTCGGATGGCCAGCCCACTTCACCGATGATGATTTTTTTGTTGGGGAAGCGCGCCTGCAGCTTCTTCATCTTGTCGACCACATAGTCGACGGCTTCATCCACGCTGATGCCTTCCCAGAACGGCAGCATGTGCACGGCGATGTAGTCGACGTGGTCGGCCAGCTCGGGGTGCGCCAGCCACACGTGCCACGGCTCGGCGGTGCTGACCGGGCGGTCTAGCTTGGCGCGCACGTCGTCGAGAATGCTGTAGAGCTCTTCGGCGGGAATGTCGTTGCGCAACATGACTTCGTTGCCGACAACCACGCGCACGATGTTGTGGTACTTGCGCGTCAGCTCTATGCCCTTGCGCACTTCTTCGATGTTGCGCACAGGGTCCCGGTCGATCCAGATGCCCTGCGCCACGTTGAGATGGAACTCAGCTGCAAGGCGCGCAATAGACGCAAGGCTGCCCTGCGTTGAATAAGACCGCACAGCATGGGTTTTGCCGGCCAGCAGCTTCAGATCGCCGCGGATCTGCTCTTCAGTGGGCAGCTGGTTTTGCACCGCGTCCTGCCCGTCCTGATAGGGCGAGAACGAAAAACCCTGCACCACAGCCGGCCATGGGGCTTCATCGAAGGGTTTGTTGACGTAGGCCCACCCGAAAAGGGTCACAGCCGCGACTACGGCAAGGACTGCCAAGCCACCAAGGAAGCCAGGGATTTTGCTCATGCAGGATCAAACCGGACTGGGATGCGCAAAATACCATGCCGCCGTAGCCGGCGCGCTAGCTGCTAGACTGCGTCGCACATGAACCGCGTGGTGGCAGTAGCCAATCAGAAAGGTGGGGTCGGCAAGACCACCACCGCCGTCAACATCGCCGCCTCACTGGCGGCGGTGGGCCGGCGCGTGCTGCTCATCGATCTGGACCCGCAGGGCAATGCCAGCATGGGCTGCGGGGTCGATAAGTCCGCGGTCGAGCTGGGCAGCTGCGAGGTCTTGCTGGGCGAGTGCACGGCACGTCAGGCCATCGTCGCCGTCGCCGATGCAGGCTTTGACATCCTGCCCACCAATCCCGACCTGACCGCCGCCGAGGTTCGCCTGCTGGCTGCCGAGCAGGGCCGCGAATTGAGGCTGCGCGAGGCGCTGCAGCCGGTGCGCGGCGATTACGACCTCATCTTCATAGATTGCCCGCCGTCGCTGAACATGCTCACAGTCAACGCGCTGGTGGCGGCCGACACAGTGCTGATCCCGATGCAGTGCGAGTACTACGCGCTCGAGGGCCTGTCGGCACTGATGTCCACCATCGAGCAGATCCGCGCCGCGGCCAACCCGACGCTGGCCCTCGAGGGCATCCTGCGCACCATGTACGACCCGCGTAACAACCTGGCCACCGAGGTCAGCGCGCAGCTGCTGACGCACTTTGCCGAGGGCGTGTTCCGTACGGTGATCCCGCGCAACGTGCGCCTGGCCGAGGCGCCCTCGTTCGGCCGTCCGGCCTTGCTGCACGACAAAGACTCGCGCGGTGCGCTGGCCTACATGGCGCTGGCCGGTGAGATGGTGCGCCGCGAACAAGACCCGTCCGTCGTCGCTGCAGGCCCCGCATGAGCAAGAAAGCCCCTCTCGGCCGTGGTCTGGCAGACCTGTTGGGCCGCGCCCAGACTTCGCCTGCTGCCGCAGCGCCCGTGCCCCTCAATGCCGGCGTGCCCGTGGCGACCGGCTCGGGTCATAAAGCCCCCGCCGGCGACGAACTGGTCAGCCTGCCGGTCGATCTGTTGCAGCGCGGCCGCTATCAGCCGCGCACCGACCTGCGTCAGGAAGCGCTCGAAGAGTTGGCCATTTCGATACGCAGCCAGGGCGTCATCCAGCCCATCGTGGTGCGGCCCTTGGCAGCGCCCCTCGATGGCGGCCCGCAACGCTACGAGATCATCGCCGGTGAGCGCCGCTGGCGCGCAGCGCAGATCGCCGGTCTGGCCGCTGTGCCGGCCATCATCCGCCGTGTGCCCGACGAGTCCGCCATCGCCATGGCGCTCATCGAGAACATCCAGCGCGAGAACCTCAACCCGCTGGAAGAAGCGCGCGCCCTGGACCGGCTTATCGCCGAGTTCGGCGTCACCCATCAGCAGGCGGCCGATGCGGTCGGCCGGTCGCGCGCGGCGGTCAGTAATCTGCTGCGACTGCTCGAGCTGGCACCCGAGGTAGCCGCGCTGGTCGAAAAGCGGCAACTCGAAATGGGTCATGCGCGCGCGCTGCTGGCGCTGACCAGCCGCCGTCAACAGGTCGAGGCGGGCAGTCGCGTGGCACGCGAGGGTTTGTCTGTGCGTGAAACCGAGGCGCTGGTGCGCCAGTTGCTGCAAGCCGCAGCGGCGCCAGCCACAGCAGTCAGCAGCGGCAGTGGCAGTGGCAGCAAGCTGGACCCCAACATCGCCAGCCTGCAACAAGAGCTCGCAGACAAACTCGGCGCGGCGGTACTCATCCAAACCGGCCGCGGCGGCAAGGGCAAGCTGGTCGTGTCCTATAACAGCCTCGATGAACTCGACGGCATCCTTGCCCATATACGTTGAACTGTCATCTGTTTGCGGTTGAACCACCGCAGTCCAATCCGTATACTCCGCCCGCCTTAGCTGACCGGGGCTTCCCTTGCTTCTGACGCGCGACCCGACCACAAGACGGATCGCCGCGCGAATCCTGTTTGCCCAAGCAGCGTGTGCTGCGGTCATGGCGTCTGCAGCGCTGGCCCTCTGGGGTCCGCGGCCTGCGCTGTCAGCTTTGGCGGGTGGTGCTATCGCGTTCATCGCGCAGGTCTATATGACCCTGACCACT
>CAIVTJ010000333.1 GCA_903908825.1 uncultured Pseudomonadota bacterium | reverse complement strand
CGGTGATGCGGTTTGTGCCGCCTGCCGAGTTCGAGCAGTTGCGCGCTGAAGGTCTGGCACGCGGGTTTCGTGAGTGTGTGTCCGGGCCCATGGTGCGTTCCAGCTATCGTGCCGAACAGGCTTTGGCCGGTAATAACGCCGGCTTGTCTGAGTCGCTGTGAGTTGGCGTTGGCTGGGACGGGTTGAGTACGAGCCCACCTGGCGCGCCATGCAGACTTTTACTGATACGCGCAGTGCAGACACTGCCGATGTCATCTGGTTACTCGAACATCCACCGGTGTTCACTTTGGGCACGGCAGCCGATCGCTCACACGTTCTCGATGCGGGTGACATCCCCTTGGTGCAGATCGATCGCGGCGGACAAGTCACTTATCACGGCCCCGGTCAGTTGGTGATCTATCCTTTAGTCGACATCCGCCGCATGGGTTTGACCGTGCGCGGCCTGGTCATGGCACTGGAACAACTGGTCATCGACTATGTCGCCGGGTTCGGCATCGTGGCGGCAGGGCGGCGTGATGCGCCCGGTGTCTATGTCGCGGGCAGCAAGCTGGCCAGTGTGGGCTTGCGCGTGCGTCGCGGCGCCTGTTATCACGGGCTGGCGCTCAATGTCGCCATGGACCTGGCGCCGTTTTCGCGTATCAACCCTTGTGGCATGGCTGGCCTGCAGGTGACGCAATTGTCAGCGCTGGGCGGGCCTGCCGATGTGGCTGCGGTGGCGCAGCAGCTGGGTCCGAAGGTGATGCCTGCACTGCAGCAAGCGGCCGCTGCGGCGTCCTTATTGGTTTCATAGTGCAGGGACACTGTGAGCCCAATTACAAACGCTAAACGGGGGCGGCATGCGTACATCAACGGCTTGGTTTGCAGTCTTAACGCTGATGTCGGGCACTGTGGTCAGCACAGCGGCCTACGCTCATCACTCGGCAGCACCCCATTTCGATATGAGCAAGTCTGTCGAAGTCAGCGGCACGTTGACCTCATTCCGTTTCGTAAATCCCCATAGCTATATCTATTTCGATGTCGCTGGCAGCGCCGGTCAGACGGTGCCATGGCGCTGCGAATTGCCGGCGCGCACCAGCTTGGCGCGCCTGGGTTGGAGTGAGTCGCTGTTCATGGTGGGTCGGCGCGTCACCATCAAAGGCTCACCGGCACGCCGCGAAGATAACGTCTGTTATCTGGAAACGCTGACCACCGACGACGGCCAGCGCTACTCGCGCGAGCAGCCGGTCAGTCGCGTTGAAGCCGTTGCTGCAGCACCGCGTGCCGCGTTAGACACTTGGGGTCGCGCCAATCTCGCCGGTCTGTGGGTGGCCCAGCGTCGTGGTCCTCCCGGTGGTGGCCCCCCGGGTGGCGGCCCTCCAGGTGGTGGTCCCCCGGGTGGTGGTCCTGCAGGTGGCCCGCCTGGCGGTCCTGGCGGCTTGCGCGCGGGTGGCCCGCCTTCACGCGATATCGCCACAGCAGCGGGTCAGGCGGCGATGTCGGCGTATGACCAGCGCTTTGATGATCCGGCTGTCCATTGCAGCGCGGCCAATATCATCTTCGGTTGGACGCATGACGAGAACGTCAACGAGATCGTTCAGGACAAGGCGACGCTAACGCTTAAATACGGTTACATGGATCTGGTGCGGACTGTCTATCTGGATCAGCCCAAACATCCCGCCAAACTGCAGCCGAGCTTAGCGGGTCATTCAATAGGCCACTTCGAAGGCAGCGTGCTGGTGGTCGATACCGTCGGATTTGCGCCCGGTGTGTTAATTCCGATGATGGGCTTGCAGCACAGCCAGCAGTTGCATGTGGTCGAGCGCTTTAGTGTCGATGCGGCAGCAGGCACGCTGACGCGTGAATACCAGGCAGACGATGCGCTGTATCTGCGCAGTGAGTGGTCGGGCCGCGATGTACTGAAGGCTTCCGGCGAACCGTTCAAGGCCTTTGCCTGTGTGGAGTTGTCGGGCAAGAACAATCAGCGCCCGGGCTTATAGCAGGCCGCTACAAAACCATCACCACGCCTTCAGTTTTCATCAGCGCATGGTGTAGAGACTTCAGTTGCTCTACACCCTGCACGTTCATCAGGTAGGTCATAGCCACGAAGTTGGCTTGTGCCGATTGTCGCACGGTGACTTGTGAAGCTTCGAAGGCCAGAAATTCAGCCGTGAAAATGGCGTCGATCTGCGCCCGCAGGTCGTCGCTGGCACGGGCCAGGACCTTGATCGGGTATTCGCAGGGAAAAACAATTTTCTCAGGTTCCATCGCCGCTCCCGGTATTTGCCAAGGCT
>CAIVTJ010000332.1 GCA_903908825.1 uncultured Pseudomonadota bacterium | reverse complement strand
TGGCACCGACGTTGCCATCGGTGCGCGCATCGGGCTTGTCAGGGTGCAAGCTCTGCAGCGCGTCGACGTGAAACGGCAAGGGCTCGTAATGAATTTTGATTTTGTCGAGCGCGTCTTGCAGCGTGGTTTCGTCTTCGGCCGCCAACAACAGGATAGGCGCACCGATATAACCGGGCTCGTTGGTCAGCAACTGCGCCTCAGGTGCCGGCGGGTTCTTGACCTCGTCGGCTGTCAGGATGCCGACCACGCCGGGCATCTTGAGCGCCTCGTCAGCGTCGATCTTGAGCACCCGCGCATGCGGATAGGGGCTGCTTAAGAAGCGCGCAAACACCATGCCCTCAACGCGAAAGTCTTCGGCGTACTTGGCCTCGCCGGTGACTTTGGCCACCACGTCATGCGGCAGAAAGTCTTTGCCCAGGTGCTTATACGCCATGGCTGATCTCCGCGTGGTTGCCGCAGGCGCGCATGATGCCATTGAGGTAGTTGTCGTAAGCGCCGCAGCGGCACAGGTTGCCCGACATGGCATGACGGGCTTCTTCGCGTGTGGGTTTGGGATTCTTTTGCAGCAGCGCGACCGCGGCCACGACCTGACCCGGCGTGCAGAACCCGCACTGCGGCGACAGCTCTTCGACAAAGGCCTGTTGCACCGGATGCAACTCGCCGTTGGGGCCGCGCAGACCTTCGACCGTCACCACTTTACGGGCGCGCACGCTGTGCGTGAGCGTGGAGCAGGAATAGACCGTAGTGCCATCGATCATCACGGTGCAGGCGCCGCACTCGGCGCGATCGCGGCTCAGCTTGGTGCCGGTGAGACCGAGTTTGTAGCGCAGCGTCATGGCCAAGGTCTCTTGCGGCAGCACATCGACGCGGCGCAACTGGCCGTTGATGTTCAGTGACACCAGCCGCTCGACGCTGCCGGCTACGGCGGCGCGTCGCGGTGTGCAACCGGCCAAGCCACCGGCCATGAAACTGGCCGACGATGCGACGGCGCCGGACGCGATGACGCGCTTGATGAACTCACGCCGTGAGACGCGACGGGCGTTGGCCGCCGCAGAATCGACCGCGCTGGAAATATCTGTGAAGTCCGCCATGCTGCCCCCGACCCGCTGCGATGCGGGTCTGACTCTTGTTATCGGTTAACACTACGCCCGCCACCGCTGCGCAGCAAGCCAATGACCTGACGGCCGGTCAGGCGTGCGGCACCACACCGTTCGGCGTCATTTCATCGACAGCCTTGGGCAACACCTGCGCCAACTTGTGCAGCAGATCAGGAGCGCCCATGCCCAGCTTGCCAGCCAGTTGCTCGACCAGATCGCTGCCCAGCACCTGCTGCAATTGCTCGGCGCTGACCGGCAGGTTGCTGCCTGTGCCCACCCAGGACTGCACAATGCCGCCCATGCCCTGGTCTTGGAACTTCTGCACCACGGCGCCCAAGCCGCCCTGCTTTTCGATATAGCCCTGCACGGCTGCGGTGAGACCTGCGCCGACCAGTCCGCCCATCACGCCATCAAATAAGCCCATGTGACTGCCCCTTGTTGCTGTGCCGTTGCGATGGCGAAGCATCGTATATGGCCACAGTGCTGTCCACCGTCACGGGATGACAGTGACCGTGCTACAAACGCGCCATGGAAGACAGCCAAGACCTCGAGGCCATCGAAATCCCCGCCGACGCGCTCTCACCCGGCGCACTGCGCGGACTGATCGAAGCCTTTGTGCTGCGCGAGGGCACCGACTATGGCGAGCGCGAATTCAGCTTGGACGAAAAAGTGGCGCAGATCGAGCTGCAGCTGGCGCGGCGCGAAGTGCGCGTGATGTATGACCCGGGCAGTGAAACGGCGACGCTGGTCAGCGCGCAAGGCTTGCCGGCCGCGCGCTGATGCGCTGCTGCCATGGCCCGTTCATGTCCCATTCATGTGGGCTGAGTAGCCTCACATCTAACGGCTACAGCCTGCCTTCAACGGACTCCCATCGGGCCATTCAGACTTCCGATCGGATTTGAGCTCCGGCAGGCGTAGCCCTTTTCATTCTTATAGAGGTCGCAAAATCTTGCGGCCCGGGCGCTGCGAATAGCGCGTCAGCGCATCGTGCACTTCGAGCTCCACTTCGCGGCTGCGGCCGCCATACACACGCTCTTTCAGCCAAGGTGCCTCGGCGGCCGCCTCATCGTGTGACATGGTGCGATGCCAGCAGCGGCGCTGCCCGTCCCAACGATAGCCGCGCGCCTTCAGTGCCTCTTTGCTGTCAAAGGGCGCATCGATAGCCCAGATGCGATAGGACTGTAGCGCACCCGAAGTCAGCAAGCGCTGCCAGGGGTTGTCTGCGGACCGCGGCAACGGCAGACGCAAAACCTCGAGCAGTGCGCGGCAGTCGATCTCGCTGCGGTGCCCTTCATAAAAGAACCCGCGCGCATTGGCCAGAAACTCGAGCTTGCCGCTGGAAAACCCCAGCTTGGCCCAGGGCAGTTCGGCGTATGAGCACAACCAGCGCTTGCCCGCGAACACCGGCAAACGCCGCTCAAGCAGCGGCCGGTCAAAGGCGGCGTTATGGGCCACCACCCACTGGGCATCTTCGAGCAGCTCGGCGACGGCATCGTCATCGAGGCGATGGCCGGCAACCATCTCGCGGGTGATGCCATGGATGGCCGTCGATTCGGGCGGGATCGGCACACCCGGGTCCTCGAAGCTGTCGTAGACATCGCTGACCCAGGCGACTTCGCCGGTGTCCGGGGAGTATTCAAAACACACCATGCCCAGTTCGATGATGTGATCGTGCTCGGTGTCTGTGCCGGTGGTCTCGACGTCCACCACCACCGCCTTGAGCAGCGGCCCGTCAGGGCGCGTACCAAAGTCATCGCGCGGCACCAGCCGGCGCAGCACGCGGTAGTCACCGGATTGTTCGAGTACGTGCGCGGCCTGTTCGAGTTCGGCGGGCGCTGAATTGGGGATGTCGTTCATCGCGTGATCCTAATCCGGTCGGGTCTGCGTCTCCAGCACGGTCAGCCACTGCAGCGCCTGAGCGCGCGTTTGGCCACACATCGGCAGACTGGCCTGCAGGCTGGCGCACACTGCCGGTCGCTGCGCTTGTCCGAACAACAGGCAACGGTTGCCGGCGCCCAGCTGCACGCAGCGCACGCCGGCCGGTTTGCCCTGCGGCATCCCGGGTATGGGGCTGGAAATGGACGGGGCAATGCAACAGGCCCCGCAATCGCTGCGGCACTCCATAAGTAACTCCCGTGGTCGAAACCGGGCAGCAAGCAGTCCATAATGTTCCTTTTCCTCAGGAACACTCCGCATGGCACGCATCATCGGCGCAATCGCGACTTCGCACACCCCCACCATCGGCTTTGCCTACGACGGCAAGAAGCAGAACGACCCGGTGTGGAAGCCCATCTTCGACGCGTATGAGCCCATCCAGGCCTGGCTGGACGAGAAGAAGCCCGATGTGCTGTTCATGATCTACAACGATCACGTCACCTCGTTCTTCTTCGATCACTACTCGGCATTCACGCTGGGCGTGGGCGAAGAATATTCGGTCGCCGACGAAGGTGGCGGCTCGCGCCAGCTGCCGCCCATCAAGGGCCACGGCAAGCTCGCCCGCCACATCGGCGAGTCGCTGGTAGCCGATGAGTTCGACATGTCCTTCTTCCAGTCCAAGCCGCTGGACCATGGCTGCTTCTCGCCTATGTGCATCCTGATGGACCACGAGCCGGAGTGGACCACGCCGATCATCCCCTTGCAGGTAGGCGTGCTGCAGTTCCCCGTGCCCAGCGCCACGCGCTGCTACAAGCTCGGTCAGGCCCTGCGCAACGCCATCGAAAGCTATCCGGAAGATCTCAAGGTGTGCATCGTGGCCACCGGCGGTCTGTCGCACCAGGTGCACGGCGAGCGCTGCGGTTTCAACAATCCGCCGTGGGACCAGAAGTTCATGGAACTGCTGGAGCACGACCCTATCGCTCTGACCCGCATGACCCATGCCGATCACGCCACGCTGGGCGGCGCCGAGAGCGCCGAGATCATCATGTGGTTGCTGATGCGCGGCGCGTTGTCGGCCACCGCCAAGGTCGTGCACAAGAGCTACTACCTGCCGTCGATGACCGCCATCGCCACCATGATCTTTGAACACAACCCCGAGCCCATGAGCGACAAGGTCGCTGCGGCCCACCGGGCCCACATCGGCCATCAGACTGACGGCATGGAAAAACTGCCGGGCACCTATCCGTTCACCCTCGAGCGCAGTGTCGGTCACTACAAGCTCAACAAGTTCCTGCGTGATCTGGTCATCCCCGAGCACCGCGCGCTGTTCAAGAGCGATCCCGAGCGCGCCTTCACGGAAGGTGAGCTGACGGAACATGAGAAAGACATGATCCGGCGTTTAGATTGGTTGGCGCTGATGCAATACGGCGCCATCTTCTTCGTGCTCGAGAAGCTGGCTGCGGTCAGCGGTGTGTCTAACCCGCAGGTTTATGCGGCAATGCGCGGCGTGTCGTTGGCCGAGTTCCAGAAGACACGCAATGCGGCAGTGACCTATGGCACGGGCGGTCAGGAGACCCATGCTCAAGTCGAGGCCAGCGGCAAGAAATAAGCCGCCGGCCTTGCGCTCAGCGCCGGCTCAATAGGCCGGCGCTTCCTTGGCACCCGCAGCCGGCAACACGCCGGCGCCGTTGCCCAGCTTGCGTCCATCCGGGAACGCAGCGCTGACAAACGAACCACCCGGATCACCGTTGCGCAGCGGATGAATGGTGATGCTGACCTTGTCGCCGCTCTTAAACGAGTTGCGCTTCCAGCCCTGACGGCCCACCAGGTTGGGGCTGCCGCCCTCGATGGACCATTCTTCTTCAACGCCCTTGGCGTTGGGCACCATCACTTGGATCCAGATGTGCGGATTGCTCCACTGGAACTCTTTAACGGTCGCATCGAGCACGACCTGCTTGGCCGGGTCGAACATATTGGCGGAGTGATGCGCCAAGACCGGTGTGGCAACGGCCAGGCAACACAACAAAATGCTGGTACGAAGGCTGATCATGATCGTATTCCTCGCAGTGAATCAGGGTTTGCGGGTCTGGTTAGGCAGGATGATTTCGCGGTTATTTTCTTCGCAGACATATTCCATGATCTGCAGATCGGGGCCGCCGCGCTTGAAGCGCCGGGTAACCACCCACGGCTTGGTGAACGCCACCGGGTCGGTGACGGTCATAACTTCTTCGAGCGTGTTGGCATCAACCTGGCGGATGCGCTCAGAGACTTTGATCTGATCGCTGTGCTCTAGCGGTGTGGCATCGAAGCTGGTGTCGCCGCGCAGACCGTTGGTCTCGACCACCAGCGTCTGCCCTTCCCAACGACCCACCGAATAACCATTAAAGGTGATCTCGACTTCATCGTCGGGCGGTGCTTTGCGGCCATCGGTGAAGATGCGCCGCACCTGGCTGGACCACTCGGCGATGATCGTCACTTGCTTGGCGGTCTGCAAAATCTCTAGCGGGTAACTGGCCACCATGAAGCGCGGCATGCCCTGCGGCAGGCAACGCGAAGTGGGGTCGGCGATGACCTCACCGCGGGCGCGCGCAGCCATGGCCTTTTCATAACGCGCGGCATAAGCCGGCGTAAACGGCGGCAACTCGTTAGTCGGATTAAAGCGTATGCCTTGGGCACGTTCCCAGACGCCGGTCCAATCGGGG
>CAIVTJ010000331.1 GCA_903908825.1 uncultured Pseudomonadota bacterium | reverse complement strand
CACGACATAGACTGGTCCTTCAATGCCGGCCAGATCGCCGCTATCAAGCAGCGTTTCGGCAGCGATGTGTGGCTGGCCGTCGATGTCTGCCTGTGCTCGTCCACACCGCATGGTCATTGCGGCGTACTGAATCCGGAAGGCGACCACCTCGACAACCAGGCCAGCGTGCACGAGTTAGCCGCTGCGGCGGCAGCCTATGCGCTGGCCGGCGCAGACTGCGTCGCCCCCAGCGACATGATGGACGGCCGCATCGGTGCCATCCGCAACGCGCTGGATGAAGCCGGCTGTGAACGCACGGTGCTGATGAGCTATGCCGCCAAGTTCCATTCCAACTTTTATGGACCGTTTCGCGTGGCGGCCGACTCCGCGCCCAAGCAGCTGAGCAAACTCACCGACCGTTCCAGCTATCAGATCGACCCGGCGCGCCCGGGCGATGCGCTGCTGTGCGTCGAGCGCGATGTCGCCGAAGGCGCCGACATCCTGATGGTCAAACCGGGCATGCCCTATCTGGACATCCTCGCCGACCTGTCGCGGCAGTTCGCCCAGCCCTGGGCCGTCTATGAAGTCAGCGGTGAATATGCAGCTATCGAGGTGCTGGCGCAGCAGGGACTCACGCAGCGCGTCGCCGCACATCGCGAAGCTTGGACAGCGCTGGTACGGGCCGGCGCTTCGATGATCATCAGTTACGGCGCGCGCCATGCGCGCGAATGGTTGGCCACATGAGCACTTCAGACGCACTCTTTGCCCGCTCCAAGCAGGTTTCCCCCGGCGGCGTGCATTCGCCGGTGCGGGCCTTCAAGGGCGTGGGCGGTACACCCCGCTTCATGACCGGCGGCCATGGCGCCTACATGACCGATGTCGATGGCCGGGACTATCTCGATTTCCTGTGCGCCTTCGGGCCGTTGATTCTGGGGCACGGCAACCCGGCGGTGCGTGCGGCGGCCATCGGCGCCATAGACCGGGGCTGGAGCTTGGGCACTACCGAGCCCTACTCGCTGGATCTGGCGGAGTTCATCACGCAGCGCATCCCGTGGGTGCAAAGCGTGCGCTTTGTGAACTCAGGCACCGAAGCCGTGATGTCAGCGCTGCGCGTTGCGCGCGGCGCCACCGGCCGCGACAAGATTCTAAAGTTTGATGGCTGCTATCACGGCCACACCGACTCGATGCTGATCAAGTCAGGCTCGGGTCTGGCCGAGGCCGCGGTGGCTGACAGTGCAGGTCTGGATCGCGCCACGCTGTCCGGCACCGTGGTCGCCACACTCAACGATGAAGCCAGCCTTGAAGCGGCCTTTGCGCGCCACGGCAGCGACATTGCTGCAGCCATCATCGAACCCGTGCCTGCCAATTACGGCCTGCTGCCGCAACGGCGCGAATACCTGCTGCGCCTGGCCGAACTGTGCCGCCAGCATGGCGCACTGCTGATCTTTGATGAAGTCATCAGCGGCTTTCGCGTCGGCTTTCAGGGCGCGGCCGGTCTGTACGGCATAGAGCCGGACCTGGTGACCTATGGCAAGGTGATCGGCGGCGGCTTTCCCGTCGGTGCCTATGGCGGCAAGCGCCAGTACATGGATTTAGTTGCACCGGCAGGGCCGGTTTATCAAGCCGGCACGCTCAGCGCCAACCCGGTCGCCATGTGCGCAGGTTTAGCCACGCTGCAGCAACTGGCCGACGGCAGCCTCTATGCACAACTGGAATCGCTGGGTCAGCGTTTAGATGCCGCCTTTGCCAATCAACGGCAACTGACCTTCCAGCGCGTGGGTTCGCTGTTCTGGTTTTATCTGGCGCCGCCCACCGCGCCCATCCGCAGCCTGGCTGACATGCAGGCCCGCCCTGCTGCGCCGTTTGCGCCGGTCTTCCATGCGCTGCTGGACGGCGGCATCTATCTGGCACCCAGTGCTTATGAGGTCGGCTTTTTATCGGCCGCGCACAGCGCCGCGCAGGTCGATGCCATGGCCAACGCAGTGCTGGCTGCTACCGCGTCACTGCCCCAAGGCTGAGGCGCGAGCCTCAGCGGTGGCGGCGTAAGGGCTGCGTCAGGCCATCGACCATAGGCTGATAGGCCACGCTAAAGCGTTGCAACTCGGCTATGACGGCCTGCGGGTCCTGGCCCTCGGCCAGCTCAAAGGCATCAAAGCCGCAGCGCGCCAGCAAATAAATCTGATCGATGAATACCGCGCCGCTGGCCCGCAACTCGCCGGTATAGCCATGACGTTCGCGCAGCATGCGCCCCTGCGTATAACCGCGGCCTTCGGCACTCTTGGGGAAGTGCACATCGATCAGCGGCAATTGCCCCAGGTAGGGCAGCAGATCGGCCTCGTCATCGGCCGGCTCTAAACGCACGGCCACGCGCGCGCCGGCAGGCACACCAGGCAACGCTGCCCCGCCGCACCAAGCCAGGTAATCGATCAGCGTCAAACGTACTGCACCGGTGCTACTGGCCTCTTCACCCGGCAGCGGCCACTCATCGGCCAGCAACTGCGTCGCCTTAATGATCTGTCGCATAGACCTGATCCCGGAAGGGTTGCACACCGATGCGGCGAAACACCTGCAGGAAGCTTTCTTCATCCTGCCGGGCAGCCAGATAGACATCGAGAATCTTGCTGATGGTGGTGGCGACTTCAGCCTTGGCCACCGACGGCCCGATGACCGTGCCCAGTGATGTGATGCCGCTGGCCGAACCACCGAGGGTGATCTGGTACCACTCCTCGCCGCTCTTATCGACGCCGAGTATGCCGATGTGACCCACGTGATGGTGACCGCAGGCATTCATGCAACCGGACATCTTGATCTCAAGCGGACCTAAGTCATACAGATAGTCGAGGTCGGTAAAGCGCTCGTTGATCTGCTTTGCGATGCCGATCGAGCCGGCATTGGCCAGACTGCAGAAATCGAGCCCGGGGCAGCAGATCATGTCGGTCAGCAGGCCCACATTGGGTGTGGCCAAGCCCAGTGCCGACAGGCCCTGCCAAGTCTCGTACAGGTCTTGCTGGCGCACTTCACCGAGGATGAGGTTCTGGTCATGGGTGCTGCGCACCTGTCCGGAACTGATGCGATCGGCCAGTTCGGCCAGATCGTCCATCTGCGCAGCGGTGATGTCGCCGGGCGCGATCTCGGGCGCCTTGAGCGAGACCACCACGGCCCGGTAACCGGGCATCTTGTGCGCCCGCGTGTTGTAGCGATACCAAGCGGCAAACTCTGGCTCGCGCCCGGCTGTCGCATCGATATCGGTCAAGGTCTCGTAAGGCAGCGGCACGAAGAAGGCGCGCATGCGGTCTATTTCGGCCACATCAAGACGCAGCGCCGTATCGCGCAGCAAGGCCCACTCAGCCTCGACAGCCTCACGGAAAGCAACTTCACCGGTCGCCTTAACCAGGATCTTGATGCGCGCCTTGTAGATGTTGTCGCGCCGGCCTTCGCGGTTATAGATGCGCAGGATCGCTTCCAGGTAGGAGAGCAAGTGCTCGCGCGGTAGAAACTCGCGGATGACCTTACCGATGATCGGCGTGCGCCCGAGGCCGCCGCCCACCAGCACTTCAAAGCCCACTTCGCCCGCCTCATTGCGACGCATGTGCAGCCCGATATCGTGAACCTCTGAGGCCGCGCGATCGGCCGGCGAACCGGTCACCGCGATCTTGAACTTGCGCGGCAGATAGTTGAACTCAGGATGCACAGTCGACCACTGGCGGATGATTTCGCAGTAAGGCCGCGGGTCGTCGATCTCATCGGGCGCGATACCGGCAAAATGGTCGGCCGTGACATTGCGTATGCAGTTACCGCTGGTCTGAATCGCATGCATCTCGACAGTGGCCAGGTCGGCCAGCATGTCAGGCACATCTTCGAGCTTGGGCCAGTTGTACTGAATGTTCTGGCGGGTCGTGAAATGACCATAGCCACGGTCGTACTTGCGTGCCAAGTGCGCCAGCATGCGCAACTGGCGTGTGGAGAGCAGTCCGTAGGGCACTGCCACCCGCAGCATCGGTGCGTGTGTCTGAATATAAAGCCCGTTGCGCAAGCGCAGCGGCTTGAATTCATCTTCGCTGAGTTGGCCGGCTAGGAAGCGGCGGGTCTGGTCGCGAAACTGCGCAACGCGCTCGGCAACCAGGGTCTGATCGATAGTGTCGTATCTGTACACGGGGCGGACTCTAGGCGTTAAACGACCATGCATGCCATGGCTGGCGCCGCATTTTGACCTGCCCGGCCGATATAAGCGAATCGAACCGGTGTACTGCGCGGCTAACCGGTGGTCTGCAGTCCCTGCGCAATGCCGCTGACGCTGGCTAACAGCGCGCGGAACAGGTCTTCGTCCTCGCGCAGGCTGGCGCGCCAGCGCCGCAGCAGATCAACCTGCATCAAATGCATGGGGTCCACATAGGGATTGCGCAGCTGTATGGCGCGTTGCAGCGTGCGCTCATTATCTAGCAGCTCAGTGGCCTGTTTGATTTGCAACACTTGCTCGCAGGCCAGTGTGTACTCGGTTTGCACTACTGACGCAAAGCGCAACAAAGACGGATTGGCCAGACCATCGTAATGCCGGGCCAAACGCAAATCGGTGCGCGCCAACATCCGTTCCAGGTCATCAACCAAAAGCGTAAAAAACGGCCAATTGGCATAACAGTCCTGCACGGCCGTCAGACTCTGCGCGGCGATAGCCGCTGCCAGACCGGTGCCGGAGCCGTACCAACCGGGAATCATATGTCGCGACTGCGACCAAGCGAACACCCAAGGTGTAGAGCGGATGGATTGCACCGGTGAGGCATTGCGACTGCCTTCATAGATCGTGCGCGAGCCGATCTGCATACGTTCGATGACATCGATGGGTGTGACCGCACGGAAATAGTCGTAGAACTCGCGATCGCCCAGCACCAATGCGCGCCAACAGGCCTGACTGCTGGCCGCTGCTGTGGCGACACACGCGTGCTGCGCGGCCTGGTCTGCCCGGACCGTACCGCGCTGCCGCGCTGCCGTGGCCAGCGACAAGGCGCTGAAGGCACGCTCTAGCGTGCGCATGGCATTGGGCCGCAGGCCATAGCTTTGACTGACCGTCTCGCCCTGTTCGGTCAGACGCAAAATGCCGCTGATGCTGTCCGGCGGCGCGGCTGCAACCAGCGCATCGATGCGCGAACCACCACGCGGCACACTACCGCCCCGTGCATGGACCAACACCGCCTGCACACCAGCGTCGGACAGGGTCGCAGCCAACTCGCGTTGCGCATCGTAGGCCGCAAATCGGGTCGCGATAAAACCGCTATCGCGACTGCCCTCGGTATAACCGATGTGCACACACTGCCGGTTACCGCGGGCAGCCAAGTGCAACTGATAAACCGGATCGGCGAGCAATTGGCGCATGACTTCGCCACTGCCGGCCAGCGACTCAACCGACTCGAACATCGGTGCGACATCGATGGCCACCTGACCACTGTGCTTGTCATAGGCGCCGGCCCAGCGCGCCAACACCAGCGGCGCCAGAACGTCATCAGCACCCGTGACACCGCTGACAACGTAATAGCCCACCGCCTGTTCACCATAACGGTGACGACCTTGCAGGGCGGCATCGAACACCGCCAAAGTGCGTTTTCCCAGCGCGTCGAGCACGCCACGCGGGCCACTGTCACGCTCGAGTATCTGCACCAGCAGCGCATGGCGTTCGGCGGAACTGCGCGTCAACCAGCCCGGATCATCCAGACCCTGGGCAAGCACCGCATGGTGCACATCGGCATGCTGACGCAGATCGAGCGAGGCCAGATGAAAGCCGAAGGTACGGGCGCGCAAGCCCAGGCGACGGACTTGCTCATAGCCGGCGTGTACGCCGCGATTACTGCGCAGACTGTCGCAAACCAGGTCCAGATCGGCGATGAACTGCTGCGGATTTTGATAGCCGTTGGGCCGGCCCTCATAGGTGTGGCGCAGACGCTCTGAAACCTGCGCGAAGAAACTCCGGTAGGGCATGCGATCGTGACGCGCCGTCACGCCAGACTGCGCGCCTGGCAACAGCACCCTGTATTCTTCGATGCGCCGCGCCAAAGCCACCGACACCGACACCCGTCCGGCACTCTGCGACAGCAGTTGCGCGATCTCCTGACATTCCCCGTAATAAGCGTTGACGATCACCTGCTGCTGCCGCAACAGGGTCTCGCGGATGCTCTTGGCGTGCACATCAGGCACACCGTCCATATCCCCGCCCACCCAACTGCCGAACCGCAAAATGGTCGGCGGTTGCACATCGGTGATGCAGGCGCCCCAGAGTTTTTCGAGCGCCTGCGACAGCTCTTCATAGAATGCCGGCACGATGCGATAAAGCACCTCGGCAAAATGAAAGATGGCGTGTTCACGCTCATCGGCGACGGTCAGGCGTTGCCGCGGATGTTCCTCGGTCTGCCAGCCGGTGGTGATCTCGTTGCGGATACTGGACCACAACTGACGCTGCTCACCGGGGTCGAGGTTGGGATTGAGCCGGTCGAGCAGCACGCTGGCCATGCGCTGGTGCCGGCGCAACTGCGTGCGGCGCGCCGACTCGGTTGGATGAGCCATCAATACCGGCTCGATGTGCAGACCGGCGATCAGCGACAACACGTCATCTAGCGACCAGCCCTGTGAACGCAGCGCAGTCAGTGCGTCTTCGACACCGCCGGGCTGCGGACGCTCGCTATGCGCTAAGAAGTATTCCCGGCGACGGCGTATGCGATGCACGCGTTCGGCCAGATTGACCGCTTGAAACCAAGTCGAGAAGGCGCGCACCAGATCGCGGGCAATAGCCGGCTGGCGACCGGCCACACGCAAGGCCAGAGCCGTGTCATCGCCGCTCTCGTGCTCACGCCGCGCGATGCCGAGCAGACGGTCGCCTTCGACCAGATCGAACAGGATATCCCCACCTTGCTCGCGCAGGATGTCACCCACCAAACCGCCCAATTGATGGACATCCTCACGCAAGGCAAGGTGTTTGGGCGGAAACTTGATCTGATCGCGATGCACGGTAACTACAGATTCTACCCGTCACACGAGCCACAATGGCATTCTGTCGTGATGTCCAGTACGAATCGGCCTGCCCAGGCCCTGACGGGCCTGCTGCTGGCTGCTGCAGGTGCCGTGTTATTTGCCAGCAAGGGGCTGTTCTCCAAAGTCCTGTTCCACTCAGGTGTCGATTACCCGACCCTCACGGCCTTGCGCGCCCTGCTGGCTTTACCGTTATTTGCGCTTTTGGGCTTAGGCACGCGGCTATCGCTGCGCGCAGTGCCGACACGGACTGTGCTCGAGGCCGCTTTTGCAGGCGTGCTGTGCTATGGCGCCGGTGCGCTGATCGACTTCCACGCACTGGAACTCATCGACATCAGTATCGAACGGGCCTTGCTGTTCAGCTATCCGGCCTTGATCGTGCTGTGGAGCGCACTGGTGCTACGGGCTTGGCCCCGGCCAGCCATCCTCGTCGCGCTGGCGCTGACCTGGGGTGGCATCCTGCTGGTGGTCGGTGGCTTTGATGCCGCCGCCTGGCAACACAACCTGACCGGCTCGTTGATGGTGCTGTTCTGCGCAACCACCACTGCCGCTTATTTTTTATTGGGACAGCGTTGCATCCCGGTCCTAGGCAGCAGCGGCTTTACCATCATTGCGATGACCGCAGCGACTGCCGGCGTGCTTCTCTACTACTTATTCAGCCATCCCCTGACGGCAGTGCTGGCCGTATCAGCCCACAGCTGGCTGCTGTTGCTGGCCTTATCGGTGCTGTGCCTGTTTCTGCCGACACTGCTGCAGGCCGAGGGCATCAAGCGCATCGGTGCGGTACGCGGCGCCTTGGCCGGCACCGTTGGACCACCGGCGTCACTGCTGATGGGCGCATGGCTACTGGGCGAAAGACCCCACGTCTGGCAATTGCTGGGCACGGTGCTGGTTATCGCTGGTGTCATCGTCATTGCCCGCATGCGTGCCACATAGGCAGCAAACTCCGGCTTGGTAGCCTGCAGCAGTTCTAGGGTTGCGGCGCGGTCTGCGGCACTGTAGCGATCTAAAGTCAGCTTGGCGTCACGGCCCTGCAAGACCTGAATCAAACGACCGTACAGATAGTCGCGCGCCAGCTGCGGCAGGCTGTCAAACGCGGTCGAATAGATAAAATAGCTGACCGGCCACCGAAACAGTGTGGTTTGCAGATCAAGCTGCCGTAACGAGCGGCCTTGTCCATCGCGCGGCCCACGCGCCTCAAACACCTGCTCAAAGCCAGCGCTGCCGCGGATAGGCTGCGTGAACTGCACAGCATCGACAAACAACATCTGCCGCAGCAAGGGCTCCAGCAGTGCCTGCAGTGTGGTCTGCCCGCGCGCACTCAAAGTGTCAGTGGACTGGGGCATCTGACCGCCCTCCAAGCGCGGCAACACCGTGCGCAGCTTGATGCTGGCGCGTGTCATCAGGTTTTGCACGATGGTCTGATGCTCCAACACCATCAATGCGACCACATCGCTTTTGTTGCTGATGTAGGGCTTGGTGTCGAGCAGGCCCTCAAGGGATTGCAAGTTCATGCGCTGCGCATCGCTCAGCGCGGTCAGCTTGGCTTCGCCACTGATCGGCAGGTTACCCAGATGCACCTGACTGCCGGTTTGGCCGCTGACAAACCAGCCGCCCCAGCGCTCACGCAAGGGCGTCTGGTCGCTGGTCTCTTCAGAGGTCTCGCGGGTGCCCGGGTTGTAATCACTTTCGACCACTGCCGAGAGCACCATGACCCTGGGTACACCACCGCCCAGCATCGAATAGGTGTCATGGCAGGTCAGACAACGCGCTGCTTCGCGGTCTATACGCGCTGCACCAGGCAGGCGATTGACCAGCGTGTAGAAAACCATGCCCAGTTCGTCGTCAAAGGCCGCCAATTCCATCAGCGGCATGCCTTGTACAAAGCCCACATAGGCTTCGTCATTGAAATACACCGCGCGTGGCGTGGCGGCTGTTATGCCATCGATCTGCAAACTGGTTTTGGAATAGACCAGAACTTGCGACGAAGCATCAATTTTCAACGCCGCCAGCAAGTCATCCAGATAACCCCGCTCGGCACGCCATTTGAGCTGCAGCTCCCCTTTATCGAGTCGCTGCTGCAAACGCGCGAAGGCGTTATGCGTGGCGCGATTGGAATAGCCCAGTGACGGATAGTCCGCGTCGTAGCGCGAAGCAGTGACCTGAGGCACATCGGTCTGGGCGTGCGCTGCCCAAGACCAACTGCACAGCAGCAAAAGCAAAAGCCGGTTGTTCATCAGTACAGTGTACGGCGCAACAGTTTAAAGCAGCCTAAGCATAAGCCACAGCGCCCGATGGTTTAACCAGCCAGCAGCACGCTCTCGGCGTGTTCCAAGGCGGCAGGCAGACCGAACAAGACCAGCACATCGCCTTCGCGCAGCAGCATGGTCTTATCGGGCTCACGTCCAGTCACGCCATTACGGCGGATAGCGGTGAAGGCCACTTCACAGCCCCGGGCACGCACTTCGGTCAGCGGCCGGCCCACGGCCCAGGCACGGGGTGGCAACACCACGGTAGCCAAGCGCTCGTGCCGGTCATCGTCTGTGGCCAGCGGGTCTTCACCTTCACGGTGTATGACCGTACGCAAGGTGGCATAACGATGACTGCGGATATCACCGATGGTGCGCACCACTTTTGAAACCGGCACCTGCAACAACATCAGTACCTGCGAGACCAGCATCAGACTGGCCTCGAAGGTCTCGGGCACAATCTCGGTAGCACCCACCGCCGTCAGTTCAGCGATACCCACATCATCGGCCGTACGCACCAACACCGGCACATCAGCCCGCAGCGCGCGCACCGCGCGCACGATACCGACGGACACAGCCGGCTCGGCAAAGCTGATCACCACGGCGCTGGCCGTGCGCAGGCCGCAGGACAGCAACACGTCTTCATCAGAGCAATCGCCATAGACCACAGGCTCACCAGCCAGACGCGCCGGGCGCACCCGCGCGAGGTCCAGATCGATCGCGATGTATTCAAAGCCCTGCGACTGCAGCACGCGGGCGATGTTCTGGCCGACGCGACCGAAGCCACACAAGATAACGTGTTCGCGTGCCGCAACCGCCAGCGTGGCCTCGGCCTCTCGTTCGCTGGCCCGTTGTGGCGGTCCCTGTTCACGCAATAGAAAGCGCGCAATGGTTTTGTTGTACCGGATGCCAAAAGGCGCAATCACCATGGTGATGACCAAAGTCACCAGCAACACCTGAGCAAGTCCGGGGGGCAACACCTGCGTCGGCAACAGCACGGTGAGCAGCGCGACGCCAAACTCACCACCGCCACCCAACACCATGCCGGTACGCAAGGCTTTGAAGTGCGTGCTGACGAAGGCTCTGGTCACCAGCGAGGTCGTGGCTACTTTCAGGAGAGTGACCACCAGCACCAGCACCGAGATAAACCAGAACTCGCTCACCAGAAGGTGCAGGTCGAGCAACATGCCGACGCTGATAAAGAACAAGCCCAACAGCAACTCGCGGAAGGGCCGTATGACCGACTCGACCTGATGACGGTATTCGGATTCGGCCAGCATCATGCCCGACAAAAACCCGCCCAAGGCCATAGACAAACCTGCCGCCTGCGTAATCCAACCCGACGCCAGCACCAACAGCAGCACCGTCAACGTGAACAACTCTCTGAGCCGGCTGCGCGTGATCTCGACCAGCAGAGGCCGCAACAAAAAGCGCCCGATGGCAAACACCGCCACAAGGGACAACGCGGCCAAGGCCAGCGCTCGCAGAGCAGTTCCGGCATCCAACTGACCATTGAGTGAACCACTGGCCAGAGCCGTGGCGACAGCCAGCAATGGCACGAACGCCAGATCTTGAAACAACAACACTGACAGGGCCGTGCGTCCGTGGGTGCGGTTGACCTCGGACTGTTCTGTGAGCTGACGGATGATGATGGCCGTGGAAGACATCGCCACCGCACCACCGGCGACCAGCGCCGGCATCCAATCGATGCCCGCTATGATGCCCAGGGCCGCAAACGCCAGTGCAGTGGCCGACACCTGCAACAATCCCAGGCCGAACACCTCGCGCCGCATGGCCAGCATGCGCGGCCAACTGAACTCCAGCCCAAGCGTGAACAACAGAAACACCACGCCGATATCAGCCAACAGATGGGTGCCATCGCTCTCGCCCACCACCGCCAAGGCGTGTGGACCCACTGCCAAGCCGACGAACAAATAGCCCAGGATGGCCGGCAACCCTAAGCGACGCGCCATCGCCACCACGCCGACCGACGCCAGCAATAGGATGAGCACTTGGGTGAGTGGCTGATCGGCCATGTACCTTGAACTTAGGCCGCTGCGCAGGACGATGCAACCACAGAGTCAGGTAAGATGAGACAGCCCAATCAGGCTGACACCGGGGATTACCCATGCGAATTGTTCAATCCCGACTCATTGGCCTCAGCTTGCTGCTGCTGGCGAGCTTCACCGCCCCGCCCTCCCACGCTCAGGCACGCGAAGAATCCAAGCTGCTGGTCGCCACCGAAGTGCTGGCCGAACTGCGCGGTCAACGCGACGACGTCATTCCTGACCGTCTATTGCAAGGCGCTTATGGCATTGCCGTCATCCCCGATGTCACCAAGATCGCCTTCGTGGTCGGTGGCCGCCGCGGCAACGGCGTGCTGGTGGTGCGTGATGCCACCGGTCGCTTCACCAACCCGGTGTTTGTATCGCTGACCGGCGGTGGTGTGGGTTGGCAGATCGGTTGGCAGTCCACCGATATCGTGCTGGTGTTCACCACGCGTCGCGGTGTCGAAGGCTTGGCCGGCGGACAACTGACCTTGGGCGCTGGCGCCTCGGTGGCCGCCGGGCCGCTGGGCCGCCAAGGCGAAGCCGCTGCGGGCCTCAATGCCGAAGTGTTGTCCTATTCACGCAATCGCGGGCTGTTTGCCGGTGTTTCGCTGGACGGCACGGTACTGGCCATAGAGAGCGGTTCCAACGCGCGCTTTTATGGCCGCAGCGGCGTGCTGGCTTCCGAGATCTTGAGTGGCGCAGTGCGTAAAGACTCTGCCGGTGTGCGTGGCTTTCTGGAAGCCATCGCCACCAGCACCGGCACCAGCAGCAACCTGTCTGTCAGCCCCGCCCAAGCACCTGCAGTGACGGCGCCGACAGCGGCACCGGCCAGCCCGACGCCCCGCGAAGGCGCACGCAGTTTTCCGCTGGAAGACGCGCGTCCGGGTGCCGAACCGCGCTAAAACGCGCTAGCCGCTGGCCGGGTGCAACAACCACAAGGCCAGCGGCACATAAGCCAGCGCCAGCAACACCGACATGCTGGCTGCGCTGGCAGCCAGTTCACGATCCAGTGATTCACGGTTGGCGATGGCCACAGCGCTAAAGCCTATGGGTGCCAAACCACCCAGCAGCACCACGGACTGCAGGCTGCCCTGAAGATCAAAGACCCAGACGCACACTGCGGCCAGCAGCACGCCCAGCCCTATGCGCAGCGCAAGTGTGTACGCCAGGCGAGCCGACCGCAGCAGCGTCACATCAAACAACACGCCCAGCGCCAGCACCACCAGCAGCAGGATGGTGCGGCCGCCCAAAGCCAGGGCGTTGGCCACGGGCTCGGGCAAGGTCAGACCGGTCAAATTCATCAATAGCGCCAGCAGCACCGCCCACAGCGGCACAAAACCAGCCATGCGCCGCAGGATGGCGACAAGGCCTGTGCCATGCCCGCCGTACCACGCGGCCGTCGCATACAGCACAGTGCCCTGCATGATGGCGTTACCCAGGTCAAACAACGCCAGCTGCGCAAAGGCCGCCCCGCCCCAGGCGGCCAGCACGAATACGAATAGAAAACTGTTGTTGATGGACATGCTGCAGATGACCATCGCGCCCTGCGCCGGTCGCGGCAAGGCCAAAGCCCTGCCGACCCAAGCCGCGGCCAACAGCGTCAGGCCGCTGATCAGCACCGCAGACAGGGGCAAAGCCAGCAAATCGCGGGTCAGGTGGATGCGGCTGATAGAAGCCACCAGCAGGGCCGGCAGGCCCACAT
This sequence comes from uncultured Pseudomonadota bacterium, assembly GCA_903908825.1. Classification (GTDB taxonomy): domain Bacteria; phylum Pseudomonadota; class Gammaproteobacteria; order Steroidobacterales; family Steroidobacteraceae; genus ZC4RG30. The sequence goes on along the minus strand of CAIVTJ010000331.1, from coordinate 27,759 downwards.
TCATCACCAGTTGCAGCATGCGACCGGCATGCGGGGGCTTGAGCCAACCCAAGCGGCGCGCCACGAAGCCGGCGCCGAACAGCGAAATAAGTAGCGCGATCTGCAGCTGCACAGACATGTTGGGCCCCCGGAATGCAAAAGACGGGCGACTCTAGCAAACCCGCGCACGTTCCGCGCCGGGCCGGCTGGGTTATCATCGCCGCGCCGCTCTGGCACCGCAGGGGATGTTCATGACCGACCAGAAAATCATCTACACGCTCACCGACGAAGCACCGGCGCTGGCGACCTATTCGCTGCTGCCCATCGTGCAAGCGTTCACCAAGGCCGCCGGTATCGCCGTTGAGACGCGCGACATCTCGCTGGCCGGCCGCATCCTGGCCAACTTCCCCGACGTGCTGAGCCCGCAGCAGCGGCAAAGCGATGACCTGGCCGAACTGGGTGAGCTGGCCAAGACGCCGCAAGCCAACATCATCAAGCTGCCCAACATCAGCGCCTCGGTGCCACAGCTCAAGGGCGCCATCCGTGAACTGCAGTCGCAAGGCTATGCCGTGCCCGATTACCCGGATGCACCGCAGGACGATGCGCAGCGCGCCATCCGCACGCGTTACGCCAAGGTTTTAGGCAGTGCCGTGAACCCGGTGCTGCGCGAAGGCAATTCAGACCGCCGCGTGGCCAATGCCGTCAAGCAATACGCCCGCAAGCATCCGCACTCAATGGGCGCTTGGAGCGCTGACTCGCGCACCCGCGTTGCTCACATGAGCGGCGACGATTTTTACGGCAACGAACAATCGGCCGTCATGGCTGCAGCCGGTACGCTGCGCATCGAGCATGTGGATGCAGCCGGGCTGGTCACTGTGCTGAAGGAAGCTGTCAAGGTTCAGGCGGCCGAGATCATCGGCACCAGCTTCATGAGTGCCGGCGCGCTGCGCGGCTTTTATGAGCAGCAACTGCAGGCCGCGAAGTCCGAAGGCCTGCTGATCTCGCTGCACCTGAAGGCCACCATGATGAAGGTCTCGGACCCGATCATGTTCGGCCATGCGGTCAGCGTTTATTTTAATAACGTGTTTGCCAAGCACGCGGACGTGCTGGCGCAACTGGGCGTCAACCCCAACAACGGTATCGGCGATGCGCTGGTGCGTATCCAGACGCTGCCCGAGCCGCAGCGCGCCGAAGTGCTGGCCGATGTGCAAGCCGCTTATGCCGCGCGTGCGCCGCTGGCCATGGTCGATTCGGACAAGGGCATCACCAATCTGCATGTGCCCAGCGACGTCATCATCGATGCCTCGATGCCCGCGGCCATCCGCACCTCGGGCCGCATGTGGGGCGCCGATGGCAAGCCGCATGACATGGTCGCGATGATCCCCGACCGCTGCTATGCCGGCGTGTATCAGGCCGTCATCGATGATTGCCGCACTTTGGGCGCTTATAGCGTGGCCACCATGGGCAACGTCAGCAACGTGGGCCTGATGGCGCAGGCCGCCGAAGAATATGGCTCGCACGACAAGACCTTTGAGATCGCTGCCGACGGCAGTGTGCGTGTGATAGCTGCCGATGGCAGCGTGGTCACGCAGCACGCCGTGCACCGGGGTGACATCTGGCGCATGTGCCAGACGCGCGATCTGCCCATCGTCGACTGGGTCAAGCTGGCTGTTAACCGCGCGCGTGCCACCGGCTCGGCAGCCATCTTCTGGCTCGATGAACAGCGCGCCTATGACCGCAACCTCATCGCCCGCACGCAGCAGTGCCTGGCCACCCACGACACCACGGGCTTGGATATCCGCATCCTCTCGCCCGTAGAGGCCACCCGCGCCACGCTGCAACGTGTGCGCGCCGGTCAGGACACCATCTCGGTGACCGGCAACGTGCTGCGCGATTACCTCACTGACCTCTTCCCTATTCTGGAACTGGGCACCAGCGCCAAGATGCTGTCGATCGTGCCGCTGCTGGCCGGTGGCGGCATGTATGAGACCGGCGCCGGTGGTTCAGCGCCCAAGCACGTGCAGCAATTCGTCGAGGAAGGCCATCTGCGCTGGGATTCGCTGGGCGAGTTCCTGGCACTGCAAGTCTCTATTGAAGACATGGCGACCAAGACCGGTAACACGCAGGGCGCGCTGCTGGCCGTGGCACTGGATGCAGCCAACGCCAAATTCCTCGACACCGACAAGTCGCCGTCGCGCAAGACCGGCGAACTGGACGTGCGCGGCAGCCATTTTTATCTGGCGCTGTACTGGGCGCAGGCTTTGGCGGCACAGACCCGGGACGCACAGCTGGCAGCAGCCTTTGCGCCCTTGGCGGCAACGCTGACTTCAGCCGAGCAGACCATCGTCGCCGAGCTCAATGGCGCGCAGGGCAAGCCGGTCGATATCGGTGGGTACTACCATCCCGATGCGGCCAAGTGCGCTGCGGCCATGCAACCCAGCGCCACGCTGAACGCCGCACTGAGTCATTAAACCCAGTACTGACCGCAGCACATCACAACAGGGGGCCGGGACCATGAAGAGCACACCCACGCTGATCAAGGTTCTGGCCTTGTGCCTGTGCGCAACCCCACCGTTCTCGGCACAGGCCCAGCAGCCCGGCGCTACGCCGGTGGCTGCACCGGTGGTGCATCAAAACCTGGGCCGCTATGAACGGCTGACGGTTCATGGCGCCTCACTCGAGGGCAACCTGGAGGGCGACAGCCCCGACCGCAAGGTGTCGGTGTATCTGCCGCCAGGCTATGACAGCTCGCCGCGCAAGCGCTATCCGGTGCTCTACCTGCTGCACGGCTATACCGATTCGGACAGCCGCTGGTTCGGTCTGGACGGCAAGCATTTCGTACATGTGCCCACGGCGGTCGATAAGGCTTGGGTCGCGGGTGCAGCCCCCATGATCATCGTCATGCCCGATGCCTACACACGCTATCAGGGCAGCATGTATTCCAACTCGGTGACCACCGGTGACTGGGAAGCCTTTGTGGCTCACGATCTGGTGGCCTGGGTCGATGCGCACTACCGCACTCTGGCCAAACGCGAGAGCCGGGGCTTGGCCGGCCACTCGATGGGTGGCTATGGCACGGTGCGCTTAGGAATGAAATATCCGCAGGTGTTCTCCAGCCTGTATGCGATGAGCCCCTGCTGCATGGGCGCAAACCTTGCGGCCAACCCCGAGCAAGCTGCGCAGGCTGCGGCGGTGCAGACCGACGCCGACTTCGCCAAGGCCAGCTTTGGCCTCAAAGCGATGCTCGCCTCGGCTGCCGCTTGGTCACCCAACCCGGGCAAGCCTCCGCGGTTTTTTGATTTGCCGATGGTCGACGGCCAAGCCCAACCCGAGGTCATTGCAGCGTGGGTGGCCAATTCACCGCTGGCCATGGTGCACCAGTACATCCCGGCGCTGCGTCGCTACAAGGCCATTGCCTTTGATGCCGGTGATCGGGATGTGGGTATCGCCGCCACGGTGCGCACGCTGGACCAGATACTGGCCGGCTATGGTGTGGCGCACACGGCGAGCATTTATGACGGCGACCATGTCAGCGCCATCGAGCAGCGTTTAGAGACGCAAGTGATGCCGTTTTTTACGCGGCATCTGCAGACCCGTTAAGCGGTCGTCACTCGACGACGCGCACCGAAGTCACAAAGTACTCGGTCTCGCCGAAGCAGGAGAACGGCACCCAACGGTGCTGTTTGTACTCCAGCGCCACGCGCTTACCCACCGAATCGTTGATCTGCTGCGCAACAGCTGCGCTGTCGGCCGTGAACTGAAATTTATCGGTGAGCGTGCCCGGCAATGTGACCATGGCCATCTCGCCTTCCCAGGTCTTGCACAGCCAGCCTTTGCGCGAGAGCTTTTGCACGTAGCCGGCGCGCTCGCCGTCTGAATAAGAAAAGCTCAGCGTCGCCCAGGTAAAGCCCGCGACTAGCAAGCAGCACACAATCACAAATGTCAGTAGGGCTTTGAGCATGGTTCGGCACTCCCGGGGTCGAGGCCGCCTATGTTAGCAGGCTGGTGTTTAAGCCTGTCGTCCGGTGCCCAACCCCGGCCAGTGCGACGAACAGCCGCTCGGTGAGGTCGGTCACCACCGCAGGCAGCTTGTCGGCGGGCAGTGGAATCTTCTTCAGGCTGCCATCGATCATCAAAGAAGCCAGGCCGTGGACTGTGGTCCAGGCATACAACACCAGTGGTGCGGGGCCGCATCCAAGGCCACCGTCAATTGATTAACGAGATGATCTGATTCAGGCTCTCGCAGGCACGCGCATAAGCGTCCTCGGGAACCTTGCGCAAGGGATGCGGTTTTGCCTTTCTCGCTCGCCAATCAAATGACTTGGGTTGATGGCTCAGGATGAAACTGGCCGCGCCTTTGCGGCCGGCAAATTTAACGGCAAACGGATTGGTCTCGTTGTAAGCGGCAGTAGTCATCGGCAAGCCGATCACAATTCCGGTCCGTTCGTTGAAATCTCGCGGCGACAGCACGACCAGAGGGTGAACATCCTTCATTTCGCGACCCGCCTGCGGATTGCAATCTATCCAGATCATGTCGCGACGGTCGGGGCACCAGGACTTCCGGGGAGCCACTACAGCACCTCGCTACCGACTGGGCGGGTGACCATGGCCTCACCGCCGTGCAACTCCGGCTGAAACGCCGCGAGCTTCTGAGCCAGCGTCAGTTTGGGCTCGCCCAAGGGCCTGACGAGTATGTGCTCATCTTCAGCAGACACCTCTACGGGTTGTCCGAGGCTGAACCGCGCCGAACGGGCCACCGCGGCAGGAATGCGCACCGCCAGGCTGTTGCCCCATTGCTGCACCGTCAACATTGCACGCTTTGCCATGATTGACCTCCTATGTATAGACTAGTTTATACATCAAGGAACCGAAGTCAATTTAGCTGTTTGCAGACGTTACCCCCGCAGCTACTCCGCCATCTTGAACGTCACCCCGCACCCGCCAATGCCGCAATACCCATTGGGGTTCTTGTGCAGGTACTGCTGGTGATAGCCCTCGGCGTAATAGAACACCGGCGCGGGGATGATCTCGGTGGTGATGGCCGCGCGATGCGCCGCGGTTAAGGCTTGCTGATACGCCGCACGACTGGCCTCGGCGGCCGCTTGCTGCGCAGCATCGGCGGTGTAGATGACCGAGCGGTACTGGGTACCGACATCGTTGCCCTGACGCATGCCCTGGGTGGGGTCGTGTGACTCCCAGAACACCTTTAGCAGTTGCTCGAGGCTGATCAGCGCGGGGTCGAACACCACCAGCACCACCTCGGCATGCCCGGTGCGGCCCGAGCACACGTCTTCATAGCTGGCATGCGCCGTATAGCCGCCGGCATAGCCCACGGCGGTGCTGTACACCCCCGGCAAGCGCCAGAACAAGCGTTCAGCGCCCCAGAAGCAGCCCATGCCAAATACGACCTGCTGCAAGCCGGGCGCAAACGGCGGCACCAAGGGGCGGCCGTTGACCGCATGGGCGGCCGGTATGGCGATGGGATGGGGCCGGTCGGGCAAGGCGCGCGCCGGGTCGGGCAAAGTGCTGGGACGGCTGAAGAGTGACATGCGGCAAAGGTGAGGCTTTGCCGATCCCTTTTCAAGGCGACGGCGGTATCATGCAGTCATGGCAATACAGTCTGCACACAACCTCAACCGCCCGCTCACGCCGCCCTCGCAGGGCTATGGCGTGCGCGTCAGCCTGCGTCCCAACGATCCGTTCATCCGCCTGCTGGGGCCGGATTGGAACCGCATGCACTGGTACGCAACAGCCGCCGAACGTGATGCCGCCATGGCTGACATGAGCCGCAAGCACGACTATTCGCGTGCTACCGACAGCCCGGCGCTGGTGTTTACCAAAGTCGAAAACCTGACCGTCAGCCGCAGCCTCACGCCAGCCGGCTAAAAGCCGCGGCCTAAGAACAGATAAAACGCGCTGCGGCCGCGGTCGTCATAGCCGGCCGCGATATAGGCCGGACCTAAAAACGTGTCGGCGCCAAAAAACACACTGGCATCTTTGCGCGCCGACGCAAAGCTCATCTGGCTGCGATCCATCCAGGCGTTACCGGCCTCTAGCGAAGCACCCAGGTAGAGCGGGACGTTCAAAAACCCCTCACCGCCAAAGCCGACCTTGCGATAGTAGATCAGCCGCGAGATGGCATAGTGCGGCGCGCTGAGCGCATCAGGCGTCAGTCCCGACAAGTTCAAGAACCCACCCAGATTAAAATAGCTGCGCGGCTCGGTACGCTGCGGCAAGCGATAGCTGCCCGCCGAGGTCCACCACACCAGCGTATTGCGCCCTTCGCTGCGCGCCATGCGCCAATCCAGGCGCAGCGAATCGGACGGCGCATCGGGTGCAGCGTCCTGCATCTCGCCCCGCCACTCCAGACTCAGCACGTCGCCCTTGCCCGGAAAGGCGGCCTTGTCGATGGTGTCGTAGGTAAAGCGCGTGAAGTATTCGCGGGTGCTGAAATCGGTGCGGGCCTGGTCAACACGCCCTAATCGCACGCGCGTACTGCCGGTCTCACGATCGATGCCCACGCGCAATTCAGATGTATTCCCAAACTGTCGCCCGCCATCGAGCCCGTAGCGCAGACTGTGCACACGCAAAGCCCCGACCTGCTCTTCAGCGACGATCTGCGGCAGGTTCTTGACCTCAAAGCTGGCATGCGGCGCCACAAAATATTGCTGTCGCGCACTCAGGGGCAGAAACAGTTCGGTGGTCAAACGCGGGTTGGTGCCGACCCGCAACTCGGACTGCCACTCGGCGCCGTTGCGGTTGAGCTCGGTCATCACCAGTCGGGCCGTCGCATCAAAGCTGGAATTGCCCGAGAAGTCGTCCTGCAAACCCAGACCAAAGCGCACGTAATCAGGCCCCCAGCTGTTGGGCCGCGTTTTAAAGACCAGGCCGGTTTGATCGCCGCTGCCGCTCAGCAGCAACTGGTAATCGAGTGACTCGAGCGTACCCTGGCCGTAGTACTCGTTGATGCGGCTGGACAGCAAGGGCGCATTGAGCGGCTGTCCGGCCAGATCACCAAAAAAGGCATCGACTGCGGCAGCGCGCGCTTCTGAGCCGCGCTCGGTGCGCACGAAGTCGATCTGCGGAACGACTGTGCTGCCGCGATCGGCACGGGCGTGCAAGTACTGCTGATAGTCCTGCGGCGACAGCGCCAAGGCTGATAACTGCGTGAGCGCCGCGCGCGTAGCTTGCTCACCCAGGGCCATCGAGGCCTGCAGCCGCGAGAAATCAAAAGTCGAGCTGTCACCCAGCGTCGGGGCAATCTGCACATCGCGCTCTGTCAGCAAAGACCGTTGCCGCGCGCTGTCTTTACGCACGAGGATGGCTAGCATCTGATTGGAGATGCGCGTCACCGAATCTAAGGCTTCGCGGTCAGACAAGGGGAAGGTGACATCGACGACGATCAACACATCGACGTGCAGGGCCCGCGCAACGTCTACAGGTAGGTTCTCGGTCAGACCCCCATCGACCAGCAAACGTCCGTCGCGCTCGACCGGTGCAAACAGGCCTGGCGCAGACAAACTGGCGCGGATCGCCGTCGCCAGATCACCATCGCCCATGACCACCGCCTCCCCGCTCTCCAGATCGGTGGCCACGGCGCGGAACGCCACAGGCAGACGGTCGAAGTCTTGCACCAGCGCCACCGGCCGGGTCAACTCACGCAGCAAGCGGCCCAGCTTCTGACCTTGAATGAGGCCGCGGGGCAGCACGAAAAAGCCCTTCTTGATGCCCAGCGGCAGTTGCACCAGAAAGTCCTGGTCCTCACGCTTGCGCCGGAAACTCAGATCCCGTCGGGCCGGCCGGTCACGGAAAGCATCCTGCCAATCGACGCCGGTTAAAGCGGCCTCAATCTGGGTGCCGCTTAAGCCACTGGCATAGAGCCCGCCGACCACAGCGCCCATGCTGGTGCCGACTATTGCATCGACCGGCACGTGTAGTTCGTCGAGTACTTTGAGCACACCGATATGCGCTGCGCCCCGGGCTCCGCCCCCCGACAACACCAGGCCGATGCGCGGGCGCTCGGGCGGCGCCACAGGGCCCGGCTCGGCAGCGGCGACCTGCGCCGCGCCCAAGCCGCAGCAGACCCACAGAAACCATGGCGCGATACGCATGCGGTGAAGGATACTTGAGCCCATGCCATCCCTGTTCGTCGTCCTGTCGCTGGTCTTCCAGGCCGCACTCATCGTCCACTGCATCAAGACCGGTCGCAACCAGATCTGGATCTGGGTGCTGGCCCTGTTGTCTATGGCCGGTGTCATCGCCTATGTGGTGGCCGAACTCATCCCTGACCTGCTGCGCAGTCGAACCACGCAGCGCACGGTCAGCGGTGTCAAAAAGGCTTTGGACCCCGAGGCCAACCTGCGCCGCTATGAAGGCGCTGCTCGCATGACCGGCAACGTCGACAGTCAGCAACGCTATGCCGACGAGTTGATCCGCCAGGGGCAGGCCGCCAAGGCCATCGAAGTCTGCCAGCAGGCGCTGCGCGGCCTGTATGAGCACGACGCCGGTCTGCTGCTGACGCTGGCACGGGCGCAGTTCGAAGCCGGTCAGGCGCTAGCAGCGCGCATCACGCTAGACCTGCTGATCGAACACAACCCGCAGTTCAAATCACCCGAAGGACACCTGCTGTATGCGCGCGCCCTGGAGGCAGAGGGCGACGACGCACGCGCACTGGCGGAATTTAAGGTTTTGGCCGGCTATTACCCGGGTGCCGAGGCCACCGTGCGTTATGCGCAGTTGCTGAGCCGGACGGGTGAATCTGAAACCGCTAAAACGGTGCTGCGCGAACTGCTGGACCGCGCCCAAAACGGTCCGCAGCACTACCGTCGCACTCAAGCTGACTGGCTGGCCAAAGCCACCCAGCAGCTAGGCACCTTATAGCCGCGGCTTGCGGCGGCGCAGGACCGCCGGGATCTGCTGCGTGATGCAGTGGATATTGCCGCCGCCCAGCAAGATCTCGCGGCCGGGCACGCCAACCACCTGACGATCGGCAAACACGCGCTGCAACACCGCCATAGCGGCGGAGTCGCTGCGCTGATCCAGCAGCGGCATGACCACGCCGCCATTGGCGATATAAAAATTGGCATAAGACGCAGCCAGACGCTCGCCGGCCTGTCGGGCCTTCACTCCGTCGCGGGACTGCACACCGGCCGCTTCAGCGGCACTTAAGGTCAAGGCGCGCGGCTGCGGCAGCTTGTGCACCTTTAAACGCCGGCCCCGCGCATCGCGGGCTGCGAGCAAACGCTCCAGGGCATCTTGAGAGACGCGCCACTGCGGGTCACGGCGGTTGTCGGTCCAGGTCAGGCACACCTCACCGGGACGCGCAAAGCAGGCCAGGTTGTCGATGTGGCCATCGGTTTCGTCATTGATGACGCCCTCACCCAGCCAGATGACGGTGCTGACGCCCAGGTAAGCGCGCAGTTGCGTCTCGATATCTTCGCGGCTGAGGTGCGGGTTGCGATTGGGGTTGAGCAGGCATTGTTCGGTGACCAGCACCGTGCCTTCACCATCCACATGGATAGAACCACCTTCCAGAATCAGCGGCGCGCGATAACGATCGCAGGCTTCGATCTCCAACACTTTGCGCGCGACCAGATCGTCCTGATCCCACGGGAAGTACAGGCCGCCGTTGAGCCCGCCCCAGGCATTGAACGGCCAATCGATGCCGCGCACATCACCGGCCGCATTGACCACGCAGGTGGGGCCGACATCGCGCATCCACGCATCGTTGCTGCTGATCTCAACCACGCGTACTGCCTCTGGCAGCAGCGCACGGGCGCTTTCATATTGGTTCGCTATAGCGCCAACGCTGACCGGCTCAAAGCCTGCAATGGCTGTAGCTACCGCAGCAAAGGCCCGCTGGGCTGGCTGCGCACCCAAGCGCCAGTTGTCGCGGCGCTCGGGCCAGAGCATCCAGGTGCCGGCATGGGGTTCGTATTCGGCCGGCATCCAATAGCCGTCCGCCGCGGGAGTCGAATTGATGAGGCGCGTCATGCGCCCATGTTAACAGCGCTGCGTGTCAAACCAGACGCGACAACAGCTCATCGACATGGCCGAACTCGGCCCGCACTGCAGTGAGTGCTGTGACAGGTACGCCCAGTTCTTCGGCGGCAGCCTCGACCACACCAGGCGTGGTGTAGCCGGCATAGAGTTGTTCGGCGGCCAGCAGATAGGCCAGATAGACCGCACGGGCCGCACGCCCGGGCGGCGTGACCGCCGGCGCATCTTCACCGCAGTCGCGCCAAGCCAGCAGCGGCTGCGAAACAGCCGGCGCCAAAGCCCAAGCCCGCACCAGGCGCGGCAACAAATGGCGGCCCTGTTCGTTGAGTAACTCACGCAGCGGTGCGCCACGCAGACGCGCGCCCGTCAGCGCCTCGGCATCGGCCAGCGCGGCGGTGAGCCAGACTTCACCGATGCGATGCAGCAAGGCAGCGGCCGTGATGCAGGATTCATCCAAGCCCAGCACGCGCGCAAGCACCGCGGCGTTGCAAGCCGCGGCCACTGTTTCACGCCACAGGCGACGCATTTCCGGCTCTCGCCCGCAGGCTGTAAACAGGCTATCGCGCAGCGTCAGCAGGCGACGCTGACCGAAGGGCAGTTGAGCCAGCTGTTGGGCACCGCCGGACAGATGCGCAACACAAGCCTCAAGGCCACCCGGACGTTCGGGGGGCGCATAGTCGAGGCGCGCAGCCAATGCAGCAAGGACACTGACCGACTGCTGATCGATCTGCTTGCGGCGCGGCGCGAACTGCAAAACGTGGTTTTGGGCCATGCGACTAGTTTGCAGCCTCGGCTCTCACCGCGGCCGTCCCCCCTTTTGAACCGTGACCCGCGTCACAGTTTTGGTAAGGCTATCAAACTATCGAATGCAGCGCCTGTAGGACGTCACCGATCAGATCGCTGGCATCTTCAAGACCCATTGATAGACGCACTGTCTTAGTCGTCATACCGCAGCGCGCTTGTAGATCGGCCGGCAGATCGAAGCCACCCGCCAGCGATGGCGGCATGACCAATGCTTCGGCCGAACCCATGCTCGGTGCAATGGCAAACAGGCGCAGCGCATCGGTAAAGAGATCGGCTGCATCGACGTGCAGGTCAAAGCTGACCACCGTGCCGAAATGCTGCATCTGCTCGCAGGCAAGCGCATGGCGCGGATGCTGCGGCAAACCCGGATAATGAACACAGGTCACGGCCGGATGATCGCTGATCGCTTCGGCAAGCGCCTGTGCGGTGCGCGTCTGGGCTTCATAGCGCAACAGATAGGTCTTCAGCCCGCGCTGCATCAGATACGCCGCGTGCGGATCGAGCGTGCCTCCGAACAAAGAGAAGTCGCGACGCACGGGCGCCAGCAACTCGGCATTGGCGATGACCGCACCACCCATGACATCGCCATGGCCGGACACATATTTGGTGAGGCTGTGCAGAAAATAATCGATGTCATAACTGCCGTGCTGGTGCGGGCCGGCCAGCGTGTTGTCGAGCAGCGTCAAAGCGCCGTGACGACGGGCAGCCGCAGTGATGCGGGCGATGTCTGCAATACGCGTTACCGGATTGGTGGGGCTTTCGAAGACGACCAAGCGCGTCGGCGTGGTGGCCAGCACCTGTTCGATGTCTGCGTCGTCATAGATAGACAACATCGTGTGCTTCACGCCATAGCGGGCCAAGGTACGACGGACCAGAGTGCGGGTGGGCCCGTACAGTTCGCCGAAGCACAGCACATGGTCGCCCTGCTGCAGCAGCGAAAACAGGGTCTGCGCAATAGCACCGACACCCGACGCACAGACCACCGCATCGTCACGACCTTGCAGACGCGCCAGGCTTAACTCAAGTTGGCGGGTTGTGGGATTGCTGCTGCGCGAATAGAAATAGCCGTCATGAGCCAAGCCTTCCCGCGTCGCTGCAACATCGGGATAAGCGAACTTGACGCTCTGATAGATGGGTGAGACCAGCGGGCGATTGTTAGCCGCCGGCGTGGTGACGGGCGGATGACTGGTTTGCGTAGGAAGTTTCACGCACTCAGCATAAACCCTGAAGGCCGGGTTTGCCGCACACTGACGTGTTAACTGTGAGGGCCGACAAAGGCCAACAAGCGCGCAGCACCTTCGCGCAGCGTCTCTTCACGCTTGGCAAAGCACAGCCGCAACAAACCCTGAGCCGGCGGCTGCTGATAAAACGCCGACACCGGGATGGTGGCCACACCGGCATCGGTGAGCAGAAGGTTGGCTGCACCCACATCATCCAGCTGTGCCAAAGGCGCGCACGCGGAATAATCGACCAGCAGAAAGAAGCTACCGGCCGACGGCAACACGCGCAGGCTTGAGCCCGCCAACAAACCAGCCAGCAGATCGCGCCGTGACTGGAAGAAAGCCGGCAAAGCGCTGAAGGTGTCGGGCCGCTCGGCGACAAATCGCGCGATGGCATATTGCAAGGGCGTGGCGATAGTGAAGGTGTTGAACTGATGCACCTTGCGCAGCTCTCGCGTCAGCTCTGGCGGTGCCACGGCATAGCCCACGCGCAAACCCGTGGCATGCAGGGCCTTGCCGAATGAGTAAACGGCCACCGAGCGGTCGCGCAGACCCGGATGCGAGAGCACGCTGTGATGTTCGCGACCGTCGAACACCACATGTTCATAGACTTCATCGCTGAGCACCAGGATGTCGCGGCCCTCAAGCACCTGCGCCAGGGCGTCGAGATCGGCGCGACTCATCACGGTGCAGGCCGGGTTATGCGGCGTATTGATGATGATCAAGCGCGTGCGCTCAGTCAGTGCCGCCCGCACTTGATCCCAGTCATACGCAAATGACGGGGGCTGTAAGGCCAGATGTACGCACCGGGCACCGGCCAAACGAACGGCCGGATCATAAGAGTCATAGGCCGGGTCAAAGACGATGACTTCATCGCCGGCACCCACCAAGGCCTGAATGGCGGAAAACAAAGCCTCTGTGGCACCCAAGGTGACAGTGATTGACTGCGCGGGGTCTACACCGAGGCCATAGCGTGCCTCCAGACGTTTAGCGATGGACTCGAGCAGCAGCGGGACACCGGGCATGGGCGCGTATTGAACATGCCCTTCACGCATGGCATCAGCCACCAACTCACCCAGCCGTGCATCCAGCGGATAGTCGGGGAAGCCTTGGCCGAGGTTGATGGCACCAAGCTCGGCTGCGCGACGCGACATCACCGTAAAAATGGTGGTGCCCACGTCCGGTAATTTACTGCGTAGCGCCATCAGCCTGCATCCAGTTTGGCGGCCAGGGCGGCACCAACGATGCCCGCCTGACCGGTGAATTGCGCGGCGCGTACCGGTGCCCGGCAGCGCAACCAAGGCTCGAACAGCGCGAAGTTTTCGCTGACCGCGCCACCGAGTATGAATAGATCGGGCCAGAACAGCGCCTGCACATGTGCCAGGTAGGCATTGACCCGCTGCGCCCAAGCCGGCCAGTCCAGTTGCTCTTCGGTACGGACCCGGGCACTGGCGCGATGTTCGGCCTCATAGCCATCGAGTTGCAGATGACCCAACTCGGTGTTGGGGATCAGCACGCCGTTATGAAACAGCGCAGAGCCTATGCCGGTACCAAAGGTCAGCAGCATGACGACGCCGGCTTGGCCCCGCCCTGCCCCCCAATGCATCTCGGCCAGCCCTGCCGCATCGGCATCGTTGATCAGCGTGACCGGACGCTGCAGGCATTGCTGTACCGATTGGGCGGCAGCGAAGTCTATCCAGCCGGCATCGATGTTGGCTGCCGTGCGCGTGCGGCCCTGTTGCACCACGCAAGGCATGGCCAAGCCGATGCGACCGGCGGCCGGTAACGCCTGGGCCAGTGTGGCAAACCCCGCGATCAGTGCATCCGGTGTGGCCGGATGGGGTGTCTCCCAACGAGACACTGCAGAACACAGTTGACCACTACTGACGTCAACCACCGCTGCTTTGACGGATGAACCGCCGACATCAATACCCAGGTAGTGCTGCGTCATGTGCTGGCTTGCCTGCGCTCAATCGCCCGCAGCGGCCAGCTGCTGATCGCGCAACAAGCGCTTTTGCTGGCGCTGCAATAACAACGTCGAGCCGATGACACCCAGGGCAACCACCAGCACCATCAACGTCGCCAGTGCATTGATGTCGGGTGTCACGCCCAAACGCACTTTGGAGAAGATGATCATCGGCAGCGTGGTTGAACCGGGACCGGCAACGAATTGCGAGATGACCAGGTCATCCCAAGACAGAGTGAAGGACAACAACCAGCCCGACAAAATGGCCGGAAAGATCAGCGGCAAAGTGATGCGCCTGAACACTGTCAGTGGTCTGGCGCCTAAGTCCATGGCGGCTTCTTCCAGCGCATCATCAAAGCCGGACAAGCGCGACTGCACGATGACCGCCACATAAGACATCGAGAAGGTGATGTGCGCGATAGTGATGGTGGTAACGCCACGACCGGCCGGCCAGCCTATAGATTGCTCGAGCGCGACAAACAACAGCAACAAAGACAAGCCTGTGATGACCTCGGGCATGACCAGCGGCGCGGTGGTCAAGGCCGACAACAGCGTACGTCCGCGAAACTGCCCGAAACGTGCCAGCACTAGACCCACCATCGTGCCCAGTACCGCCGCACCGGTGGCATTGAGGACGGCAATGCGCAGCGACAACTCCGCGGCTTCGAGAATCTGCTGGTTGTGCAGCAGCGCGCCATACCACTTGAGCGTGGGTGAATTTTCCGCATCCCAGACGGTGACCAGTCGGGAGTTGTTGAACGAGAACACCACCATGGCCAGGATGGGCACATAGAGAAAGGCAAAGCCAAAGGCCAGAGCCGTAGGCACGACCCAGGCAGTGCGGGAACGGCTCACGTTTGACCCGCCGCATTACGCTGTTGCGCGCGCTGAAACAGCATGATGGGCAACAGCAGAAACACCAACATCAGAATAGCCACAGCGCTAGCGACCGGCCAGTCACGATTGGCAAAGAACTCGTCAGACAGCACACGCCCGATCATCAACTGATCGGGGCGGCCCAATAGCGAGGGGATGACGTACTCACCCACCACCGGGATGAACACCAACAGCGAACCGGCCAATATACCCGGCAGCGACAGCGGCAAAGTGACGCGCAAAAACGCAGTGACCGGACGCGCGCCCAGATCGGCCGCCGCCTCGAGCAAAGTGTTGTCGTGCTTTTCGAGGTTGGTGTAGAGCGGCAAGATCATGAATGGCAGGTAGGAATAGACAATGCCGATATAGACCGAGAAGTCGGTCTGCATCATCTGTATGGGTGTGTCGATCAGCCCCAGCGACAGCAGCGCGTTGTTGATCAGACCGTTATTGCGCAGCAATC
Organism: uncultured Pseudomonadota bacterium; assembly: GCA_903908825.1. Taxonomy (GTDB): domain Bacteria; phylum Pseudomonadota; class Gammaproteobacteria; order Steroidobacterales; family Steroidobacteraceae; genus ZC4RG30. Next base: position 12,452 of record CAIVTJ010000331.1, on the reverse strand, counting down.
CCATCCACGCATACACACGCAGCAGGAAGGAAGTCCAGAACGGCAGGACCACCAGCATCAGCAGCAGATTACGCGTTGCCGGCTCGGCGCGCGCGATGCCATAGGCCATCGGGTAGCCCAGCAGCAGGCAGAACAGCGTGGAGACTGCGGCCACTTGCAGCGAGTAAATATAAGAGCGGATGTACAGCGAGTCGGTGAACAAAAAGGCGTAGTTGTGCCAGTGCAGGCGGATGGCCAAGGCCTTGTCCTGCACCCACTCGAACATGGGCGTGTACGGCGGGATGGCGACCTGCACCTGCGCCAGCGATATTTTGAAATCGATGACGAATGGCGCCAGGAAGAACAGCAGCAACCAGCCCATGGGCACGGCGATGACCAAGCCCCGGCCCGGACGCCACTGTCGCAAGCGGGCCAGCACGCCGCTCAACCGCTGCCCACCACGGGACTTGAGGCATCCCAACTCAGATAGACCTCATCATCCCAGGTGAAGGTCTCGCCGGATTTACGGGCGACGTTGGCCGCCGTAACGCGTACTTCGCGCCCGTCGGGCAGCAGCACGACAAAAATAGACATGTCGCCCATGTAGGCGATGTCTTTGATGACGCCGCGGGCCCAGTTGTCACGGCTGTCCGGCTGTTGCCGTTCGAGCGTGATCTTTTCAGGCCGTATGGCCACCCATAGACTGGCGTCGGGTGCGGCAGACACACCGTGGTCCACATAGACAGGCACCGGCAACTGCGGGCAAGCCACCCGCACATAATCGGACTCATCCTCGACCAGTTGACCTTCAAACAGATTGACCGAGCCGATGAAGTCAGCCACGAAACGCGTGGCCGGGAACTCGTAGATCTGATGCGGCGTACCGATCTGCACGATCTTGCCCCGGTTCATAACGCCGATGCGCGAGGCCAAGGTCATGGCCTCTTCCTGATCGTGCGTGACCACCACAAAGGTAACGCCCAACTGCTCTTGAATACTGATGAGTTCGAATTGCGTGTGTTCGCGCAGTTTGCGATCGAGCGCACCCAGAGGTTCATCGAGCAGCAGCAACTTGGGACGCTTGACCAGAGAACGCGCCAGCGCCACGCGCTGCCGTTGGCCGCCGGAGAGTTGATGCGGTTTGCGCAGCGCAAACTCACCCATGCGCACGATGTCCAGAATGTCAGCCACCCGTGAGGCGATCTGCGACTTGGGCAGACCTTCCTGTTGCAGACCGAAGGCCACGTTGCCGAACACCGTCATATGCGGGAACAACGCATAAGACTGAAACATCATGTTGACCGGGCGCTCATAGGGCGCGATGCCGGCCATATCCTGCCCGTCTATGAACAGCTGACCGGCACTGGGTTGCTCGAAGCCCGCCAGCATGCGGAGCAAGGTGGTCTTGCCGCAGCCCGACCCGCCTAACAGGCAGAAGATCTCGCCCTTATAGATGTCGAGCGAGACTTCATCGACCGCAGTGAAGTCGCCAAAGCGCTTGCTGACGCCAGCAATGCGCACATAAGGCTCGAGCCCGGCATCACGCCAAGGCTCGGCTTTGGACCGCGCCGGAGCCGACACTTACTTGCCGGTGCGGAAACGCGTCCAGGTGCGGTTGAGCTCGCGGGTGAACTCCTGCGACCGCGCCAAGTTGGGCGACATCTTGGCCTTCACTTCCGGTGTCGGGTAGATGTTGGCATCGCCCGTGATGTCCTTGTCTATGCCATCAAAGGCCGCTGCGTTGGGCGAGGCGTAACGCACGAAGTTGGTGTTCTTGGCCGCCACTTCCTTGTTCATCAGGAAGTCGAGGAACTTGTGGGCATTGCCCGGGTGCTGCGCATCGGCGGGGATGGCCAGCATGTCGAAGAACATGATGGCGCCTTCCTTGGCGATGTTGTACTGGATGTTGATGCCCTTGCCGGCCTTGCTCTTGGCCTGACCCACGTCACCGCTCCAACCCATGGACAAGCATATCTCGCCGTTGGCAAGATCATCGAGATAGCCCGAGGACTTGATCTCGCGCACATACGGGCGGATGGCCATCAGCACCTTTTCGGCCGCCGCCAGGTCTTCGGCCTTCTCGCTCATCGGGTCGCGACCCAAGTAAAGCAGCACGGTGGCGATGACTTCATCGGGCGCATCAAGCACGGTGACGCCGCACTTTTTAAAGTTCTTGATGACTGCCGGGTCATAGAACATGGCAAAGCTGTCTACCGGCGCGTTGGGCATGGCGGCTTTGATCTTGTCGACGTTATAGCCGATGCCCGAAGTGCCCCAGAAATAGGTCAGCGCATGCTCATTGCCGGCGTCGTGCTTGGCCGTGATGGTCAGGATGTCTTTGTCCATGTTGCCCAGATTGGCCAACTTGGCCTTATCGAGCTTCTGGAACACGCCAGCCTGAATCTGTTTTTCGAGGAACGAAGCCGAGGGCACCACCACGTCATAGCCGCTCTTGCCCGACAACAGCTTGGTCTGCAACAGCTCGTTGCTGTCGAAGGTGTCGTAATTGACCTTGATGCCGGTTTCTTTGGTGAACTGCTCGATCAACGTCGGTTCGATGTAATCGACCCAGTTGTAGACGTTTAGCACGGCCTCTTCTGCAGGCGGCGCAACATCGACGGCAGGCTTATCGGCCGGCTTGTTGCCACAGGCGGCGACCAGCGCAGCGAATGAAATGGCACAGAGCAGACGCAAAGAACGGGTCATGGCAGGGTTCCTTCAATGAGAAAGGGTAAGTCGGGTCAGCAGTCGTTATAACCCAGTGGGGTGCTGTTCAAAAGATGCCGGAGCGCAATTGCTCATGGGTCTGGTCCAGCGTACGCCAGGCCTTGGCGATCAATTCGTCAATTTGCGCCGTGGTGATGACCAAGGGTGGCGCGATGATCATCGTATCCGCGGTCGCGCGCATCACCAGACCGTTGGCGATGGCATTGTCGCGGCAGCGCTCGCCGACCTTGCCGCGCGGCTCAAACCACTGCCGCGGCTGTTTGCTGCGCACCAGTTCCAGCGCGCCCAGCAAGCCCACCCCGCGCGCCTGCCCCACCAGCGGGTGCTGGGCCAGTTCGGCCCAACGCGCCTGCAGATAGGGCGCTGCCACCTCGCGCACGTGATCGACTACGTGTTCCCGCTGCAGGATGCGCAGGTTTTCCAGCGCCACTGCGCAACAGACCGGATGACCGGAATAGGTGTAGCCGTGGGCAAAGTCGTCGCCCTTGTCGATGAGCGTGGCGGCCACCCGGTCGCCGACCATCACGCCGCCTATGGGCAGATAGCCTGACGAGAGCGCCTTGGCGATGGTCATCAGGTCAGGCCGCGTACCGTAGTGCTGGCAACCAAACCACTGGCCGGTGCGGCCAAAGCCGCAGATGACTTCATCGGACACCAGCAGAATGCCGTAGCGGTCGCAGATGCGCTGTATCTCGGGCCAATAACTGTCGGGTGGAATGATGACCCCACCGGCCCCCTGCACCGGTTCGCCGATGAACGCGGCCACACGCTCGGGGCCCAGTTGCAGGATACGGGTCTCCAGTTCGCGCGCGGCAGCCAGACCGAAGTCAGCGTCGCTCAGGGTGCCGGCGCGCTCGAAGGCATAGGGCTGGCCGATATGCGCTATGCCAGGTTGCGGCAGCAGACCCTGTTCGTGCATGAAGGCCATGCCACCCAGACTGGCGCCGGCGATGCTGCTGCCGTGATAACCGTTGGTGCGCCCTATGATGATGTTGCGCTGCGGCTGGCCTTCCAACTGCCAATAGCGACGCACCAGCCGCATGGCGGTATCGACCGACTCGCTGCCCGAGCCGGTGAAAAACACCCGGCTGAATTGCGGCGGCGTGACTTTGGCCAGCTCTGCGGCCAACTCGATGGCCGGCGTCGTGGTGCACTGAAAAAAGCTGTTGTAGTACGGCAGCTCGTTCATCTGCTTTGCTGCCGCTTCGGACAGCTCGCGCCGCCCATAGCCCAACGCCACACACCACAGCCCTGACATGCCATCGAGCAACTGCCGGCCATCGGCCTCGTACAGATACACACCCTCGGCGCGGGTGATGAGCCGGGTGCCGCGCTCGGCCAGTTGCCGGGTGTTACTGAACGGATGCAGCAGATGCGCTGCATCCAGGGCTTGCCACTGTGCGGGGGTGCGGTCTTGGGCCATCACACGTTCAGCAACAGATGCTCACGCTCCCAGGAGCTGATCACCTGCAGGAAGACCTCGTACTCCGACTCTTTGACGATGGTAAAGGCCGCGACGAAGGGCTCGCCCAGCAGCTCGACCAAGGCATCGCAGGCCTTGAGTTGGCGCAAGGCATCATCGAGTGAGCGCGGCAGTGAGAACGGCAGGTCATGGGCTGAACCGCTGATCGGTTCGGTGGGCTGCAGCTCTTCGATCATGCCCAGATAACCGCAGGCCAGCGAGGCTGCGATGGCCAGATAGGGGTTGGCATCGGCACCACCGACGCGGTTCTCAACACGCCGCGACTCCGGTGAGGACATGGGCACGCGCAGACCCGCAGTACGGTTGTCATAGCCCCACTGCACGTTGATGGGCGCCAACTGATGACGCGTCATGCGACGGTAGCTGTTGACGTTGGGCGCAAACAGCGACATGGCCGCCGGCAGATATTTTTGCAGGCCGGCGATATGCGCAAAGAACAGCTGCGAGGGCGTGCCGTCCTTGTCGCTGAAGATGTTCTGACCGGTCTTGCGATCGACGATGCTCTGGTGAATGTGCATGGCACTGCCCGGCTCGCGTGCATGCGGCTTGGCCATGAAGGTGGTGTACATCTTGTGCTTGAGCGCAGCCTCACGAGCGGTGCGCTTGAACAAAAACGCCTGATCGGCCAAGTCCAGCGCATTGCCGTGCAGCAGGTTGATCTCCATCTGCGCCGGACCGTCTTCGTGTATCAGCGTGTCGATCTCGATGTCCTGCTTTTCGCAGAAGTCATAGATGTCATCGAACAGCGGATCGAACTCGTTGACCGCAGCGATGCTATAGCTCTGACGACCGGGCTCAGCGCGGCCCGAACGGCCGACGGGTGGCTTGAGCGGATAGTCGGCATCGATGTTGGGCTCGATCAGATAAAACTCGAGTTCAGGTGCCACGACCGGATCCCAGCCGCGCTGCGCATACAGTTCGAGCACATGCCGCAGCACATGACGCGGCGCCATGGTCACGCGTCGCCCATCGTTATAAAAACAGTCGTGGATGACCTGCGCTGTGGGCTCTGCGGCCCAGGGCACCACCCGCACCGTGCGCGCGTCAGCCTTGAGCACGATGTCGATCTCGGCCGGGCTCATCGCGGCGGACGTATCCGCAGGATAGTCGCCGGTCACCGTCTGCAGAAAGATGCTCTCCGGCAAGCGCATGCCGGCATCTTCGGCAAACTTCTGCGCAGGCATGATTTTGCCGCGGGCAATGCCGGCCATGTCGGGGATGATGGCCTCGACTTCCTGTGTGCCGTGGGTCTTAAAGAACTGGTGGATATCACTGCTCATGGGTCACCTGTCGTGAACACGGTCTGCGGCACGTTCGCGCGCCGCAGCACCAAATCTGGCGAACAACGCGCGCGAGAACGCGTTATCCATTGCTTTCCATTCGGGGTGCCATTGCACCGCCACCGCAAAGCGGCGCGCCTCGCGCACCCGCACCGCTTCGATCAGGCCGTCAGGCGCGTGCGCCTCGGCCACCAGGCCCGGCGCCAGTTCGCGCACACCCTGATGATGCAGCGAATTGACCTGCAGCGTGTCGCAGCCGGCAATCTGATGCAGCAGGCCGCCGGGCACCAGCTGCACGGCATGGACCGGCGCGTACTGCACGTCCAGCGGATCGTCGCTGTGCTCGTGATGCCGCAGATGTCCAGGCACCTCGGCCACGTGCTGCCACAGCGTGCCGCCATAAGCGACGTTCATCTCCTGAAAGCCGCGGCAGATACCCAGCACCGGCACACCCGCTGCGACCGCACGCGGGATCAGCGGCAGCGTGGTCGCATCGCGCGCCGCGTCGTGCAGCGTGCCCTCACGACTGGCCTCGCCCTGATAGTGATGCGGCTCGACATTGGACGGACTGCCCGGGATCAGCAAACCATCGAGATGTTCCAGTAAATCGGGTAGCGCCAACTCGTCGCCCAAGGAAGGGATGACCACCGGCAGCGCACCGGCAGCCTGCAGCACTGCAGTCAGGTACTTTTCGCCAGCGGCATGAAAAGGGTGCGGACCGAGCATGCGCCGGTCGGCGGGGATTCCGATGAGGGGTTTGAGGCTGCGCATAAAAACTGCGATGTGTTACACAGCCATTAAAGCACGATGCGCCTGCGGCCGCGCCGGGATCGGCCGGCGCTTGGCGTATCCTGTGACACACGACCATGTCAGCCATCGCCATCGACACCCGCCCCTGGTACCAGACCGCGCTGCCGCAGGCCCCGCCCCGGCCGATGCTGCAGGGCAGCGTCACTGCCGACGTCTGCGTTGTCGGCGCCGGCATCGCCGGCTGTTCGGCTGCTCTGCATCTGGCGGAACGCGGTTACCGCGTGGTGCAACTGGAATCCGAACAAGTGGGTTGGGGTGCTTCGGGCCGCAGCGGCGCCCAAGCCATTTTCGGACTGGCTGCCGGCCAGCAAAAACTCGAATCGCTGCTGGGTGCAGCCGATGCGCGCGCCATCTGGGACGTCAGCCTCGAAGGTCTGAGCCTGCTGCGTGAATTGTGCGCCCGCCACCACATCGACTGTGATTACGTGCCCGGGCAGCTGCATGTGGCCATCAAACCGCGCCAGCAGCGCGAGCTGGCGCAGTGGCACGAAGAGCTGCAACAGCGCTACGACTATCGCAGCGTCAGTCTGTTGTCCCGCGATCAGCTGGCAGCGCAGGTGGCCAGCACCCGCTATCGCAGCGGCCTGTACGACAGCAATAGCGGCCACCTGCAGCCGCTGGCTTATGTGCGCGGCTTGGCCACTGCTGCGCAGCAACAGGGCGTACAGCTGTTTGAACGCAGCCGCGCCTTGGACTGGTCCCGCACGTCTGCAGGCCTGTGTGTGCGCACCGCACAGGGCAGCGTGCAGTGCCGTCAGTTGCTGCTGGCCGGCAATGCCTGGCTGGGCGACACGGCCCCTGCGCTGGCACGGCGCATCATGGGCGTCGGCACCTACATCGTTGCCACCGAAGTCTTAGGCGAGCAGCGCGCCCGGGAACTGTTGCCGGGCAATGCCGCAGTCACCGACATCAACTGGGTGCTCGATTATTTCCGGCGCAGCAGCGATCACCGGCTGCTGTTCGGCGGCCGCGTCAGCTATTCAGGTTTAGACCCGTTCAACACTGCCGAGGCCACGCGCCGGCGCATGGTGCAGGTGTTCCCGCAACTGGCCGATGTGCGCATCAGCCATGCCTGGGGCGGCTATGTGGACATCACGATGAACCGCGCGCCCGACTTCGGCCGTTTAGAACCGGACGTGTATTACCTGCAGGGGTTTTCCGGGCATGGGATAGCGCTGACCGGTATTGCCGGCAAGCTGGTGGCCGAAGCCATGGCCGGGAGCAGCGAACGCTTTGATGTGTTCACCCGCATCCCGCACCGCGAGTTTCCAGGCGGCACACTGCTGCGCCGCCCTGCCCTGGTGTTGGCGATGCTGTGGTATCGCCTGCGGGACCTGTTGTAGGTCCCGCAGACCACAGCCCTTAAGCGACCGTGAAACCCGCCTTGGTGATCGGCAGCGTGCGGATGCGCGTGCCGGTGGCCGCGTAAATCGCATTGCAGATCGCCGGAGCGGCCGGCGGGAAGGCCGGCTCGCCCAGACCGGTGGGCGTGTAGTTGCTGGTCACAAAATGCACATCCACCTGCGGTGAGTTGGGCATGCGACGCAGCTGATACTTGTCGAAGTTGGTCTGCTGGATGGCACCACCTTCCATGGTGACCTCGAGGGCCAGCGTGCTCATCGCATCGACGATGCAACCCTGCACCTGATTCTCGGCACCCGACAGGTTGATGACCGGGCCGATGTCAGCCACGACCGTCATCTTGTGCACAGTGACCTTTTTCTTGGCATCAACGCTGACTTCAGCGATCTCGGCGATGTGACCTTGATGGCTGAAGAAGAACGCCAGACCCAGATGACGGCCCTTGGGCAGCGGCTTGCCCCAGCCGGCCTTCTCGGCCGCCAGCTTGATGACGCCGATGGCACGGTCAGGGTTGAGGCCAGGCGGACCCGCCTGCGGCGCAGCCCCGGCCTTGCGACCGAAGATCTCGAGCAGGAACTCGACGTGATCGCGCTTGGCCGCCACAGCCAGCTCGTGGAAGAACGACTGCTGCACCCAGGACATGGTGTTGGAGCCCGGCGCGCGCCAGGGTCCGCAAGGCATGGACAAGGGCATGCGTGACACCGATGCGCGGTAGTCGTCGACGTAGTTGGCCGGGAACTCATTGGCGCCGTAATCGGAGGCCGTGGTTGTCGCCTTGGTGCCCGGATCTTCGAAGCCGATCATGTGACCGTTGAAGCCGGTCAGCTTGCCCTGAGCATCGAGCACGCCCTTGTAGGCCATGAAGCCGCCGACGCGGTAAGCGTCGTGGTGCATGTCGTCTTCGCGGGTCCACATCAGCTTGACCGGCGTGTTGGGTACCTGCTTGGCGACATAGGCGGCATCGGCCACGAAGTCATTGAGCAGACGGCGGCCGAAACCACCACCAACGCGCATCTGGTGCAGCGTGACCTTGTCGGCCTTGAGGCCGGCGATGCCCGCTACCAGCGGCAGGCTGTTGGCCGGCAGCTGCGTGGGTGCCCACAATTCGATCGAATCACCCTTGAACCAGGCGACCGTGTTCTGCGGCTCAAGCTGCGCATGCGACACGAAACCGAACTGGTAGTAACCCTCGACCGGCTTACCGGCGGCCAGCGCCTTGTCGATGTCACCGACGGTCTTGACGACTTTGTCGCCCTGAGCCTTGGCCGACAGCTCTTTGGCCTTGGCCACGTATGCGGTCCAGCTGTCCTTGGAGGCCGTGCTCTCGTCCCACACAACCTTCAGCTGCTTGCGCGCCGAGAAAACCGCCCAGGTGCTCTTGCCGACGATGGCTACACCCGGCAGCACGCCGGTGGCCATGACGTTGGCGGGCTTGGGTGTGCCCTCGACGATGAACGCGTCGGTGACGCCCGGCAGCTTCTTGATGTCATCGAGGTTGGCACTGGCGACCTTGCCGCCGACGGCGGGGCACTTGACCAGCGTGGCATACAGCATGCCCGGCAATTGCACGTCGATGGCAAACAGCGGCTTGCCGGTGACCAGCGGCAGGTTGTCGACGCCGGTGAAGCGCTTGCCGATGAGCTTGTAGTCTTTGCGTTCTTTGAGCTTGAGCGCCTTGGGATCGGCCGGGACCGGCATGGCGGCAGCTGCCGTGGCCAGCGAGCCATATGAGGCTTTGCGGGCGCTGGCGGCATGGATGACGGTGCTGTCGGCCGTGGTCAGCTCGGACTCGGGCACGCCCCACTGCTTGGCGGCGGCAGCCACCAGCATGGCGCGCGCGCCGGCACCGGCCTGCCGCAGACCGTCCCAGTTCATCGGGATGGACAGCGAACCACCGGCAAACTGGCCACCGTACACGGCGGCATTGATCTCGGACTGCTCGACGGTGACATCGGCCCAAGCGGCATCGAGTTCTTCGGCGAGGATGACGCCGAAGGCGGTCTTGATGCCCTGACCAATCTCAGGGTTCTTGGAGTACAGCGTGATCTTGCCGTCGGTGGCGATGCGCACATAAGCGCCCGGTACGAAGGGGACCGGCGCAGGTGCGCCCTGGGCTTCAGCCTTGTCGGGCAGGCCCACGGCCAGCGCCAGCACCAAGCCGCCGCCGATACCGCCGGAGATTTTCATAAAGCCGCGACGGCTGACCGGCTGCGCCACCGCAGTCTGCAGCTGTTCGGCCAGCGCGCGCTCGAAAGCGGCAAAAGCATCGATGCCCTGCACGGGATTCATAACTGCGTTCATGCCGCACCGCCTTTGCCGGCAGCCGCTGCCGCGTGGATAGCCTTGCGGATACGCACATAGGTGCCGCAACGGCAGAAATTGGTCATGACCTGATCGATCTGTGCATCGGTCGGGTTGGGATGTTGCTTGAGCAGCGCCGTGGCGGTCATCAGCTGACCGGCCTGGCAGTAGCCGCACTGGGCCACATCGTGATCGATCCAAGCCTGCTGCAGTGCAGAGAGCACAGCGCCGTTGGCCAGGCCTTCGACGGTGGTGATCTTCTGGCCGGCGACGGCGCTGGCGGGGATCGAGCAGGAGCGCACCGGCGAACCGTTGAGATGCACCGTGCAGGCACCGCACTGGGCAATGCCGCAACCGAACTTGGTGCCGACAAGCTTGAGCTCGTCGCGCAATACCCACAGCAGCGGTGTGTCATCCGCCACCCCCTCTATCGTACGTTCTTGGCCGTTTACGTTAAGTCGCAACATGGTGTTTTTTACCGTTTGTTGTTAATGGGTGGTCTAACCTGAGTCGCCCCGCCGAACTCGCCGTAAGGCTAGTCCAAGACAGGGGTCAATTACCAGTTCAGCAAGCGCTCAGGTGGCGCGCACTTCGTAGCAACGATGGATGCGCGGATTACCCTGAAAATCGAAGGGCAGTGTCGCAGGCGTTATATCCTTAAAGACATGCCGCTGTGCCAACTCGGGGTCCAGCGCAAAGCGCTGCGCATTGTTCGAGAACAACAGCAAGCCGCCCGGCGCCAGCAAACGCATGCAGTCATCGACCATACGCACCTGATCGCGCAGCACATCCAACACGCCGTCCATGCGCGCCGAATTCGAGAACGTCGGCGGATCGAGGAAGATCAGGTCATAGGCCGGGCCACGCGTGGCCTGCTCGGCCAACCACGCCAGACAATCGGCCGCCACCAACTGATGCTGTGCGCCGCCGTGGCCGTTGCGCGCCAGGTTGCGCGCAGCCCAATCAAGATAAGTGCGCGACAGATCAACGCTGGTCGTACTGACCGCACCGCCTGCTGCCGCATACACCGACACGCTGGCCGTATAGCAGAACAGATTGAGCACGCGCTGACCTTGAGCCAACTCACGCACACGGGCGCGCGTCAGCCGGTGATCGAGAAACAGGCCGGTGTCGAGGTAGTCATCAAAGTTGACCAGAAACTGCAGTCCGCCCTCTTCCACCACATGCTGGCGGCCGCGCGCGCCGAGTTTGTCGTACTGGTTCGCACCCTTCTGACGACGGCGTACGCGCAGATGAATGTGTTCGAAGCTGACCCCCGTGATTTCCGGCAGCACCGACAAGGCTTCTTCACGACGGCGCTTGGCGGCCACCGCATCGACAGTATCGGGCGGTGAATATTCCTGCACGAACAGCCACTGTTGTCCGGCCTCTTCGCCGGCACCGGTATACAGATCGATGGCCAACGCATATTCGGGCATATCGGCGTCATACAGTCGCCAGCAACTCACGCCCTGACGCCGCGCCTGCTTGCCCAGGTGCTGCAGGTTTTTGCGCAGCCGGTTGGCGAACATGCGTGCGCCCGGGCTCTGCGCGATCTCGACATCATCGATGACGATGCCTGTGGAAGCCTCGCGCCGCTGCTTGCGCTCGCCCGCCGCAAAGCGCAGCAGCCGGCATTCGATGGCGCCGTTAAACACCGTGTGCACACGATAGGCATTGATGCCGATCTGCTGACCCATGGCCGGATCACCGGTCAATACCACGCCGTGCCAGCCGACAAAGCGTTCGCGCAGCGCCACGCCGATGGCGCGATGCGCCTCGAGGGCCTCGGGACCCTGACCGATGCGCTGACCATAAGGCGGATTGACGCACAGCAGGCCAAAGCTTGTGCCATCGGCCGCCGGCTGAGCCGGTGTGACCACCGCCAGATCGGCCTGCTCAAAACGGATGTCGCGACCCACGCCCGCACGGCGTGCATTGGCCGCAGCGGTGGCCACAGCGGCCGCACTGCGATCGGTGCCGCGGATGATCACCGGCAGGTGCTGCAACATGCGCTCTAAAGCGTCATCGCGCAGCCGGTTCCACAAGGCCGCGTCATGCCCGCGCCAACCCAGAAAGCCGAAGTAATCGCGCATCAAACCCGGCGCGATGTTGGCGGCGATCCACGCGGCCTCGATGACAAACGTGCCCGAGCCGCACATGGGGTCGAGAAACTCACCGCCCGCAGCGGCCACCTGCGGCCAACCGGCGCGCAGCAAAATGCCAGCGGCAACGTTTTCGCGCAGCGGTGCCTCACCGCCGGCGATGCGATAACCGCGACGGCTTAAGGACTCGCCGGCCAGATCGATGGACACCGTCACCTGCCCACCGCCGGCATGCGCATGCACACGCAGCGACGGCCGCTCGGTCTGCACATCGGGGCGTTGCCCGGTGGTGTCGCGCAACTGGTCGCAGATGGCGTCCTTGACCTTCAGCGTGCCGAAATAGCTGTTGGTGATAGACGGGTGCTGACCGGTGAACTCACACGCCAGCGTGCCACCCGGATCGAT
>CAIVTJ010000330.1 GCA_903908825.1 uncultured Pseudomonadota bacterium | reverse complement strand
TGCTTGGGCAGCACATAGACGCCGATCGGGTACTTGCCGGGGTTGGCATACAGTTCGATCTGCGCCAACGTCTGGTTGGCAAACGACGAACTCATGACATAGGACGGGTGACCCGTACCGCAGCCCAGGTTCACCAGGCGGCCTTCGGCCAGCAGGATGATGCGCTTGCCGTCCGGGAAGATCACATGATCGACCTGCGGCTTGATGTTGTCCCACGAGTACTGCTTGAGCGCCGCGATATCGATCTCGTTATCGAAGTGACCGATGTTGCACAGGATGGCGTTGTTCTTCATCGCCTTCATGTGGTCATGGGTGATGACATGATAGTTGCCGGTGGTGGTCACAAAGATATCGCCCTGAGAGGCGACATCATCCATGGTCACCACGCGATAGCCTTCCATCGCGGCCTGCAGCGCGCAGATGGGATCGACCTCAGTCACCCACACCTGGGCCGACAGCGCGCGCAGCGCCTGCGCCGAACCCTTGCCCACGTCGCCATAGCCGCAGACCACGGCAACCTTGCCGGCGATCATGACGTCGGTGGCGCGCTTGATGCCGTCGACCAGCGACTCGCGGCAGCCATAGAGGTTGTCGAACTTGCTCTTGGTGACCGAATCGTTGACGTTGATAGCCGGGAAAGCCAGCTTGCCTTCCCGGTGCATCTGATAAAGACGATGCACGCCGGTGGTGGTCTCTTCGCTGACGCCCTTGATCTGCGCCAGACGCACCGAGTACCACTTGGGGTCACGGCTGAGCGTGGCTTTGATGCTCTTGAACAGCGAGGTTTCTTCTTCGCTGCCGGGGTTGGCGATGACCGACAGGTCAGACTCGGCGCGGGTGCCCAGATGCAGCAGCAAGGTGGCATCACCACCATCGTCGAGAATCATGTTCGAGTAGCCGCCGTCCGGCCAATCGAAGATGCGGTGCGTGAACTCCCAATAGTCATCCAGCGACTCGCCCTTGAAGGCAAAGACCGGTGTGCCGCGCACCGCGATGGCCGCAGCAGCATGGTCCTGAGTCGAGAACACATTACACGAAGCCCAGCGGACCTCGGCACCCAGTGCCTGCAGCGTCTCGATGAGCACTGCCGTCTGGATGGTCATGTGCAACGAGCCGGTGATGCGTGCGCCCTTGAGCGGCTGCGTCTTAGCGTACTCGGCACGGATGGCCATCAGGCCGGGCATCTCGCCTTCGGCGATGTTGAGTTCCTTGCGGCCCCAATCGGCCAACGAGATGTCAGCGACGATGTAATCGGGTTTGGTGGTCATGTTTGTACTGCTCCTGAAGTGGCGTTAGCGCTTGATGCCGGCGTCGGCGGCCAGCGCATCGGCCTTGTCGGTCTGTTCCCAGCTGAAGGTCGGCTCGTTACGGCCAAAGTGCCCGTAGGCGGCAGTCTTTTCGTAGATCGGGCGCAGCAGGTCGAGCATCTGCACGATGCCCTTGGGACGCAGGTCGAAGTGGCGCGCGATCAGCTCTTCGATCATTTCGTCCGAGATTTTGCCGGTGCCGAAGGTGGTCGCCATGATGCTGGTGGGCTTGGCCACACCGATGGCATAGGACACCTGCACCTGGCAGCGGTCCGCAAGGCCTGCGGCAACGATGTTCTTGGCCACATAGCG
>CAIVTJ010000329.1 GCA_903908825.1 uncultured Pseudomonadota bacterium | reverse complement strand
GGGGCTCATCGGCCTGATTGCCGCGGGCATCGTCACCGGCCCGCTGGGTTTGGGCATCTTCAAGCTGGGTGGTCCGATCATTTCGGTGTTCGCCGAACTGGGCAAGCTGCTGCTGATGTTCACCGTCGGCCATGAGGTTGACCTCACCGAGTTCCTCAAACGTTGGCGTGACTCGCTGACCTTTGGTTTGTTGACCTTCATCATTCCGTTTCTGTTGGGCGTGACGGTGGCGCTGCTGTTTGACTACAGCCTGCTGACTTCTGCGCTGGTGGGTTCGCTGCTCGCATCGCACACGCTGCTCGCGTTTCCGCTCATCCAGAAGGCCGGGCTGCAAGCGCAGGCCTGGGTGCAGACGGCTATCGGTGCCACAGTCATGACCGACATCCTGGCCATGCTGGCGTTGGCCATCTGTCTGCCCATCCACAAGTCGGGTTTTTCGGCTACCGCTTTGGGCATTCAGGTGCTGCAGATCCTTATCTTCACGCCGGCCGTGCTGTTTGTGGTGCCGCCGGTGTTTCGTGCCTTGCTGCGGCGCTACGGTGATTCACCCGAGACGCAGGTGGCCATCACCATGCTGGTGTTGGCCTTGGTGGCCGAGGGTGCCGAGATGGTTCACATGGAAGGCATCGTCGGCGCCTTCCTGGCAGGCATTGCGGTGCGTCGTGCCACCGGTCACGAGCACCTGCAGGAAGGCATGGCGGTCACCGCGCGCTATACCTTCATCCCCAGCTTCTTCATGGCCACCGGCATGCTCATAGAGCCGGGTGCAGTGTTCCGGACCCTGCTGCATTCGCCTTGGCTCACGGCCGCCATCGTGGGCAGCTTGGGGTTGGGCAAATATCTGGCAGCTTGGCTCAGTGCCAAGTTGCTGCGCTATCCGGCTCAGCAAGTGCCGGGTATGTGGGCGCTGACCACGCCGCAAGTGGCCGCTACGCTGGCGGCTGCCGTGGTGGCCAGTCAAACGCTCAATGCGGCCGGCGTGCCGCTGATCGACGCCAACATGCTCAACGTGGTGTTGGTGCTGGTGATGGTAACCGCCATCGGCGGACCGATCATCACGCAGCGTTTGTTGCCCAAGGCAGCGCCCACTCCGTAGTTACCGCAATAGGGTGTGCGCCGTCTTGGGGCTAGTCTGGGCCCATGATCGCCGCCATCGAAGCCTATCGTGCGGGCCTCTATGCCCGGGCCCAGTGGCTGCCTAACCTGCTGGCCGGCGTCATCGTGGGTGTGGTGGCGCTGCCCCTGGCCATGGCCTTTGCCATCGCCAGCGGGGCCCGGCCCGAGCAAGGGCTGTATACCGCCATCATCGGTGGCGGGCTGGTCACGCTGTTCGGCGGCAGCCGGCTGCAGATTGCCGGACCCACAGGCGCTTTCGTCGCCATTCTCGCGGGTGTCACGGCCCGCTACGGCATCGCCGGTTTACAGCTTGCCACGCTGATGGCTGGCGCACTGTTGCTGCTGATGGGGCTGCTGCGCTTAGGCGGCGTCATGCGTTTTATCTCGGTGCCGGTCATCTGCGGGTTTACCGCGGGCATAGGCGTCATCATCTTTGTCGGGCAGTGGGCGTCTTTTCTGGGTGTGCCGGCCGCTCAGGCCGGGCCTTTTTACCAGCAGCTGTGGCAGTTGCTGGGCAGTCTGCCGCAGACGCAGGGGCCCACCTTGGCCTTGGCGCTGCTGAGCTTGGCTTTGGTGCTGTTTGCGCCGGGGGTGCCGGGCTTGCGGCGTGTGCCCGGGCCGATGGTGGCGCTGCTGCTGGTAACGGTGCTGCAAGCCGTGTTGCAACTGCCCGGCGTGGCCACAATAGGCAGCGCCTTCGGGGGCATCCCGTCGGGGCTGCCGCACTGGCAATGGCCGCAGCTGTCGATGTCGCAGGTGCTGGCGCTGACCGGTCCGGCGGTGACCATTGCCTTGCTGGGTGGCATCGAGTCGCTGCTGTCGGCCACCGTGGCCGATGGCATGGCCGGCACGCGCCATGATTCAAACCAGGAACTGATCGGCCAAGGCATCGCCAACCTGATCGTGCCTTTGTTCGGCGGCTTTGCCGCCACGGGCGCCATTGCGCGCACCGCCACCAACATCCGCAACGGTGCCACCAGTCCGCTGGCCGGCATTGTCCATGCGCTGACGCTGGTGATCGTGTTGCTGCTGCTGGCACCTTTGGCGGCGAGCATTCCGTTGGCGACGCTGGCCGCCATATTGTTTGTCGTGGCGTGGAACATGAGCGAACCGCAGCGCTTTGTGTACCTGTTGCGCGCCTCACCGCCAGCCGACAAAGCCATCCTGCTGGTCACGTTCGTACTGACGATCTTTACCGACCTGGTGATTGCCGTGAACGTGGGCGTGGGCTTGTCGATATTGCAGTTTCTGCGACGTATGGCGGCCAGCGCTGAAGCCCAACCGGCCAATGAGCTGGCTTTGCGTGATGAGCTGTCGGCATTGGGCTGTGCACCCTTGCCCGCCAATACGGTGGTGTACGAAATGAGCGGGCCGCTGTTTTTTGCGGCAGTCGAGAACTTCGAACGTGCCTTATTGCACAGTCACACCGAGCCTGCCTGTCTGGTACTTCGTCTGCGGCATGTGCCTTTCATCGACATGACCGGCCTGCAAGCCCTCAGTGGCGTGGTGCACAGCCTGCAGCGACGTGGCGTGCAGGTGGTGCTGTGTGAGGCGAACGACCGGGTGCTTACCAAGTTGCAGCAGGCGGGGGTGCTGGCACTGCCAGGGTTGCGCTATGCGCCGGACTTGCTGCGCGCTTTGGCTAGCAGCCCGCCTTAAACGCCGCACAAATAAAAAGAGCCGGCACCTTGCGGTGACGGCTCTTTAAGGGTCAGAGCACCCTTGCGGTCAGATCAGACTCAGCGCATGTCGTAAGACACACCCAGCTTGACGTAGCGGGGAGCGCCGTAAGACAGCACGGTGTTATAGGTGCTGCGCACGCCGGTGCCCGAGTTGTAACGCTCTTCAATGGTCTCAGCAACCTGGCGGTTGAAGATATTGAAGACGTCGACCTTGAACTTCACACCCGGCAGCGAGGCGGGTGAGTACACCGCGTTGATGTCGGTGATGAAGGTTGCCGGCAGCTCACCCTGTGAACCGCGCGGCGAAGGCTGACCCTGGCAGAAGAAGTAGGCCGAGCCATAACCCGAATAGGTCGTGACCGGTCCACCCACCACAAAGGGAGACGAGCTTGGCGTGGCTACCGGCGCGTTGCCGATGCAGTTCTTCGGGCGACCTGTGGCAAAGACCGTGTTGGCACCGATACCGATGCTCTCAGTCACCTGGTAGTAACCAAAAGCCTTGAGCTGGTGCGTACGGTCGTTGGGCAGGCGGCCATCGGCATTAACCGAGAACTCGGGGAAGTCGAAAGCCTGTGTGGTCGACACGTCGGCCTGACCGATGTCAGAGAGCAACTGGCCTTCGGTGTTACCGCTGTTCTTGGACCAGGTGTAAGCGATCTTGGCCCACCAAGTGCCGTCAAAGGTGTGCTCGAGGCCTAAGTCCAAAGCCAGATAGGTGCGCTTGACCGGGGGGATGCCCAGATCGGCGGCCGTCAGGTTGATGGTCTCGAGTTTGCCGTCACCGTTCATATCCAGCGTGAAGGTGTTGCCTATACCCGGATTGAACAGGGCACAGTTGTAGCCTTCGTATTTGGTGGTGTCGATCTTATTGCGAGCGGCCCAAGCC
>CAIVTJ010000328.1 GCA_903908825.1 uncultured Pseudomonadota bacterium | reverse complement strand
GGGTGATAAATGCTGATGGCAGCAGGCGTGGCGTTGCTGCGTTCCAGATAGCTTCTGCCATAGTTGAACTGCGCGATGCCTTGTCCGTCGATCGCCAACCTGCCTGCAACCACCGGCGAAACTTCGCCTGGCAGCCAGATCCAGACGAAGGCCTCTGCATCGGCCTTAGAAGTCATCACGCACCGCATGGGGAGTACTGTGCACAGCCTTCGGCAACAGGGCCAAGCGCTCGTCCGTTTGTCGCAGCAATCGACCGAGTCCTTGCTCGTCAGCATCAAACAGCCGCAGCCCGACGATGGCGGCCAACTCAAAGGCAGCGCCAATCTCGGAGGTCATCTCGCCGCGTTCGATGCGTTGCAGTCGGCCGCGTGAAATCCCGGCACGCTCAGCCAGCTCGGCTGCAGACATACGCCGCTCGGTCCGGGCCACCCGGATGAGTTTGCCCAGCAGCGCGGTCGCCTCGCGGCTATAGCGCGAATAGGGGGGCGCAGTTTTTCGCGCAGATTTTTGATCCATATATAGCGCTTTAAATATATTTAAGATCTATTTATAGACCAACTTGCCGCCTCCATTCAATCGTCATGCGTTTAGGCGTAACTTAATCGCTGCACCATCCGTCCAAGGAGACTTGCATGGAACCCTCGACACTCTGGTGGATCGCTGCCGGCGCACTGCTGGCAGCCGAACTGATCACCGGCACCTTCTATCTGCTGATGATCTCCACCGGTTTTGCCGCCGGCGGCTTGGCGGCTGTGTTGGGCGCCTCACTGGTCCCACAGTTGCTGGTCGGCGCTGTGATCAGCATCGCGGCGACTGGCTACTGGCATCTGCGCCGCGCCCGCCAACCCGCGCGTGCTGAGGCGCAGTCCAACCGCGACGTGCACCTGGACTTGGGCGAGACCGTGCACATCGATCACTGGGCCGAGGACGGCACGGCCAATGCCCGCTATCGCGGTGCGCAGTGGCAGGTGCAACTGGCGCCTCATCAACCGGCTGTCCCTGGCGCTCATCACATCGTCGCGATGGACGGCAACCGCCTCGTCGTCAAACCCGTCTGACTGCTCACTGCAGCAACCACAGGACCCCGCTCATGGAAATGCAAACGCAAATCGCCCTCGTCATATTGGTCTTGGCCGTCATCTTCGTGATGCAGACCGTCAAGGTTGTGCCGCAGCAGCACGCCTGGGTCGTCGAGCGCTTGGGCAAATATCACACGACGCTGACGCCGGGCCTAAGCTTCGTGCTGCCGTTTATCGACCGCATCGCGCAAAAGCACGTGCTCAAAGAGATCCCGCTCGATATCCCTAGCCAGATCTGCATCACGCGCGACAACACGCAGCTGCAGGTCGATGGCATTTTGTACTTCCAGGTCACCGACCCCATGCGTGCCAGCTATGGCGCCAGCAACTACATCGTCGCCATTTCGCAGTTGGCGCAGACCTCGCTGCGTTCGGTCATCGGCAAGCTCGAACTCGACAAGACCTTTGAAGAGCGCGGCATCATCAACGCGCAGGTGGTGCAGGCCATCGACGAGGCGGCCCTCAACTGGGGCGTCAAAGTGCTGCGCTACGAGATCAAAGACCTGACGCCGCCCAAAGAAATCCTGCATTCGATGCAGCGGCAGATCACTGCTGAACGTGAAAAGCGCGCCCTGATCGCCGCCTCTGAAGGCCGCCGGCAAGAGCAGATCAACATTGCCACCGGCGAGCGCGAAGCCTTTATCGCCCGCTCGGAAGGTGAGAAGCAGGCGGTCATCAACAAGGCCGAGGGTGAGGCGCAGTCCATCCTGGCGGTGGCTGCGGCCACGGC
>CAIVTJ010000327.1 GCA_903908825.1 uncultured Pseudomonadota bacterium | reverse complement strand
ATGCCCATCCTGGCCAATGTGCTGATCGCAGCCAGTACGGCAGGTCGTTTGGCGATGACTGGCACTGATTTGGAAGTCGAGCTGGTCGCCAGTGGTGATGCCAACGTGGTCCAGGCCGGTGAAATCACTGTTCCAGGCCGTAAGTTCCTGGAGATCATCCGGGCGCTGCCCGATAAGACCACGGTCACCATCGCGGTCGATGGCGACAAGGTCAAAGTCAGTGGCGGGCGCAGCCGGTTTGTGTTGTCCAGCTTGCCCGCAGCAGAGTTCCCGGTAGTCGAAGAGATCAGTGCCCAGCAAGAACTGGTCGTGCCGCAGGCCGAGCTCAAGCGTTTGATCGAGAAAACCCATTTCTCGATGGCCCAGCAGGATGTGCGCTATTACCTCAACGGCACTTTGCTCGAAGCCGGCGATTCAGTATTGCGGGCTGTGGCCACCGATGGCCACCGTCTGGCCATAGCCGAGACGGCGCTGAAGTCGCCCGCCACCATCGCTCAGCAGGTCATCGTGCCGCGCAAGGGCATTTTGGAGCTGCAGCGCATCCTCGGTCAGGACGGTGAGGTCAGCCTGAGCATCGGCACCAATCACGTTCGTGCCACGATCGGCGATGTTCGCTTCACATCCAAGCTAATTGATGGCAAGTTCCCGGAATATAGCCGCGTTATCCCGGCCAACCCGACCCGCATCGTCACCGCAGCGCGCGACTCTCTGCGCCAGGCGCTGCAGCGCACGGCTATTTTGTCCAACGAAAAATATCGCGGCGTCCGCTTGAATCTGACGGCTGGCATGCTGGCTGTGCAGGCTCACAACCCCGAGCAGGAAGAAGCTGAAGATTCCGTCGAAGTCAGCTATCAGGGCGATGAGGTCGAGATCGGCTTCAATGTCACCTATCTGCTGGATGCTTTGGCGGCGGTTGACGGCGAGAACGTCGAGATCGGGCTGACCGATTCCAACAGCAGCTGCCTCATCCGCTCACCGGCTTCGGCGGCGGTCCGTTACGTCGTCATGCCGATGCGGCTGTAAGGCGGGCCGGCGGGTCAGCCAGCGGGTAGTGCCGTGGCGCTGACCTCTGTTCACATCGAGCAGCTGCGCTGCCTGCGCGCAGCTGAGCTTAGCCTGGCGCCCAGGCTCACGCTCATTCAGGGCGCCAACGGCTCTGGTAAGACGTCGCTACTCGAAGCGCTGTTTCTGGTCGGGCGGGGGCGTTCCTTCCGCACGCGGCAGACCGAACGGCTCATCGCGGACGGCACCGACCTACTGCGTGTCTATGCGCAGACCACCGAGCCCGTCCATCGCATCGGCTTCCAATACCAGCGTGATGGCGACTACACCGCACGCATTGACGGTCGCGACGCCCAGTCGCTGGCTGAGTTGCCGTCCGCCGTCTTCATCGAGGTCATCGACCCCGACATCCATCGGTTGGTGGAGGGCGGTCCGGCAGAGCGTCGCCGCTGGCTGGACTGGGGAGTGTTCCACGTGGAACCACAGTTTCTGCCGCACTGGTTGCGCTACAGCCGCGCTCTGCGTCAGCGCAACGCCGCCTTGAAGGCCGGTCAGGATCCCCAGATCTGGGATCGCGAACTCATCGAACATGGCGTTCAGGTCGATGCCTACCGCCAGGCTTGGCTGGATTCATTGCGCCCGTATTGGGATGGGGCAGTTGCCCGCCTGTGCGGCTTGCCGGTGCAGTTGGGATATAACCGGGGCTGGTCTCAGGACAAGAGCTTGGACGAAGCGCTGGCCGAATCGCGTACCCGTGACCGGGAGCGGGGGACCACGCAAAGCGGACCCCATCGCGCTGATGCCCCCTTACGTCTGGCCGGCAGTGCGGCCCGCGAGGTCTTGTCACGCGGGCAGCAGAAGTTGGTGGCGGCTGCGATGGTGCTGGCGACCTTGGCGCGGCTGCGGGAACTTCAGCGCCAGGCGGGTGGTGCCGTTCCGACCCTGCTGCTGGATGATCCGGCCGCTGAACTAGACGCCACGCGGTTGCGCGCTTTGGTCGAGTTGATCCAGGAACTGGACTGCCAGTTGGTGATCACCTCACTGGCGCCGGATATGGCCGTGTTCGGGCAGCCGGAACGTGCGTTCCACGTGGAACAAGGCAGCCTGCGCGAGCTATAATATAAGGTGTCAGCAGGCAGGGATTGACTATGGCCGTAGATACCAACGATACCGATTACACCAGTCAGGGCATCACCGTCCTCAAGGGCTTGGAAGCGGTACGCGTACGCCCAGGCATGTACATCGGTGACACCGCCGACGGCTCGGGTCTGCACCACATGGTGTTCGAGGTCGTCGACAATTCCATCGACGAAGCCTTGGCCGGCCACTGCAACCGCATTCAGGTCACCATCCATGCGGACGAGTCGGTCACGGTCAGCGACAACGGTCGCGGCATCCCGGTCGACATCCACCCGGAGGAGGGTCGTTCATCTGCCGAGGTCGTGCTGACCGTGCTGCACGCCGGCGGCAAGTTCGACCAGAACTCCTACAAAATCTCCGGCGGCCTGCACGGCGTAGGCGTTTCGGTGGTCAACGCGCTGTCTGAAGTGCTGGACCTGACCATCCAGCGCGGCGGTAAGCGCTATACCCAGCAATATCGCCACGGAGAGCCTCAGGCCCCGCTGGCCGAGGTGGGCGAGTCTTCCCAGCGCGGCACCACCATCCGCTTCCGTCCGTCGGCAGCCACCTTCAAGAACATCTCCTTCAGCTACGACACGCTGGCCACGCGGCTGCGCGAACTGTCCTTCCTGAACTCCGGCGTGTGCATCGAGCTCACCGACGAGCGCGACGCGCGCAGCGAAAAGTTTGAATATGAAGGTGGCCTCAAGGCCTTCGTCACGTACCTGAACCGGGCCCGCACCACGCTGCACGAGCAGGTGTTCTGGTTCACCGTGCAGACCGGCCTCATCACCGTCGAAGTGGCCATGCAATGGAACGACTCGTACACCGAGAGCATGTTCTGCTACACCAACAACATCCCGCAAAAAGACGGCGGTTCGCACTTGTCGGGCTTCCGCGCGGCGCTGACCCGCACGCTGAACGACTACATCGAGAAAGAAGCCCGCAAGGAAAAGATCCAGACGGTGGGCGAGGACATGCGCGAGGGCCTGACGGCCATCCTGTCGGTCAAGATGCCCAACCCCAGCTTCAGCTCGCAGACGAAGAACAAGCTGACCTCCGACGAGATCCGTCCGGTGGTCGACAGCGCCGTCACACAGCGCTTGCACGACTTTCTGCTCGAGCAGCCGCAGGTGGCCAAGGCCGTGGTCGGCAAGATCATGGACGCTGCCCGTGCCCGCGAGGCAGCTCGTAAGGCGCGCGACCTCACTCGCCGCAAGGGCGCATTAGACATCGCCGGTCTGCCCGGCAAGCTGGCCGACTGCCAGGAAAAAGACCCGGCACTGTCCGAAATCTTCATCGTCGAGGGTGATTCCGCAGGTGGCTCGGCCAAGCAGGGCCGTGACCGCCGCACCCAGGCCATTTTGCCGCTCAAGGGCAAGATCCTGAACGTCGAGCGCGCGCGCTTTGACCGCATGATCTCGTCGGCCGAGGTGGGCACCCTGATCACCGCGCTGGGCTGCGGCATCGGACCGGACGAGTTCAACATCGACAAGCTGCGCTACCACCGCATCATCATCATGACCGACGCCGACGTCGACGGTTCGCACATCCGCACGCTGCTGCTCACGTTCTTTTACCGGCAGATCCCGCTGCTCATCGAGCGCGGCCACATCTACATCGCGCAGCCGCCGCTGTACAAGGTCAAGCGCGGCAAGAACGAGATGTACGTTAAAGACGACATCGAACTCAACGCCTTGCTGCTCAACAGCGCCATCGATGGCGCGGCCCTGCATGTGGCTGCCGATGCGCCGGCGATCAGTGGCACAGCGCTGGAAGACCTGACCCGCCAATACATGGATGTGCAGGCCATCGTCCGCCGCCTGACCCGTCGCTATGACGCGCGCGTGCTCGAGCAGCTGGTCTATGTGCCGGCCCTGCCGGTGGCTGACTTCGGCAACACCGATGTGCTGCGCGACTGGACGGCAGAGCTCAATCGAACCATTAACCTGTTAAATGATGGCAGCCGCAGCTATCAGATCAGCGTGCAGGCCGCCCTCACCACAGCCGAAGACGCGGCCACGGT
>CAIVTJ010000326.1 GCA_903908825.1 uncultured Pseudomonadota bacterium | reverse complement strand
CTCGAGGCCTAAGTCCAAAGCCAGATAGGTGCGCTTGACCGCGGGGATGCCCAGATCGGCGGCCGTCAGGTTGATGGTCTCGAGTTTGCCGTCACCGTTCATATCCAGCGTGAAGGTGTTGTCTATGCCCGGATTGAACAGGGCGCAGTTGTAGCCTTCGTAGTTGGTGGTGTCGATCTTGTTACGGGCGGCCCAAGCCAAGAAGGGGCGGTCGTCGCAATGGTCGTCGATAGCGGTTTTGAGAGCGCGATAGGTGACCTTGGCGCTGCCTTTCCAGCCCTTGGCCACGATCTGCTCGAGGCCCACCTGGAACTCATCCTGATAGTTGCCCTTCATGCCCTTGGCAGCCACCGTGGCCGGATCTTTGGCCTGACCATATTCGTTGTTCGCCGAATACAGCGGGCCCAAAGCGGTCAGGCCTGTGGGGGCGCCAGTGGCCGGGTCAACACCCGTGTAAACATAGGCCGTTTCGGCGCCGTACGACGAACCGGCACCACGGACGGCCACGTTGGTCGGCAGCGGCACGTGGTAGCGGCCGGCGCTGGCCTTGAGCACCGAGCTGGCATCACCCTTCATGTCCCAGACGGCGGCCAGGCGCGGCGCGATCTGGGTGTTGATCTTGATGTACGACAGCTTGTCGCCGTTCTGGTTGTCAAAGCCCTCGTTACGCAGACCGACGATGAACAGCAGGTCCTTGCTGAACTGCCACTGGTCTTCGATGTACTCGGCCTGTTGCTTCACGCGGGGAGTAGACAGGGTTGCGGAACGGCTGCTTATGACGTAGTAGCCAGCCTGAGCCAGCGCGTTGCCGGCGACCGAGCCCGGTCCCTTGGCACCGGGGTACACCGGGTCCGCGGGGTTGGTGGCCTTGAGGTAGGTCCACAACAGCCCGCCGGCTGTGGAGGTACCGGCCTTCGAGTCGATGACGTTGTAGTCGATACCGGCACGCAGCTTGTGCGACTCGTTGAGCTTCCACTCGACGTCGAAGCGGGCGCCCTTGTTTTCGTCAGACGCGCCAGGCGTCAGCAGCGAGCCCGAGATGCCCTGTGGGGCTGTGTAGGTCAGGCCAGGCGCCTGCGCTCCGGTAAAGCTGACCTGCGGCAAGCTGGGGTCGTAACCCACCGGCGACTGCTTGTGGGGTGTATAGGCTTTGCCGACCAAAGCCGTAACCGTCAGGCTGTCGGTCACATAGCCGGTGTACTTGAAGATATCGAGCATGGCGCCCTGCTGGGCAGCCACCGAGCTCGGGCCCCAGTTCACGTAGCTCGCGCCGCCATTTTGATTGTTGGTGCGCTGCAGCGTGGCGTAGTTGAAGCCGTAGTACTTGCGATCGTCGTTGTACTTGTCTTGGATACGGGTGTATTCGACCAGGTTCGCATCGTTGATCTGCCAGTCCAATTTGCCCAGGAAGCGTGGCGCCGAGGCCGTGATTTCCTGAAACGAAGTCGACTGAGTTGCGGCGCTGATGTTGTAGATCGGCGACGAGTTGGCGTTACGCACAGCTTCGCGCGTGGTGTTGACCTGCTCGACGGCGGCAAAGAAGAACAGCTTGTCTTCGATGATCGGACCACCGGCGTAGGCGCGCAGCGTGTTGCGCTTCTGGGTGTTCAGGCCGTTGTAGACGTAAAGCTTGTTGGCATAAAGCACGCCGCCGCTGCTCGCGCCGGTGGCGCCATTGTCGGCATAGAACTGATTACGCTCTTTGGCGCGCAGTTCTTTGAGCTCGAACTCGGCCGAGGCACCCACCTGCCACTCGTTGGTGCCACGCTTGGTGATGATGTTGACCACACCGCCGGTCGAACGGCCGAACTCGGCGCCGTAGTCGCCGGTCAGCACCTGCGTCTGGCCGATGGCGTTAAACGGCAGCTGCGCAAAGCCCACCTGCGTCAGCATGTTGGTGACCGGGAAGCCGTTGACGTAGTAAGCGTTCTCGGAGGAGCTGGAGCCGGCGATGCTGGGGGCGTTGCCGCCGCCGTAACGGCTGTCGCCCTTGGTGGTGTTGGGCGACAACTGGATGATGGCACCCAGGTTGTTGGCGACCGGCAGGCGCTGCAGGTCGGTGGAGGTGAACACCGCGGCCGAGGTGGCCGACTTGATGTCGATGCGGCCGGCGCGGTTGGCGACGACTTCGACAGTCTGCAAGCCGCCGAGGTCGACTTCGACGCCCTGGCTGAGGCGCACTTCAACGCCGTCTTGCTTGGTGACGACCTTGCCCTTGCTGATCAGCGACACGGAGTACACACCAGCCGGGACCGAGGCGAAGCTGAACTGGCCGGTGGCGTCGGGCTTGACGGTGCGCTTGAAGCCGGTCTTGCTCTCGACCAGCACTTCGTCGCCGGCGTTAGCCGCGATGGTGCCGAAGATGGTGCCGACGGTGTTCGACTGGGCGAAAGCGGTCGGGGTCAGGATGACGCCAGCGGTTGCCAAGCTGAAAGCCAAGGCAACGGCCCGCGCTACAGCGGTATTGCGAGACATAGTTACTCCCTGAAAAACGAAATGGCCAATGATGTGGCCGTACGTTTGTCATAGTAACGACATAGTGTGCTGTGGTCGATATGTCGACCCCAAATTCGTCGGTAATTAAGTCAAATCCGGCCCTGATCTGGTTGCAATCGCCAATTTTGTTGTGCGCACACAACGGTCATGGTTTGTATGGTTTGCCCGCCAAATTGACTATGTTCTGCAAGGTCGGTACCTGCTCCAGAGGCGGCGCGTCCAACTTGAAACTGCTGATGTAGGCATACAGATCGTGCACCTGAGTGTCGCTTAAGGCACTGCGGGCGTAATTGGGCATGCGGGTCACCGGCAGCATCGGCGAGAGTTCGCCGCGCTGGCGCAAAAACATCTTGAACACGGCTTCGCTGGCCACCAGCGGGCTGCCGGTGCCCACCAGATCGCGGGCGCCGGTCTGGCCGTTATAGCCATGGCAGCCATAGCAACCGTGGGCATAAAACAGCTGTTTGCCCTTGGCGCTGTTGCCGGGTGAGGTGCTGGGGGCAGCGTGTGCTGCGATGCTGGCGCTTAAAAGCAGCAGCGCAAGCAGCGACTTTTTGCTGATCAGGTTCATAGTCACCTCGGTTAGCGGGGCTGGGTGAGGACGTCGATGAGATAAGGCTCGCCGCGCTTGACCGAGGCGATGCCGCGCACCAGCGCAGCAGCCAGTTTTGCCGGGTCGCTGATCGGGCCTTCGCTGGCCATGCCATAGGCGGCGGCCATCTTGGCGTAATCGATGAACGGATCGCGCAGCGTGGTGCCGATGTGCGCACGATCGGTGCCACGCCCGCGTACACCGGCCATGTATTGCAGGAACATCATCTCCTGATGCCAGGCGCGGTTGTTATGCATAACGGTCAGCAGCGGCAGCTTGTGATGCACCGCGCTCCACAGCACACCGGGCTGGTAATTGAGATCGCCATCGGTCTGTATGTTGATGACGATGCGTTTGCGCTCGCGTGCGGCCAGCGCCGCGCCACCGCAGGCACCGGCGCCATAGCCCATGCCGCCGGCACCCTGCGTGCCCAGATAGCTGTAGGGCTTGTTGTGCGCCCACAGTTCGCGGTGATGACTGCCTGAAAAATTGCTGGGGCTGGCCAGGCACCAGTCTTCGTTGGCCAGCAGCGGCCACAGTTCGGCATAGATGCGTGCGGTGCTGACCGGGCTGTTATCCCAACCCTTGCGCTTGACCAGCAAGGCCTGCTTGAGGCCGCTGACATAGGACTCTTGATTGACGCTGGCATGTTTGGCGCTGCGGCTGGCGATCAGCGCGCGCTGCGCCGGAGTCACAGCCGCATCGACCGCTGCAATGATCAGGCTCAGGCTGGCTTCGGCATCCAGAGCGATGCTGCGCTTGATGGCTTCGCCGGGTGCGGCGGCCTCGGCGTTGGCCGCCCGCAGGCCACCGAAGCCGATGCCTCCCTTGTCGCGCAGCGTATGCAAAGAGGCCACGCGCGGGCCGATCAGTGCCACGTCGGCCGGACCGACCTCCAGCCCCAAGCGGAAGTCGTAGCGCGTATCGGCACCGGGGCCGCACAGCGGATGACGCTGCGGAAAGCTCATGGGCCCTGCAGTGGCGCGGGTGCTGGTGCTGGCACCGACCCGTTCGGCCAATTGCACCGCCAGCGCCACACCCTCGGGCGTGCGCAGTTGACCGACCTCGATGCGCGGGTTGTTGGCCGCCAGCAGCGATGCCGCGATGTCGCGTGCGGTGGTGGCGTCGATGGTCGGGATGACCGGTGGCTGGTAGCGCGGCACCTGCAGAGTGCCGGCTTCTTCTTTCTGCAACTCGGTGTCGAGGATGACCAGCGTCGGTGCACAGGGTGGCGTGATGGCCTGGCGATAGGCTTCCTGGATGGCGGTCAGCGATTCGGCCAGCGTCTTGGGCTGGGCATCCCACTTGGTATAGCTGCGTACCAGCGCGCCCATGTCATCGGCGGTGTGCGCTTGGATAAAGCCGTTGTCGCGGCCGGCGATGATCAGCATCGGCGTGCCCGCGTAATAGGCCTGATAAATGGCCATCGAGCCGTGCTGCAGACCAATGGTGCCGTGCAGCAGGGCGCACATGGGCTTGCCTTGCGCCTTGCCATAGCCGTTGGCCATGTCGACAGCGGTCTCTTCGTGCAGGGCGGTGATGAACTCGGGCCGCACATTGGGCGGCTCGCCGTAATTGACCAGCGACTCCTGCAAGCCCTCAAAGCTGGAGCCGGGGTTGCTGGCCACATATTCGATGCCCAGATCACGCAGCACCTGCACCATCAGGTCTGAACCCGGGCGCACTGCCGCGCGTGGTGGCAGTGCCGGCTCGATGAGGCCGGCATCGCGATCGAGTTGCGCAGGCGTCGGGGCAGGCACGGCAACAGGCGCTGCCGCAGCGGCCCGGGCCTGGTCAGCTGTGCCCAGGGCCGCAGCCGCAGCGCCGCCGGCTGCACCGGCCGCACCTTTGAGAAAGCCACGCCGGTTGAGCGGACCCGATGAATCCTTGCGTTGCGCCATGGCGCCCCCAGTTGTTTTTGTAATAGCGGCCGACGCGCAACGATTCGCCGTCCGGCCCCTGCCTGTCAAGCAACAGTTGCTGTTGGATTTCCAGCAGTCCGGGTGAGTGGCTGTTGGGTTTTCAGCAGCGCGAGGGTCGCCTGGGTGCGGGGTGCGACCTGGCGGGGGTCGCGGCACTGGCATAACCGTTGCTTACCTGCTTGAGCTTGATCGCCTGCAATCCAAGAGCCTTTACCGTCATGTCTAGTTTTCACCTGTCTGCCTGCTTTGCCCGGCCGTTAGGCGCGCTGTTGGCCATTCTGTTGGCCAGTCAGGTGCAAGCGGCGACCTTGCTTAATGTCTCGTATGACCCGACGCGAGAGCTTTACAGTCAGTACAACGTGGCTTTTGCCAAGCACTGGGCCACGCTCAGCGGCGAAACTGCAGACATCAGGACTTCACATGGCGGCTCGGGTAAGCAGGCCCGCTCGGTCATCGACGGCTTGCAGGCCGATGTGGTCACGCTGGCCTTGGCTGCCGACATCGATGCCATCGCGCAAGTGGCGCACAGCATCGACGGCAACTGGCAGCAGAAGTTTCCCAACAACAGCACGCCCTATACCTCGACCATCGTGTTTCTGGTGCGCAAGGGCAATCCCAAGGGCATCCGCGACTGGAACGATCTGGTCAAGCCCGGCATACAGGTGATCACCCCCAACCCCAAGACCTCGGGTGGCGCGCGCTGGAACTTCCTTGCGGCCTGGGGCTATGCGCTGCAATTGCCCGGTGGCAACGCCGACAAGGCCAAGGCTTTTGTCACCGCGCTGTATCGCAACGTGCCGGTGCTCGATGGCGGTGCCCGTGCGTCCACCACTACGTTTGTGCAACGGGGCCTGGGTGATGTGGAAATCGCTTGGGAGAACGAGGCCATGCTGGCGCTCAAAGAGTTCGGCAGCGACAAGTTCGAAGTGGTTGCCCCCTCGGTCAGCATCTTGGCCGAGCCGCCGGTGGCACTGGTCGATCGGGTGGTGGACAAGCGCGGCACGCGCCGCATGGCCACCGAGTACCTGAACTATCTATATTCGCCCGAAGGCCAGGAGATCGCGGCGCGCAATTACTACCGGCCGCGCTTGCCTGCGGTGGCCGCCAAATACGCCAACCAGTTCGCGCAGCTGCGCCTGTTCACTTTAGAGCAGGTGTTTGGCAACTGGACGCGCGTGCAAAAAACCTATTTCGACGACGGCGGCGTGTTCGATCAGATTTACGGTAACTAGATGGCCAGCCTGGCACAGCAGCGCCGCACCTTGCCGGGTTTCGGCTTAGGTCTGGGTGTGACGATCACTTATCTGAGTTTGATCGTGCTGCTGCCGCTCGCCACTATGCTGCTGCGCTCGCTGGGCAATGGGCCGGCGTTCTGGTGGCAGGCGGTCAGTTCGGCGCGCGTGCTGGCGGCTTTGCGACTGAGCTTCGGCGCTTCCATGGCAGCCGCCGCCGTCGATGTGATCTTCGGGCTGATCATCGCTTGGGTGCTGGTGCGTTATCGCTTTATCGGCCGGCGTTGGTTTGATGCGCTCATCGATCTGCCGTTTGCGTTGCCCACGGCAGTGGCCGGCATCACCCTCAGTGCGCTGTATGCCGGCAACGGCTGGCTGGGCCAATACCTGGAGCCGTGGGGCATCAAGGTGGCTTTCACGCGTGTCGGCGTGTTTGTGGCGCTGGTGTTTGTCGCCTTGCCGTTCATCGTGCGCACAGTGCAACCGGTGTTGCAGGACCTGGACAAGGAGTGTGAAGAAGCAGCCGCTACGTTGGGTGCTTCGCGCTGGCAGACTTTCCGTCAAGTGCTGTGGCCCAGTCTGGCGCCGGCGCTGCTGACCGGCTTTACCATGGCGTTGGCGCGCGCGGTCGGTGAGTACGGTTCGGTCATCTTTATCGCCGGCAATCTGCCCAGAGTGTCAGAGATCGCGCCGTTGCTCATCACCATCAAGCTTGAGCAATACGATTATGTCGGTGCGGCGGCCATCGGCAGCGCTATGTTGTTGTTGTCGTTTGTGCTGCTGCTGGTACTCAATTTATTGCAGCGGCGCATGCTACGGGTGCAGCGATGAGCCGGCAGCCGCCACGCGCATTGACTGAGGGGCCATGGGTGAGGGCGCTGCTCATCGGCGTGGCGCTGGCTTTCATCGGTCTGTTCCTGTTGCTGCCGCTGTTCGTGGTGTTCACCGAAGCGCTGCGTCATGGCGTGCTGCCTTATCTGGCAGCTATCCGCGAGCCCGATGCCGTCTCGGCCTTGCTGTTGTCGCTCAAGATCGTGGCTATCGTGGTGCCCATCAATGTGACCTTCGGCATCTTCGCCGCTTGGACTATCGCCAAGTTTCGCTTTCCAGGGCGCAGCGTGCTGGTGTCACTCATCGATCTGCCTTTTGCTGTGTCGCCCGTGATATCCGGCTTGGTCTACGTGCTGCTGTTGGGCAGTCGCGGTGTGTTGGGGCCGTTGCTGCAAGACTGGGACATACAGATCATCTTTGCGCTGCCGGGCATGGTGCTGGCCACGCTGTTTGTGACCTTCCCGTTTGTGGCGCGCGAACTCATCGCGCTGATGGAACAGCAAGGCAACGACGAGGAATATGCAGCACGCACCTTGGGTGCCGGTGGACTGCAAATCTTCTTGCGGGTCACGCTGCCCAACATCAAGTGGGCGCTGCTGTATGGTGCTTTGCTCAGCGCTGCACGTGCCTTGGGTGAGTTCGGCGCGGTGTCAGTGGTGTCCGGTCATGTGCGTGGCTATACCAACACGCTGCCGCTGCAAGTCGAGATTTTGTACAACGAGTATCAGTTTCAGGCCGCTTTCGCAGTGGCCTCGCTACTGGCGTTGTTCGCGCTCGTGACCTTGGTGCTCAAGACCGTTCTTGAGCATCGCTTTGGTCGCGAACTCAAGACACATTAAGGCAAGCGATAGATGCAAGTTGCAGTGCAGGGCCTGAGCAAGGCCTTCGGCGAGACCGCGGTGCTTCACGACATCAACCTGTTGGTGCCGGAAGGGCAGTTTTGTGCCTTGCTGGGGCCGTCAGGTTCGGGAAAAACCACCTTGCTGCGCATCATCGCGGGGCTGGAGTTCGCTGATCTCGGGCGCGTGCTGTTTGACAGTACCGATGTGGCCGATCGCAGTGCACGCGACCGGCAGGTGGGCTTTGTGTTTCAGCACTACGCGCTGTTCCGGCACATGACCATCGCCGACAACGTGGCTTTTGGTTTGCAGGTTCGCGAGCGCAAGCTGCGGCCTGCTGCGCCGGTCATCAAACGGCGTGTGGCCGAGTTGCTGGAGTTGGTGCAGTTGGCCGACTACGGCGCGCGCTACCCCGACCAGTTGTCCGGTGGTCAGCGGCAACGCGTGGCGCTGGCCCGTGCCTTGGCTATCGAGCCGCGTGTGTTGCTGCTGGACGAGCCCTTCGGTGCGCTTGATGCGCGGGTGCGCAAAGACATGCGCACATGGTTGCGCGGTCTGCAAACCAAGCTCGGTCTCACCAGCATCTTAGTCACTCACGATCAGGACGAGGCTCTCGAGTTGGCCGACAGCGTCGCGGTCATGGAGCACGGGCACATCATTCAGTGTGCCTCGCCGCAGGCTATTTACGATCAGCCGGCAACGCCTGCGGTCTATGAGTTCCTGGGTGGTGCCAATCGTCTGACCTGCCGGGTCAGCAACGGTCAATTGTTTGTTGGCGATGCGCTGCTGGGGTCGCTGGCCGCTGCCGATGACGCCGCTGCCGATCTGTATGTGCGCGCGCACGATGTCGAGTTGCTGCCCACTGCACCCGGTACGGGCTTGCAGGGCGAGCTGCTGCGCTTAACCTGGGGCGGTGGTATGACCCATGCGCAGGTGCGGCTGCAGTCCGGTGACACCCTGGAGGTCGATGTGCCGCCTTGGTCTTCTCAGGGTCACAGTTGGTTGGTCGGTCAGGCCGTCACCGTACGCCTACGCCGCTATGGCGTGTTCGGCAGTCTTGCCGGCGCACATCCGGCTGCCTTTGTCGGGATCTAGCCGCGCCGGTTTAAATAGGCAGGTTGAACGAGTCTTCGTATTCGTCGCGCGATGCGTCGGCCAGCAGGCCATGGCGCTTGAGCAACGTTCGCAGCGTGTTGCGCGAGACGCCCAGCAGGCGTGCGGTGTGCACCTGATTGCTTTGTGTGGCCGCATAGGCCAGTTCGACCAACTGCTTTTCTATGCGTTGGTGCAGCGCAGGTTCGCCGGCACTGAGCAGCTGGTTGATGGTGGCTGCCATCGATTCAAATCCCGTCTGTCCGTTTTGCGGCCTGAGCGCTGTGGTGACGACGGGCGTGAGCCGGATTGTGTTAGTGGCCGCAATCAGGCGCAGATTTTCGGGTCTGATGATGCCGTCACGAGCGGTCAGCAGGCCGGCATGAATCACATTTTCCAGTTCACGGATGTTGCCCGGCCAGTTGTGACTGAGCAGTGCCTGCTGTGTCTCGGGCAATAGGATGGCTGTACGAATGCCCAAGCGCTGGCTGTACTGCTGCAGGAAGTGATCGGCCAGCGGCAGGATGTCAGCAGGACGCTGCGCCAGTGGTGGCACAGCCAGCGTGACCACGTTCAGGCGGTAATACAGGTCTGACCTGAAGCTGCCCGCCTCGACGGCTGCGGGCACATCGATGTTGGTGGCCGCGATGATGCGCACATCCAGTGCGATGGGCTTGCGCGCCCCGACCCGCACCACTTCGCGCTCCTGAATCACACGCAGCAACTTGACCTGCAGCGACAGCGGCAGGTCGCCGATCTCATCCAGAAACAGCGTGCCTTTGTCGGCAGCCTCAAACCAGCCCGCGCGGGTCTCGGTGGCTCCGGTAAACGCCCCGGCCTGGTGACCGAACAGTTCGGCTTCGGCCAAGGTCTGTGACAAAGCGCCGCAATTGACGGCCACAAAGCTGCCTTGGCGGCCACTGCAGGCGTGTATATGCCTGGCGATGAGTTCTTTGCCGGTGCCGGTATCGCCGGTGACCAGGATGGTGATCCCGGACGGAGCGAACTGCTCGACCTGTCGCAGCAGTTGCTGCGAGGCCGGATCGGCAAAGATCATGGCCTTGGCGCGCACCGACAGCACGTTGGACTGTGCGTTGGGTAAGACCAGCAGCGGATTGGAATCGGGTGACATGATGAGCCGATTGTGCCGTTTTTTACGGGCACTCGACGTCATAGCTACATAACAGCGCTGCGTGTGGACGCGCAGCCCGTTCAGCCTTGCGGCAGGTTACGACCGCACATGCTGGCTGATGATGTCGCGTAGTTCACGGGCCGAATAGGGCTTGGCCAAGTGGTCATCCATGCCGGCGTCCAGGCAGGCCTGTTTGTCGCTGGCCATGGCATTGGCGGTAACACCGATGACAGGGGTATGCCGGCTCCAACCTTCATATTTGCGCATCAGGCGGACAGCTTCTTCGCCGCCCATGACGGGCATGTGCATATCCATGAGCACGACG
>CAIVTJ010000325.1 GCA_903908825.1 uncultured Pseudomonadota bacterium | reverse complement strand
GTGCCCGATAACAGTGTGCTGCGGACCTATGGCATCGGTGCACAGATCCTCAAAGACCTGGGTGTGCAACGCATGCGTGTGCTGTCAGCACCCAAACAGATGCTGGGCATCTCGGGCTTCGATTTGCAGATCGACGGCTACGTCGATCAAGACAGTCCCTGAAGTTACGACGGCGTTGCCGTCGCATTTGGCTATACTCGCCGCCTCATGGCTAACCTGCGCTTACCCGACGGCACGATGCTGCTGCCCACCACGGCCGATGGCAGCGGCAGTACCGCTGCGCGCGAACTGTCTGTGGCCATCCTGGCTGCGCGCTTCAATGACTTCATCGTCAACCCCATGCTCGATGGTGCACTTGAAGTCTGGCGTAACAGCGGTGGTGACCCGGCCCGCGTCACCTTAATCCGTGTGCCCGGCGCCTTCGAGTTGCCGCTGGCTGCACAGCGTTTTGCGGCCAGTGGCCGCTTTGACTGTCTGGTGGCTCTGGGTTGTGTCATCCGGGGTGACACGCCGCATTTCGACTTTGTGGCCGGCGAAGCCGCCCGCGGCATCACGCAGGCTTCCTTGCACACCGGTGTGCCCATCGCTTTTGGTGTGCTGACGGTCAACACGCTAGAGCAGGCGCAAGAGCGTGCCGATCCGGCGCGTCTCAACAAGGGTGGCGAAGCCATGGTCACAGCCATCGAAATGGCGCTGCTGTTGCAGCAGGTCTAAGGCATGTCTGAACGCGAGTCACCGGTCCGCATGCAGCGCAGTTCTGCGGCACGCGCCTTGGCGCGCAAGGTCGCCTTGCAGGCGCTGTATTGCTGGCAGCTGAACTTAAGCCCTTGGCAGGACCTGCTGGCCGAGTTCAAGGCCACCGAAGACGGGCCGCGCGCCGACCCTGAACATCTGCAGTGGCTGTTGCAGTCTATTTGCACCGACATCACCGAGCTCGATGCCGCGCTGGGCGCTTGGACAGACCGTCCCAGTGCCGAGCTCGACCCCATTGAGCATGCCGCTTTGCTGATCGGCATACAGGAGCTGCGCGCCAGCCCGGAACTGCCTTATCGCGTGGTCATCAGCGAGGCCGTCAGTCTGGCGCGGCGCTTCGGGGCCACCGACGGCCACAAGTTCGTCAATGCGGTGATGGACCGGGCCGCCCGCGCCTTGCGTCCCTACGAAACCTGAGCCTGCCGCGCCGTGCCGCCCGGCGAGTTCGAGCTCATCGACCGTTATTTCCGCCCCTTGACGCGGCCGGCCGGCTTGGCCCGGCCCGATGTGGTGCTGGGTATCGGCGATGACGGTGCTTTGCTGACGGTGCCGCCAGGTCAGCAACTGGTGGCGGCGCTCGATACGCTGGTCAGTGGCGCGCACTTTCTGCCCGATTGCGATCCCAAGGTCATCGGTCACCGCGCGCTGGCCGTCAATCTCAGTGATCTGGCCGCCATGGGCGCCATGCCGGCCTGGGCCTTGCTGGCGCTGACGCTGCCGCAGGCCGATGAACGCTTTTTACAGGGGTTTGCCACCGGCTTTGCCGCGCTGGCCGCCCGCCATGGCGTGGCGCTGGTGGGCGGTGACACCACCGCCGGACCCTTGACCGTGTCAGTGCAGGTGCTGGGCTCTGTGCCCGCCGGACAGGCGCTGCGGCGCGACGGGGCCTCAGCAGGCGATCTGCTGTTTGTCAGCGGCACCGTGGGTGATGCCGCAGCAGGACTGCTGCTGGAGCGCGGCGCGCAGGGTGGTGTGGTGGCCAGCGCCGCTCAGCAGGCCTCAGCCGCTGTGCTGCGCGGGCGCTTTGCCTATCCCGAGCCGCGCGTTGCGCTCGGATTGGCTCTGCGCGGATTGGCCACCGCTTGCATCGATGTGTCCGATGGTCTGGCGGCCGATGCCCTGAAATTGGCCACAGCCAGCGGCTGCGGCGTGCGCATCGAGACCGATCGTCTGCCCCTGTCAGGGGCTTTGAGCGAGCTTATGGGGCCGTCGCGGGCACGCGAGTTGGCGCTGCGCGGCGGTGATGATTACGAGCTGTGTTTCAGCGTCGAACCGGGCCGTCTGGCTGAACTGGCGCAGGCGGTAGAGCAGGGCGGCTGCCCGGTCCACTGTATCGGCGTGCTGGAGGCGCAGCCCGGCTTGCGAGAGGTGCTGGACGGGGTCTGCGG
>CAIVTJ010000324.1 GCA_903908825.1 uncultured Pseudomonadota bacterium | reverse complement strand
GCGCCGTTCACCATCCAGAGCATCAAGAACATGCTGGCACGCTTTGGCGTGACCATTCCGCCCAACGCCAACCCGCAGCTGAAGAACGTGGCGGCGGTGACCGTGACGGCCGATCTGCCGCCGTTCTCCAAGCAGGGCCAAACCATAGACGTGACGGTGTCATCGATGGGTAACGCCGCCAGTTTGCGCGGCGGCACGCTGTTGCTGACGCCGCTGCGTGGTGTGGACGGTGAAGTCTATGGCATGGCTCAGGGCAGCCTGGTAGTCAGCGGCTTCGGTGTGCAGGGTAAGGACGGTTCGCGTATCTCGATTAACGTGCCCAGCGCCGGTCGCGTGCCCAATGGCGCCACCGTTGAGCGCGAAGTACCTAACAACTTTACGACCAACCCCTATGTGCTGTTGAACCTGCACACGCCTGACTTTACGACGTCGGCCCGTCTGGCCACCGGCATCAACAATCTGCTGGGTGAGGCGACTGCCAAATCAGTCGATGCCGTATCGGTTCGCGTGACAGCACCGCAGGACCCTGATCAGCGCATTGCTTATCTGTCGACGCTTGAGGCCATCGAGATCGAGCCGGGCGATGCGCCGGCGCGAGTCATCGTCAATTCACGCACGGGCACGGTGGTCATCGGTTCGCATGTGCGGGTCAGTCCGGCGGCTGTGGCCCACGGTTCGCTGTCGGTGACCATCACCGAGCGCAATGATGTCAGTCAGCCCAACCCGTTTGGTCAGGGCACGACCACGGTCACGCCGCGCAGTGAGATCTCGGTCAACCAGGCTTCAGCGCGCATGTTTGTGTTTAACGCGGGCGTGAGCCTCGACGAGATCGTACGCGCGGTCAACCAGGTGGGCGCGGCGCCAGGCGATCTCGTGGCCATCCTCGAAGCGCTCAAGCAAGCCGGCGCCTTGCACGCGCAACTCATCGTTATCTGATTCTCACGCAAGCCCATAACGCCATGTCTACCGCACCCGTCAACAACACGTTTTACGCCGACCCCAAGGGTCTGGGCGCATTGCGTCATGACGCGCGTGCGCAGACACCGGCAGCGATCAAAGAAACCGCCAAGCAATTCGAGAGCCTGTTCACGTCGATGCTGCTCAAGAGCATGCGCGCCGCGACGCCCAAGGATTCGCTGTCGGGCAGTGATCAGCAGGGCTTTTACCAGGACATGTTTGACCAGCAGATTGCCACGCAGATTTCGCGAGGTAAGGGCTTGGGGCTTGCCGACATGCTGGTGCAGCAGCTGATGCGCAACAGCGCCAGCGCCGCGGCCCTGCCGGCAGCGCCTGTCGCCACCCAGCCGCCCACCACCATGAGCTGGCCGCCGGCCACCAAGGCAGATTTCGTGCAGGCTTTGTTGCCGGCCGCCACGGCCGCCGGTCAGAAGCTGGGCGTGGATCCGCAGACCTTGATTGCCCATGCCGCACTCGAGACGGGTTGGGGCAAGAACATGCCGCGCAACGCCGATGGCAGCTGCAGCTTCAATTTGTTTGGCATCAAGGCCGGCAGCAGCTGGCAAGGCCCGGTAACCAACTCCGCGACCACCGAGTTCCGCGGTGGCGTTGCAGCCCGTGAGACCGCCAGCTTCCGCTCTTATGCCTCGCCTGAAGCCTGTCTGAATGACTACGCCGCGATGCTGGCCTCCAAGCCGCGCTATGGCGCTGCCTTGGGCACGGGCTCTGATGTCACCGCCTTTGCCAGCGGCCTGCAGCGTGGTGGTTACGCCACCGATCCGCAGTACATCAACAAGCTCAGCGCAGTGGCACGGCAAATGCAAGGTAGTACACCTGAGGCGATTATCGCCAGAGGTTTGACATGACTGCCGTTGCTGATGGCCTCTTAAGGGGGGTCTCATGCCTGACATGATGAATGCCGGTGTCTCCGGGTTGCTCGCTATGCAGCGGGCGCTGGACATCACCAGTCATAACATCGCCAATGCGCAGACGCCGGGCTATAGCCGGCAGCGCGTGGAGCTGGCTGCGACGCAGCCGGTCAGCACGGGCGATGGCTTCGTGGGCCGCGGCGTGTCGGTCACGACCATACAGCGCTCTTACGATGACCTCATCGCCAGTCAGCAACAGTCCGCGTCCAGCAGCTATTCGCGCCTGGATGCTTTTGCATCGCGTGCGCAGACCTTAAGTAATTTGTTTGCGGACAGCACCACGGGTTTAAGCGCTTCGCTGCAGAAGTTCACCAATGCCATACAGGGCGTCTCGAACGCTCCAACGTCTACCGCCGCAAGGCAGGTGATGCTGAGTGAGGCCGATGGCTTGCGGCAGCGCCTGCAGACCTATGACAGTCGCTTGACGGATATCGGCAACGAGGTCAATGCCTCGATCAAGTCGGAAGCGACCACCATCAGCACTCTGTCGGCGGGCATTGCCCAGCTGAACCAGCAGATTGTTAACGCGCAGAACGCCAACGGTCAGCCGCCCAACGACCTGTTAGATGCCCGCGACCAAAAGATTACCGAGTTGGCCAGTCACGTCAGCGTGTCGGTCACCAAGCAGGCTGATGGATCGGCCAATGTATTCATCGGCAAAGGTCAGCCGCTGGTGCTCGGTGCCAACGGTGCCAGCATCGTGGCGACCCCAGATCGCTATGACCCCACGCGCATGACGCTGTCTTATCAGGCCGGTAACACCAGCAACGATTTGGGCGACACCTTGAGTGGTGGCAGCCTGGGTGGCTTACTCGATTTCCGCAACACCTTGCTTGAGCCATCCCGCAATCAGATCGGTCAGATAGCCGTGGGCCTGACGACTGCGGTCAATGCGCAACACCGCGAAGGCATGGATCTGTCCGGCAATCTCGGTGGTGACTTGTTTGGCATAGGCGCTGTACGCGTGCTGACGCCTAGCACCAATGCCGGTACGGGCACCGTGGCTGCAGTTCGTACCAGTGTCAGTGCCTTGACCTCTGCCGACTATATTCTTCAGTACTCGGGTAGCGCCTGGACCTTGCAAAGGTCGGATACCGGCGCAGCCGTGACCCTGTCCGGTACCGGAACAGCGTTAGATCCGTTCACTGCCGATGGCTTGTCGCTGGTGGTCGGTGGCACACCGGCTGCCGGTGACAGCTTCAAGCTGCAGCCGACGGCCACTGCCGTGGCCGGTATGAGCGTGCTGATCACCGATGCCAGCAAAGTGGCGGCGGCAGCGCCGATCCGCACTGGCGTGGTCACGGGCAACAGTGGCAGCGCCAAGATTTCGGCAGGTGAGGTCATTGATGTCACCGTCCCGCAGCTGCGTGACCCGGTAACACTCACCTTTACCGATGCGACCCATTACTCGATCAACGGTGTCGGCAGCAACTTGCTGGGCGCCGGCAGCAACATTTACTACAACGGTTGGAAGGTCAGTTTCACCGGCACCCCGGTGGCAGGCGATGCCTTCACGGTCAGTGCGAATACCGGTGGCGTCGGTGATAACCGCAACGCGCTGGCCATTTCGGCTGCGCTGAACACCGGTTTGCTGTCTGGGGGTACTGAATCCTTGCCGGGCTCTGTGACCCGAGTGGTGGGTGCTGTAGGCGTGGCCACCAGTCAGGCGCAGAACGGCCGCGATGCGCAAAAGCTGATTTTGGATCAGACCACCTCGGACAAAGACAGCATCTCAGGCGTCAACCTCGATGAGGAAGCCTCCAACATGATGCGCTATCAGCAGGCCTATCAGGCCTCGGCGCAGGTCATCAAGATGACCCAGACCTTGTTTGAAACCCTGCTTGCGGCGACCGGTCGATGAACAGTCGCATTTCTACAGCGGGCATCCATAACCAGGCGATCACGCGCATGTTGTCGCGCCAGTCTGATCTGGCGTTTACGCAAAATCAGATGGCGACCGGCAAGCGCGTGAATACGCCGTCGGATGATCCGGTGGCTGCCACCCAGATCATGGACATGCAGCGTCAGAAGCAGCAGATCGCGCAATACGTGCAAAACGGTGACGCGGCCAATGCGCGACTGAGTACAACAGAACAGGCTTTTGCCGATCTGAGCAATTCGCTCAATCGCATCCGCGAACTGACCTTGCAGGCCAGCAGTCCGGCCATGGACTCGACGGCCCGCAAGGCCATCGTCTCTGAGCTGACGACCCGAACGCAGGAAGTGCAGGACATCGCCAATCGTCGCGATGCCAACGGTGAGTATCTATTCGCCGGCCTCTCCACACAGACACAACCGTTTGCACGCGGCGCCAACGGTGTCGACTATTCCGGTGATCAGGGCACGCGTGTGTTGCAGATCGGCCCGGACCAGCAGATTGCAGATGGCTTCTCGGGCGAGCAGGTATTCCGCAGCATTACACAGGGCAACGGCACTTTCGCTGTTACGCAGGGCGTGCATACCGGTGCCAGTTCCATAGACACCGGTCAGGTCACCAATGCCGGGGCGTGGGTGCCAGGCAATTATTCGCTGGAGTTCACTGCCCCCGATACCTGGCAGGTGCTCGATGCCAACAGCAATGTGGTCAGCAGCGGGCCTTACGTCAGCGGCGCAGCCATTGCCTTTAACGGCGTGCAAGTGGCTGTGTCGGGCACGCCAGCCACCGGCGACACCTACAGCATCAGCGCCGCCGGAAAAGAAGACATCTTTACGACATTAGACAGCTTGACCAGCAGCTTAAGCGCAGCAGTCGACAACCCGGTGGACCGCGCTGGCCTGACCAGCAGCTTGGCCAAAGCGCTGGTGCAGCTGGATCAGGGCTTGAGCAACGCGCAGAACCTGCGCGCTGAAACCGGTACGCGCCTGTCTGCTATCGATAGTGCGGCGACCGTGCGGCAGCAACTGGCTGACGAGCTGACCGGCTCGGTCGGCAAGTTGCAGGATCTGGACTATGCCGAAGCCACCGGTCGCATGAATCAACAGATGTTGGGACTGCAGGCCGCGCAAGCCGCCTATGGCCGCATCGCCCAACTTTCACTCTTTACTTACCTGTAAGGCCATGAGCATGACCTTGCAAAACCCCATTCGTGAGGCGCTCTCACAAGCCCTTATCGAAACCCAGGCAGCCGAGGGGTTGCCATCAGTACCCCCCGGTTGAAACCGGAATTTAGATATAGCAATAGAACTGGAGACTCACTATGCCTCTTTATGTCAACACTAATACGACTGCGCTCAACGCACAGCGCAGTCTCACCGCCTCTAATAGCGCATTGCAGACTTCGCTCAAGCGTCTGTCTTCTGGTCAGCGTATCAACAGCGCACAGGACGACGCTGCCGGCTTGGGCATCTCCGAGCGTATGACCACGCAGATCACCGGTCTGAACCAGGCAGCACGTAATGCCGGCGATGCCATTTCGCTCTCGCAGGTCACTGAAGGTGCACTGGGCGAGGTGACCAAGAACCTGCAGCGTGTGCGTGAGCTGGCCGTGCAGTCGGCTAACGCCACCAACTCTTCGAGTGACCGTGCAGTGCTCGATCAGGAAGTGCAGCTGCGCATGGCCGAGATCGACCGCATTGCCTCGCAGACCAACTTCAATGGCCAGAAGGTGCTCGACGGCACATTCGGTACCAGCACCTTCCAGGTCGGTGCCAACGCCGGGGAGACCATCTCGGTCAACCTGTCGACCAGCGTTAAGACCAGCTCGCTGGGTAAGACAGCTGACTATGTCGGTGGTGCGACTGACACCACCAGTTACAACGTCGGTCAGCAGGGCTCGGGTGTCGACTCGCAGACGCTGGCTGCCACCGACATGCGTATTGCGGTCGGTTCCAGCAACGCAGTAGCCATTCAGACCTCGACCAGCTTTACCGGTGTCGCCACCGGCCAAGGTGCCAGCAGCGCCTATGCCAAGGCTGCGGCGATTAACGGCTCGGGTGTCGCCGGCTTGACCGCTACGGCCGACACGACGGTTGCCTATACGTTTGCCTCGACCACGGGTGCCGGTTACACATTGACCCTCAATGGCCAGACGATCACCAGCGCCAGCACCACGGCGCTGTCGGGTTCGGACTGGGCGACCATGGTCAATGGCTACACGGGCAGCACCGGTGTGACGGCGACCTATGACGCGACGGGCGGCACCATGAAGCTGCAGGCCTCTGACGGCCG
>CAIVTJ010000323.1 GCA_903908825.1 uncultured Pseudomonadota bacterium | reverse complement strand
GATGACACCGCTGAGCTGCGCATCGCTATAGCCCAGCAGCTGTTTCCAGCGGTCGGAAAACAGCAGCGTGTCGCGATCGACGTCAAAGTCCCACATGGCATCGTTAGCCACGTCTGCCAGCAGGACCTCGCGCTCGTTGAGGATCTGCATGTAGCGGTTGTGCTCGAGCCGCTCAAGGCTGGTCGACAGGCTGCTGCCCAATAACTTGAGCAATAGCCGCAGATTCACATCCCAATGGGCCACTGGCAGGCCTTGCGCCAAACCCAGCAACCCCCCCGGCTTACCGCGCAAATGGAAGCTGACCAGCAGCAGTGAACCGACCTGCATAGCGGCCAGTCGCGGCGTATCAGCCATCTGCTCGCGTAGCGGATGGGTGGTGTCAGCGATCTCAGTGATGCGCAGATGAGCAGAACGCGAGGCGATGTGTGGCAGGTCCGCCAGCTTGAGATGCTGCAAGCGCTCTAGCCTGCAGCTGCTGTACTCGGCGCGCTCAACGCGCACACTCTCGAAGGCGCTGCCGGCCTCATCGAACAAAACCAGAAATGCCGCATCCACGTGAGCAGCGGCTCGCAGGTCGCGCAAAGCTTGCGGCAGACCGGCGCGCATCGTGTCGTGCGTGAGGCTGAGCAGATCGATTGCGATCTTGGTGCAACCGACATCCACACCCGGCGCTAATTGCCCGACAGGCTGCGTCCAAAAGCCGGCACCCGGCGCAGGCGCGCCGGCCGGCTGCAGACCAGAGGCTTTAATGGGTCGGTTTATGCTCATCATCAAACGCAGATCGTGAAAGAACTACAGTGTGATCGGCTCAAGCACAGGAACAGAGGGCACAAAGCACAGTTTTGACAGTTTACCGTCTCAACTGCATCGCGTAGATGACATAACGCCAGAACGTTAATCCTTGCGCGGCTGGGCAAAGGACCAGAAGGCATTGCCGGCAAAATGCCAGAACATCACCAGACCCGTAGTCAGAACGCGCGCCGGCAGGTAGGGCACACCCCAGCGCGTGGTTAATAGGTGCATCAGGCCCAAGGTAATCCCTAAGCCGGTGCCGATGACCACCAGAAAACGCAGCAACGCGATGCCGTGCGGCATGCTGCTGCGAAAGGTGTAATAGCGGTTGAACAGGTAATTGGCCAAAGAGCCGACCGTAAACCCCAGACCCGAAGCCAGCACCGAGCCCCAGCCCAGCAACTGAACCGCGCCAATCATCACCGCGTAATCAAGCGCGGTAACGCCTGCGCCAACCTTTAAAAAACGACCGAACTGGCGCAGCAACACAGGCAGATCACTGCGGTTCATAGGCGCTGCGCCTGACTGTCACCCGTCAGGCCGTCCCGCGCCTGACGGGCGAGCCGGTGCAACTCCTGTTGCAACTGCTGCTGCAGAGCGTGCAAATCCGGCCCATCCGCCAGAGAAACACCGCGTGGCACGCTGACTGGCGGGCCTATGGCAATGCAGATGCGCGCGAACGGCCACGGGATAACAAACTTGTCCCAGTTGACCAGCCAAGCCCGCGACGCGGCATAGGCCATGGGCAACAGCGGCCGGCCCGACAACTGCGCCAGCAGCAAGGCCCCGGGCTTGAACACAAAGCGCGGGCCTTGCGGCCCATCGGGTGTGATGACCGGTGAAACCTGCTCTTTGACCAACAGATTGTAGTAATCGCGCAGCGCACGGGCGCCGGTGCGGGTCGATGAACCGCGGATGACCTGCGCTCCCAACTGTCGCGCGATCATCGCCGGCAGTTCGCCATCGACCGACGGGCTGATCAGAAAGCCAAGCTTCAGCCCACGCGATTGCTGGCTGAGCAGATAGCGCGAGCAGAACAGCTCGTGCTGATGCCAGTAGCACGGCAGCAGCGACGGCGCCTGCGCGAGCGCTGCGTACAAGTACTGTTCGCCCTGCACCCGTACCACGCGACAAGTGCCCCACCAGAAGCGCAGGATGGCCAGCGCCAGCGGCTGCAGGGCGCGATAGACCAGGCGGCGACGCCAGGTCAGTTGTCGGCGCGGCGGCTCATCAGCGGCGGCCAACGGCTCAGTCACGGTACACGGCCCTGCCGCGCAGCGGCGCTTGAGTTAAAATAGTCGCAATGACGCACTTTGTTTGCCCATGAACGCGCCTAACGCCTCGGCGCTGCCGCCCGAGTCCGACCAGCAGTTCGATGTGGGTTCCACCCCCGACTCGCTCGATCGCATGCGCGGCATCTACGCGCAGCTGGGTGATGCCTACCGCGTGTATGCACCGGGCCGGCACTCGCACACTTGGGTGTTTAACCACCCCGATGATGTGCGCCGCATCCTGATCTCGAACCATCGCAACTATTCCAAGGGTGTGGGTTTTGACCGCATCAAGATGCTATTGGGCAACGGCATCATAGTGAGCGAAGGTGAGTTCTGGAAGCGCCAGCGTCGCATGATGCAGCCCACCTTTCATCGCCGCGTTCTGGCGCAACTGTCGGGCATCATCGCACGTGCCAACGCAGCTTGTCTGGCCCGATGGGACG
This sequence comes from uncultured Pseudomonadota bacterium, assembly GCA_903908825.1. Lineage (GTDB taxonomy): Bacteria > Pseudomonadota > Gammaproteobacteria > Steroidobacterales > Steroidobacteraceae > ZC4RG30. The sequence goes on along the minus strand of CAIVTJ010000323.1, from coordinate 10,537 downwards.
AAAAGGCCGCGCGCAACGAGCCGGTCAACATCACCAACGACATGAGCGAGATGACCCTGGAGATCATCCTGCGCATGATCTTTGGCACCGACCTCGATGCCATGGCCGCTGAGACCGGCGACAACCCGTTTGCCTGCCTCACCGAAGAGAGCGAGCGCGACATCCGCTTTGCTTATCGCTTTCGCAAACTCACCGCGCTGATCGGCCGCTGTGTGGCGCGGCGCCGCGCCAACGGCTGCGAGCCCACCGGCAGCGACCCCGACTACGTGTCGATGCTGCTGCAGGCGCGCGACAAAGACAGCGGCGAGGGCATGAGCGACCGGGAGATCGTCGATGAGATCACCACGTTGATCATCGCCGGCCATGAGACCACCGCCAGCATGCTCAACTGGACCTGGTTTCTGCTCGCCAACCACCCGCAGGTCGAGGCCAAACTGCACGCCGAACTCGACGCGCTGCCCGACGAAGCAGAGCCCACGCTGCAGAACATGGAAACCCTGCACTACGCGCACAACGTGCTGCGCGAGGCCTTGCGCCTTTATCCGCCGGTGTGGGTCATCTCGCGTCGTACCATCGAAGCCGATGTGCTGGGCGGCTATGAAGTGCCGGCTAACACCGACGTTTTCATCAGCCCGTTTTTTGTACACCGCCACCCGCAGTACTGGGACGATGCCGAAGCCTTCAAGCCCGAGCGCTTTGAGACTGAAACCGAGCACCGCAAGCTGGTCTACCTGCCCTTCTCGGCTGGTGCGCATCACTGCATCGGTGAAACGCTGTCTATTTATGAGGGTCTGCTGCACCTGTTCAAAGCAGCCCGCCGTTACCGTCTGCACCGTGTTGACCAGTCGCCGGTGAGCTTCGAAGCCCTCATCAATCTGCGCACGCAGCAATCCATCTTCATGCGGCTAGAGCCGCGCGTCTGAGCACACCATGCAAGCCCGTACCCTGACTCAACTGATGGCGCTCAATCGCGACGCGCCGCGCAGCATCACCTTTCACAACGGCGAGAACGATTCGCGCCAACTCAGCTTTGCGCAGCTCAACGACCGCGCCCTGGGTTTGTTGCATCATCTGCAGCAGCTGGGCGCCAAGCCTGGCGACAAGGTCATTTTGCTGCTGAACAGCAACGAGCAGTTTGTCGATGCCTTCTGGGCTGCGGTGCTGGGCGGCATAGTGCCGGTGCCGGTGGCCATCGGCATCAGCGACGAGCACCGGCACAAGCTGCTGCGTATCGCCCGCAAGCTGGGCCAGCCGTTCTTGTACACAGACCGTCGCACACTTGACCGTCTCGATGCCTTTTCGGCCGCTAACGGCACGCCGGACGATCAGGACACGTTTGCGTCGTTACGCGGACGCAGCCTGTGTGCCGACGAAGTACCCGACATCCGCATCAAGGCCCAGCCCTACGACGCACAGCCCGAAGACATCGCCTTCATTCAGTTTTCGTCGGGCTCTACCAGTGAGCCCAAGGGCGTGGTGCTGACGCACGCCAACCTCATTGCGAACATCGACGGCTCCACGCAAGCCGCCGGCTTCAACGAAAACGACACCAGTCTGTCGTGGATGCCGCTGACCCACGACATGGGGCTCATCGGCTTTCATCTGGTGATGTTCGCTAATCGCGTCCATGCACACCTGATGCCCACAGAGTTGTTCGTGCGCCGCCCGCTGCTGTGGCTGTCTATCGCCTCGCAGGTGCATGCCACCATTTTGTGTTCGCCTAATTTCGGCTATCGCCATTACCTCAAGGTGCTGGGCGAGCGCTCACCCGGCAACCTCGACCTCTCAGCCGTGCGTCTCATCTTCAACGGCGCCGAGCCCATCTCGGTCGAATTGTGCGAAGAGTTCCTGGCCCGTCTGGCCAGCCAGTCTCTGGACCGCAACGCCATGTTCCCGGTCTATGGTCTGGCCGAGGCCTCGCTGGCCGTCAGCTTCCCGCCCGTGGGCCGCGCCTATCGGGCCGTGCAACTCAACCGCCACAAACTGGCTGTGGGCACACGCGCCGAGGTGCTGCAGCGCGCCAGTCGCGATGCACTGGGGCTGGTCAGCGTGGGCAAGGCCATTCCGCTGTGCGAATTGCGCATCGCAGCCGATGACGACACGCCACTGGCCGATGGCCACATCGGTCATATTCATATTCGCGGCGGCAATGTCACAGGCGGCTACTTCAACGCCCCTGAAGTCAACGCCGAGACCTTCACCGCCGATGGCTGGTTGCGCACCGGTGATCTGGGTCTGGTGCTTGACGGTGAGACCTACATCACCGGCCGCTACAAAGAGATCCTGTTCGTCAACGGCCAGAACTATTACCCGCACGACCTGGAGGCCATCGCGCAACGCGCGCCCGGTATGGAACTGGGCAAAGTGGTCGTGGCCGGTGCACGCCCGCCCGGCGCCGAGACCGATCAACTGGTGGTGTTCCTGCTGCACCGGGGTGATCTGGCCGACTTTCTGCCGGTGGCCACCGAGGCGACGCGACTCATCAACGAACACACCGGCTTGGAAGTAGCCGATGTCGTGCCGGTCAATCGCATCCCCAAGACCACCAGTGGCAAGATCCAGCGCCATCTGCTCGAAGAACAATATGCCGAAGGCGAGTTTGCGGCTGCCCTGGCCGAGCTGGCACAGCTGCGCGCCACGCGCAGCGCCGGGGCCGGTACGGCGGTGGGTGGCGAGGGTCTGGAGTCGCAGCTGCTGCGCATCTGTAACAGCGTGCTGGTGGGCCGCACCATCACCCGCGATGACAACTTGTTTGAGATCGGCGCCAGCTCACTCAAGCTGATCGAGATCCATGAGCAGATCGACCGCGATTACCCCGGCACGCTGGATATCACCGAGCTGTTCGATCACCCCACCGTGGCCGAACTGACCACGCATCTGGCCTCCAAGCTCAAGTAGGCAAGCTGCGCAGAGGCTTTAATAAAGCCCTTTGCGCAGCTTCCAGCGGCGGTGACCCCAGGTCCAATCCTGCGGCGCCGCCACGATTTCGGTCTCGACCAAGCGCGCATAGCGTTCGGTGAACTCGCCTGGCTCCAACCGTTCGCCATCGCCACAGAGCGGCGCAAAGTCGATCTCGTAATAGCCGCGTCGCAAGCGTCGCATAGCGACAAACAAGCCGGCATAGCGCGTGGCTCGCGCCATCTGCTCGGCGCCCATATAAAACGCCGTCTCGCGCCCCAGAAACGTAGTCCAGTGCTTCTGGCTGTCATGCAGCGGTTCCTGGTCGCCCAGCATGGCGATGCCGCGCACGATGTTGCGGCGCTTGAGCATGTCACCCAGCAACTCTTTGGCGGGCACCAGATGCGCCCCGAAGCGCGTGCGGATCGCATACATCATGTTTTGCGCCCACGGTGCTTTGATGGGCTTGTAACCCACATCCAGCGGATGTCCCAAGTGCAGGGCCAGGGCGTGCAAGATCCACTCCCAGTTGGCCTGATGCGCCGCCACGAGAATGATGGGCCTGCCCTGCGCCAGCAGTTGCTGCGGGATATGGGCGTTACGCACTGCCACGCGCGCAGAGAACTGCTCAGGCGTCATGTCAGCAGCCTTGAAGGCCTCGGCCACCACCTGCCCCACCTGGTAGTAATGCGCGGCCACCAGCCGGTTGATCTGTGCCGGCGTGCGATCGGTGAAGCAACTGGCCAATTGCGCGCGCACGGTCGACACGCGATAGCGCAGCACGCGCAACACCAGGAACACCAGCGCTGCGGTAAAGCCGTACCACAGCCACATCGGCAACTTGGCCACTGCAATAAGCCACCAGGGCCTTAGGTCTACAGGCGCTGCGGCACTGACACGGTCTGTTTGCATCAGCCCATGTTCCCATAATCCGGCGCTTTCGCGGCGGCGGCGAGGCCACTCGGGTGGTGCTATCCTCGCGCGACTGCACCGTGGGCCGGGGGCCTGCGGGAGCCAGTTTCCACAACATCAGACAACCGGAAACACTGCCATGAACCAAATCAAACTGCTGATCAACGGTCAGGACGTCGATGCCCAGAGCGGCGCGACCTTCGAGCGCAAGAGCCCCATCACCGGCGAAGTCGTGTCCACTGCCGCTGCTGCGGGTGTGGCCGATGTGGTCGCAGCCATCGCTGCCGCCCAGGCTGCGTTTCCGGCCTGGTCGGCCACCAGCCCGCTCAAGCGTCGCGAACTGCTGCAGGCTGCGGCCGCCAAGCTGCGCGCCAAGAGCGGTGAGTTCTCGCGGCTGTGCGTCGAAGAGACCGGCGCCATCGGCGGTTGGGGTCATTTCAACACCGGCTTTGCCGCAACCATCATCGAAGAAGCTGCCGCCATGACCACGCAGGTCATCGGCGAGACCATCCCTTCCGGTCACACCGACACGCTGGCTTTGGGCCTGCGCGTGCCCACCGGCGTGTGCGTCGGTATGGCCCCTTGGAATGCCCCGGTCATTCTGGGTGTACGTTCCATCGCCATGCCCCTGGCTTGCGGCAACACCGTGGTCATGAAGGCCTCAGAGCTGTCGCCGGGTGTGCATCGCCTGATCGTTGATGCCTTTGTCGAAGCGGGTTTCCCGGCCGGCACCGTCAACTTCATCACCCATGCCGCGGCCGATGCACCGGCCGTGGTCGAAGCGCTGATCGCCAACACCGCCGTGCGTCGCGTCAACTTCACCGGCTCAAGCCGCGTGGGTCGCATCGTCGGTGAGCTGTCGGGCAAGCACCTCAAGCCCTGCCTGCTCGAGCTCGGTGGCAAAGCGCCGCTGGTCATCCTGAAAGACGCCGATCTCGATGAAGCTGTTGCTGCAGCCGCCTTCGGTGCCTTCATGCACCAAGGGCAGATCTGCATGTCAACCGAGCGCATCATCGTCGTCGAAGAGATCGCCGCCGAGTTCCTCAAGCGCTTTGTCACCAAGGTGCAGTCGCTGAAGGTCGGCGACCCGACCAAGGGTCAGTTCCCCATCGGCGCCTGTGTCGACGCCAAGACTGTCGATCACGTCAAGGCACTCATCGCCGATGCCACCGCGCACGGCGCCACCGTGCTGTGTGGCGGCACCGGCACGGGTGGCGCGTTCTTCGACCCGACCGTTATCAACGGCGTGACCAAAGCCATGCGCATCTATGGTGAAGAGTCCTTTGGTCCGGTGGTGGGCGTGCTGCATGCGCGCGATGCCGACCATGCCGTCGAACTGGCCAACGACAGCGAATATGGTCTGTCAGCCGCGGTGTTCAGTCAGGACATCAACAGCGCCTTGGATGTGGCCCGTCGCATTGACTCGGGCATCTGCCACATCAACAGCGCCACGGTGCAGGACGAGGCGCAGATGCCCTTCGGTGGCACCAAGGCCAGCGGCGTGGGCCGCTTCGGTGGCGCGGCCGGTGTGGCCGAGTTCACCGATCTGCGCTGGATCAGCATCGCCACCCATCACCGTCACTACCCCATCTGACGGAGTCAGCGGCCAAAGTGCAGGCGCAGGACACAGGTCCTGCGGCCTGCTGCCAGAACTGCGGCGTGCCGCTGACGGGCCCCTATTGTCAGGCGTGCGGGCAACGTCATGATCCGCACCCGCACTCGTTGCGGCATTTTGGGCTGGAACTGTTCGAAGATATCACCCACGCCGATTCGCGCCTGTGGCGCACGTTGTGGTCCCTCGCGTCCAAACCCGGCTACCTGACCCTGGAGTTTTTCGCCGGCCGGCGGCAGCGTTACCTGCCACCCATCCGGCTATACCTCATCCTGAGTTTGGTGCTGTTTGCCTTGCTGTCTGTGCTGCGCAGCAACGATGAGATCAACATCAACCTGAAGGTCGCTGCCGCCGTGCAGCAAGGCAGTTCAACGCCAGACAGCTGTGTCAATTTTGACCTGAGCGACGGCAACAGCACACCAGCAGCTTGGATGACTGCCTTGGCCGAAAGCATCAAACCGGCCTGCGAAGACGTTGTTCACAACAACGGCAAACACCTGCGTGAAGCCATGGCGCACAACATCCCCCGGATGCTGTTTGTGCTGTTACCCCTGATCGCGCTGTGCATGTCAGGGCTGTACTGGCATCCCAAGCGCTACTACGTGGAACATGTGCTGCTGCTGGTACACAACCACGTTTTCATCTTCAGCGGCCTCATTCTGTTGGCGCTGTTGGGCCCGGTGCCGTGGTTGGGCTCAGCCCTCAGCGTTGCGCTGCCTATTTACGCCCTCTGGTATCTATACGCCTCGATGCGCCGTTATTACGGCCAAAGCCAGCGCCGCACTCTGGCCAAACTGGCGGCGGTACTGCTGTGCTATGGCCTGCTTGCCGTGGTGCTGTTGACAGCCACCTTCCTGATCAGCGCCTTTACGCTTTGAAAGCGCGGTTGCGCCACCACTGCAGCAGCGCGACGACAGGCACTGCGACCAGCACTTGGCCCAGTTCTATGCCGACATTAAAGCCGGCAATCGTCGGCCACAGGCGCTCACCGATCAGACCCAGTTCGCGTATCGCTGCGGCAAAACCCAGACCGTGGATCAGCGCGCAAGCCAACACCAGCAGCAACCGGGCCTGCCAACGCAAACGCTGACCGCGTCGTCGCAGCAACCATTCGAGCAGTGCCATGATGACTATGGTGCCCGCAATGGCTGACTCAACCAGCAACTCAGGCAACACCAACAGACCCAAACTGCCAACGATTAACGTGATTGCATGACCCACGGTAAACGTGGTGAGCACGGCCAGCACCTGCCGCCAACCTACTGTGCCGAACAACACCACGGCCAGAAATAACAGATGATCGGGTCCGCTTAAGATGTGCCTGACACCCATTACCGTTGCATCGACGAAGACCTGCCAGCGTGTGGGAAACACACGCCGCTCAGGGTGCGCGGCATCCAGCATCAGTAGACTGCGCTGCTTGCCCTGGGTGACGGTGAGCTCGGTGCGCTGTTCGTTGCTGGCCTTGCCATAGAGCTGCTGCTTAAAGCGCAGCGGCCCCTGTGCGCCCTCTAGGGCAAATCGGCCCATGACCACCAGCTGATGCACCAGTGCACCCGGCTCATCGCTATCGGGCGACAGGCTATAGAGCAATCCTTCTAAGGGACGCGGGCCGCGGTCATCGAGCAACTGCACACCGGCGAACACCTGCTGTTCGATGGCATCGGATGCGGCCTGCAATTCGGATGCTTCCAGGCTGCCGTTACCGTTCGCATCGACACCGGTCAACGCCGACACCGGCAGCGACAGCACCATAAAGCCGCCCGTACCCACCATGTTGAGCGTGCCGTGCTGCGCGGGCATCAGGTGGGCAGCCGCACTGTGCGCCCACAACAGGCCCAGCAACGCAGCCGCAATTTTTCTAAACATAAAACCGCCCGTCAGCTGTGCCATCTGTGGTGCTCCGACCCATTCTGGACGCACCGGCAGGCAAGCTCCACAGGCAAATCCATCGTTTCTGTTTATGGAGTGGGGTATCGTTTCAACAGTCCGCAGCTCTGACTCTCAACAATAATGGGGACCTCATGAATAAGTTTCTGACCTTGGGCCTGTGCGCCGCATTGACCAGCCTGCAAGCCGCTGCCCAAGCGCCTGCACCGGCTGCCACCAACGACCTGCCGCTGGCCGTGGCCACCGAGTGGGCCCAAGCCGCTGTGGCTGCCTGCGCAGCCAACGGCTATGCCGTGACGGCGCTGTACATGACCACTGACTACACCGCCAAGGTGGTGCTGCGTGCCGATGGCGCGCAAACCAGAACCGCCGATGTGGCCCGTCGCAAGGCTTACACCGTGCTCAAGACCGGCAAGACGTCCGGCGAGTTCGGCGCTTCGGTAGCGCTGCCTGCGGGTACGCCGGCCCCGGCTGCCGCACCTGGCGCACTGCCCGGTCTGCCCCCCGGCAAAGACGTGGATCAGAACCTCATCATCTGGGAAGGCGGCCTGCCGGTGAACTTCGGCGGCAAGCTGGCCGGCGCGGTCAGCGTGTCCGGCGCACCGGGTGGCGACAAGGACGCCGCCTGCGTCAACGTCGGTCTGGCCAAAGTGGCCGGCAAACTCGGCAAATAAGCTCTGGCATACGGCCAGGCACAAAAAAGCGGCCCGAAAGCCGCTTTTTTGCCGTCAAGCAAGGCCCCGTCACGGGGCCTTGTTCACATCAGGCACCGGGCTTCTGCGCCCAGACCGTGCACCAGCCAGCGCCCTTGACCGCCTTGCCGGCGAACAGGTTGCAGGCGCCCTCGGCGTCGGTGGCCTTGCCCTGGAACTGCACGCAGGTGCCGCACTTCTGGCCCGGCTTGTACATAGGGTGCGCTTTGGCATCGACCTTGGTGGCATCGACCGCATAGCCCAAGGCCTTGGCGGTGGCATCGCTCGGGTCCAGAGCCGGCAGTGCGGCTGCCTCAGAGCGCGTGGCCAGGCTGATCGCCTGCACGCTCACCGCGCCCAGTACCGCGGCCTTCAAAAAACTGCGTCGCTGCATCGTGTCGCTCATCGTCGTGCTCCGTAATTGGTTCGCCACGGCAACTGACCGCAGCGGCCGCTATTTTAACCGGCAAAACTGCAGCGCGGTTAGACGAAGCCCAAGTTTTTGGTGCTGTAGTTGGCGATGTTGGGAACCACTGTCAACAACTCGGAGGCCGATACACCAAACCAGGTGGCCAGCGTGGCTGCGAACTGGTCTACCGAGGTCGTCGGCAGCAAACGCCCCTGCCCCACGTCTTCGGTGCCGTTGACCGCCGGTGCCGGTGCAGTGCCATAAAAGCGTTTGCCGTTGACCGCGCCGCCCAACACAAAGTGATGACTGCCCCAGCCGTGGTCCGACCCGTCACCGTTAGAGGCAAACGTGCGGCCGAAGTCTGAAGCGGTGAACGCCGTGACACTGTTCTGTATGCCCAGTTCGACCGTGGCGTTGTAAAACGCCGCCATGGCATTGGAGACATTGGTCAGCAAGGGCGGGTGCTGGCTAGGCAGGTTGTCGTGCAGATCAAAGCCACCGATGGACACAAAGAACACCTGTCGCTTAGCACCCAGCACACTGCGCGCAGCGATGAGTTTGGCCACGACTTGCAACTGCGTGGCCAAGCTGTTGCCCGCCGGAAAGGCCGTCGTGAAAGGCGCCACGCCAGCGATTGCGGCACTGACCCCCGACTCTGCAGTGATCGAACGCTGCGTGAGCTTGGTGTATTCGTTTTGCAGCACATGGCTGCTGCCCTGCGTGGCCAGGCTTTGCAGTGCCGCGGACACCGCCGATGAACCAAAAGCGGCCGTCTTGATGCCACTGATGGGCACAGCACCGCTGCTGCTGACTTGATACTGAATGGCATTACGCCCGGCCACAAACACCGCGTTGCCCGACACCGAGATGCAGCTGAAGGTCGAGTTGCCGTTGTTGGACATGGCCATGTCGCCCAAGCGGCCACCCCAGCCATTGATAGCGCCTTCAGGTGAGGAAGCCTGCCAGGTCGATTGCTGGTCGTTATGCGAAAACAGCTTCGGCGGCAGCGGCACTGACTTGGCGTTGTATTGCGCCAGCGTGGTCGGCTGTATCAACGGACCTACGTTGAGTTGTACCGCCAGCTTGCCCGCATCAAACAGCGATTTAAGCGCTGTCATCTCCGGGGCCAGTGCCAGTAGTTGCCCATTGGGCAGCGCCACCGTGGGCGTCAGGGCCGTGGCAGCCAGGTTGGCGCGCGGCGTGGCAATACCCGTGCGGACGGCTGCGTACTTGGCATAGTTGGTGGCGTCATAAGGCACCACGGTGTTGCCGTAGTCGTTACCGCCGTACATAAACACACACACCAGCGCCTTATAGTCGCTGGCCGTGAAGGCCGCGGCCTCGCCTATCGAGGCCAGGTTGATGGCCCAAGGTGCGGCAATGCCCGCCACGCCCAATTGACCGGCACGGCGCAGGAAGGCGCGACGATCGAGATCTTTAGGGTCGATGATCATTTTTGCACCAGGTATTCGGGGGCGGTCATGACCAACCACACGGCGGCCCCGACGCGGTTGAGCTTGCCGGCATCGGTGGTGATGGCGATAGAGGCCAGCGCCGTGCGGATGGTGGCCAGCGTGGCGGCGGACAACTGATTGGCGGCCAACAGCAGGTTGAGCCGATCGACCAGCGCAGTAGTGTCAGCAACCAAAGCCAGTTCGCTGGTATAGGCCGGGATGGCATCGGCCAGACCGGCCTTGACCACCGTCTGCATATAGTTGATGTAGCCAGCCACAGTGACTTCGCTGGCGATCTGCAGCTCCGGTGACACCTGTCCGGCAGTGGCCAGCGCAGTGTTAGGCGGCACAAAACCCGGGCGGAAGAAATTGAACACCGTGGGCGAGCGTAATGGGCTTTGACCCAGACGCGTGGCCTCAGCAGTGGTGTCAGCAATGCGATATTGGTCTGAAGGTGATGTCACGTTAAAGGTACGCGCCCATTGCACCAGTCGCACGATGGGCTCACGGATGCGACCGAAGTCGGTGCGTGCCAGTGTGGCGTCGTTGCGTGCTTCGTCATCGAGCAGCACAGCTTTGATAACCGCCTTCATGTCACCGCGCACACCGGAACCATTGTTGTTGAAAGCCGCTGCGACGCGGCCCACATAGGCAGTCGTGGGGTTGCTGG
>CAIVTJ010000322.1 GCA_903908825.1 uncultured Pseudomonadota bacterium | reverse complement strand
GCCTCGGACAGCGGCGCCACGATCTGATCGCGCACCCGGCGCGGACCCTTGCCGTCGGCCAGCAGGCCGCGCGCGAAGCTGACCGCCGCAGCGCGCAGATCGCCCTCGACCACGGCATCGATGAGGCCCAGCGACAAGGCGTCGGCAGCACCCACCGGCTTGCCATCCAGGAACATCTTCAGCGCGTTCTCTGCACCGATCAGACGCGGCAGACGCTGCGTACCCACAGCACCGGGAACGATGCCCAGGGTGATCTCGGGAAAGCCCAGCTTGGCGTTCTTATCGGCAATGCGATAGTGCGCGGCGAGAGCCACTTCAACGCCACCCCCCAGCGCCGTGCCATGCAAAGCCACCACGGTGGGCTGCGGCAGCGACTCGAAGGCATACAGCACATTGCGCAGCTCGGGCGGCGGCATCACGCCGCCAAACTCGCTGATGTCGGCGCCAGCCATGAAGGTGCGACCGGCGCACAGCAGCACAACGGCTTTGACCGAAGCATCAGAGGCCAACTGCTCGGTGGCGGCCAGCAGACCGCGGCGCATGGCCGCCGAAATGGCATTGACCGGCGGGCTGTCGATGGTGATGACGGCGACGCCGTCCTCGATCTGAACGCTGACGGGATTAGACAAGGTGTGCTCCTGCAACAGCAACCGCCGGTCGCCGAGGTGGCAACCGCGAGGCGCGCAGTTTAAACCAAGTACCCGTCCCGCAGGGCGGCTAGCTGACGCGGTGGAAGCGCACCACGGCCAAGCCGGCTTTACGCTCCGCCAGGCCCACAAACAAAGCCTTGTTGAGCCAGTCATATTTGCCGATCGGGGCCTCAAACTCAGCCACCGAGCGGAAATAGTAGGCATCGGCCGGCACGTTCTCACCGCGGGCGATCGCCGCGATGATCTCTGCCGGACCATGGCGCATGCCGCGGTTGGTGACCATGATCAGCGCGCCGTCCTCGGTCTTCAGCGTATAGCGCGCCTCGAGCACCAGCACGCCATCGGGGCGTATGTACTGCCAGTCAGCACCACCGGGGATGACCTCGGCAGTGAGCGCTGGACCGCTGACCGTGCCACCCAGAATAGGAACGATGCGACGTGTGCCGCGCGGGCCGGGATTGATCACCAAGGGCTCGTCCACCCGGGCCTGTATCTCAAACATGAACTCGGCCGGAATGCTCATGATCAACCTTCCTCATCCAACAAGGGCAAGTGCTGCAGCAAACGCCGTCCCACCGTATAAAAGACCTCGCGCTCGGCCTGGCTCATCAAGGCCAGCAACTTGACCTGCCGGGCCTGCGCCAAAGGCAAAATCTGCTCAAATAACGCTTGGCCGCTGGGGGTGATCGACACCTCCACCCGCGGCGACAGGGCGGACTGCACTGCCGTTGCCGAGACCGCCTGGGCTGCCGAATTGAGGGTGATCAAGCCTTTGCGGTGAATGCTATGCAGGGTACGGCTGACCTGCCCCTTGTCCATTGAAGAGCCGATAGTCACTTCGCTGAATGACAAGGCCACGTAACGCGCCACCAGCGTCAGCAAGCGCCATTCGGGCAGCGACAGACCAGAGGTCTCCAGATAATTCATGGTCACCGCATTGCGGGCCGTGGCTGCCAAGCGCGTGAGCATAAACGTCGGAAAGTCCATGATGTCCAGGTGCTCACCGGACTCGCCAGGCGCCAGCCATGGGCACTGCGCCGCCATAGCCTCACCATGTTCGGCAGCCGGCAGGACCCTGGTGCGCTTTGCTTTAGCCATTAAAAATATCCGTTCAGGTCAATTGGAAGAATCGGAGTACGACATAGCCCTGTGCTGCACCAGAACCATCGAGTGTGCCGACAAACAGCGACTTGTTGAGCCAATCGTGCGGCCCGGCGGGAGCCTCGAACTCGGGCGCCGTACGCACCGCAGCGCCACTGGCGATTAAGCCACGGTTATTGACGTAGATCAGTGCGCCATCATCGGTCTTCAGCGTATAGCGCGCCTCGACCGTGGTGACGCCATCGGGCCTGACCAACTGATAGTCACCGCCGCCAGGCACCACCACGCCCTTCAGGCGCGGACCGGAAAAGCTGCCGCCGGTAATTGGAATGAGGCGGCGCAGTCCATAAGCGCTCTGGCCTACGACCACTGCGGCAGTGATCAGCGCGCGAACTTCAAACGCAAATTTCATGCCCGGAGCACCGGTTGCAGGCGCATCTGCGGCGGCCACGGCCGTGACGGCCGACGAACCGGCCAAGCCCATGGCGGTTGCCGCACACATGAGGTGCCGCCGGCTCAAGCGTTTGCCATCACTCATGTAACGCCCCCGAATTTCGTTACGCGGCAGGATGCGGGGGCAATGCTGGGCCTGTCAACCAAGCGACTGAGACTGCGTCGTTGCAGCCCGCCGCTGCAGCGTGAGTTCACCGCGGAAATAAGTGCGCGCGATCTCATCGTTGGTATGCGCCAAGGCTAACTGCAGCCGGTCAATGAAGCCGTGTAAGGCATCGGGCGAGAGTTTTTCAAACGGCGTGCGCGTCACCACGCGACGCAGACGTTGCAAGCGCCGCAGCAGGGTACGGCTGTTGGGCAGTCGCTGCAGCGCATCTTCGGCGCGCTGCAGACAACACACGCAAGCCCGTGGGAAGTCTTCATCGGCTAACAGATAACTGACCACACCGGCCGGATAGACACGCTGGCGCGTTTTCAGCCGGTACATGTGATAGCCGGACAACGAGCGCAGCACGCTCATCCACTGAATGGTCGCAAAAGGCCGCAAGGGACTGCCGTGCACCGGCAACATGGCCACCGCGCGCACATCGACGATGCGACTGGTCATGTCGGCCCGTTCCATGTTGCGACCCAGTGCCATGAACCACAGCGCCGGCCCTTCGCTGACGATGCCCTCGAGCATGCCGGTGAGTGTCTGCGTAGCCAGAATGACGTGCTTTAAAAAAGCATGCCGTGTGCCGCGACTGATGGCATCGGTCGAGTGTTCATTGACGTAGAGAAACAGACCGTTGATGTGCTCCCAGACTTCGCGCGGCAAAATATCGCGGATGGTGCGGGCTATCTCACGCGCCTGCGCCAGCGAAGACACCATAGAGCCCGGGTTTTTGGCATCGGCCACAACAAAGCGCACCACTGTGGCCTCGTCCGCGCTCTTGCTCTGCCCGGCAAACACCGCACCGGCGCCGGTGATGGTGATCAGCGGCTGCCAGCCCGGTGCCATTTCGCGCGGCAAATCGAGCATTAAGCTGGCATTGACCTCGACCAGACGCGCCAGGTTTTCGACGCGTTCCATATAGCGTGCGAGCCAAAAGACGTTGTCGGCAACTCTGGACAACATAGTCAGTGACCGCTCTCGACGATCCAGGTGTCTTTGCTGCCGCCGCCCTGAGATGAATTGACCACCAGCGAACCCTTGCGCATGGCCACGCGGGTCAGACCACCCGTGGTCACCTGTACATCACTGCCCGACAGAATAAAAGGCCGCAGGTCGACATGGCGCGGTTCGACTTCCTGATCGATGAGCGTCGGCGTGGTGGAAATTTGCACCACGGGCTGCGCGATGTAATTACGCGGATTAGCACGCACCAGTTCGGCGAACTGGCGCCGCTCGTCTTCAGTGGACTTGGGG
>CAIVTJ010000321.1 GCA_903908825.1 uncultured Pseudomonadota bacterium | reverse complement strand
GCTGCCGCCGAAGCTGCACCGCGCATCGCCACGGCACCTGCCGAGAGCGTCCATGCGCCGGCCACCGACAAGACCCATCAGGCTTAAAGCCGGAAGTTCAGCAAACGCATGGCAGAGATCGAAGTTCACACCGGCCATCATCATGCCGAGGATGATCCGGTAGGCAAGCGTGTCGGCTTTCAGGTCGGCCTGATCGGCATCCTGTTGGCGGTGGTCACCATCATGGCCCACCGGCAGCATACCGATGCGGTCATCCATCGCACCGAGGCCAACGACCAGTGGGCCTATTACCAAGCCAAGAAAGTGCGCGAGCACGTCAGCGAAGTCGGCGGCGAAATCGTGGCACTTGTCGATCCGGCCAAGGCTGAGGCGGCCGAGCAGCTGTTCGGCAAGCAGCGCGCCAAATACAAATCGGACGCTGAAGAGATCAAGCAGTTGGCTGAATCCAAAGACCACGCCACCGAGCGGGCCGAGGCGCTGGCGCTGCGCTTTGACCTGGGCGAGGGTTTCCTCGAACTGGGTCTGGTGATGTCGTCGCTGTACTTTCTGGGCCGACGGCAGATGTTCCCCATCGCCGGTGGCCTGTCGGCCGGCATCGGTGTGCTGCTGGCGTTGAGCACGCTGCTGCTTTGAGGCTGGCGCAGGCGGCAGTTGCCGCCTGCCGCAAAGAGTGGCGCTCCCTACCGGATTCGAACCGGTGTACTAGCCTTGAGAGGGCTATGTCCTGGGCCTCTAGACGAAGGGAGCGTCGATGCGGGCAGCGGAAGGCCCGAGGCGCGGTAGTATAGTCGCCCGCTTGCAATGCTCAAGCACCAACGTCCGGAAACAGCACCCTTGAACGAAGATTCTCCAGAAACCCTGCCGGTTGCCACCACGGCTGCACCGCGCATCATCGGTCGCGCCGATCACGTCATCTCGCGCCGCAACATCGCGCCCAACGCGCTCAAGGTGCTCTACAAGCTGCGCGAGGCGGGTTTTCAAGCCTTTCTCGTCGGTGGCTGTCTGCGCGATGTCATGCTGGGCCTCGAGCCCAAAGACTTTGACGTGGCCACTAGCGCGCGCCCCGAAGAGGTCAAACGGCTGTTTCGCAACTGCCGCATCATCGGCCGGCGCTTCCGCTTGGCGCATGTGTTTTTCGGCCGCGAGATCATCGAGGTCGCCACCTTCCGCGCCTCCAGCGCGCCCTCGCAGGGTGAAGAGCCCGATGCCGATCCGGATATCCTGCCCGAGGTCGGTGCAGTTGCTGACGATGGCGCCGATGACATGCCCACGTCGGATGATAGCGACAGCGGTGATGGGGACGGCCAGGACCGCCTGCTCGACGGGCAGGGCCGCATCCTGCGCGACAACACTTACGGCACCATCGACGATGACGTCTGGCGCCGCGATTTCACCTGCAACGCGCTCTACTACAACATCGACGACTTTTCGGTGTGGGACTACGTTGGCGGCTTCGAGGACATCGCTGCGCGGCGCTTGTCGCTGATCGGCGATCCTGAAACCCGCTATCGCGAAGACCCGGTGCGCATGCTGCGGGCTGCACGCTTTGAGGCCAAGTTAGGCTTTACGCTGGCGCCGGCCACCGAAGAGCCCATCGCACGGCTGCGCGAACTGCTGGGGCAAGTGCCTGCAGCGCGTTTGTTTGACGAATCACTGAAGCTGTTTCTGACCGGTCATGGCGTCAAGTCGCTGGCTGTGTTGCAGCAGCGCGGTCTGCTGCGCGTGCTCTATCCGACGGTCGGCGCTTATCTGGATAAGCACGCCGGCAACCTGGTCGAAAAGCTGCTTATCGCGGGCCTGGAAAATACCGATGCGCGCGTGCTGGCCGGCAAGCCGGTGACGCCCACCTTCCTGTTCACCTTGTTGCTGTACGGGCCCATTGCCGCGCTCATCGAGGCGCAGCCGTCAGACACGTGGCATGACACGGCCACCATCCTCGATGCTTGCGATCGGGCCGTGTATGAGGCTCAGCAGCGCGTCACCATCCCCAAGCGCTTTTCGCTGGGGATACGCGACATGTTTGCGATGCAGCCGCGACTCGAGCAGCCGCGCGGCCGCCGTGCTTTACGCACCCTCGAACTGCCCAAGTTCCGTGCGGCCTTTGACCTGCTGGTGTTACGCGCCAAGGCAGGTATGGCCGCAACGGCCACGGCGCAGTGGTGGCATCGCCTGCAAGAGGTCTCTCCTGAAGAGCGCGCGCAGATGATCGAGCAGCTCGAGCGTTCGCAGTCACGCCAAGGCGGCGGTCAGGGCGGCGGTCAGGGCAATGAGGGCGATGAGGGTGGCGGTGGTGGTGGCGCACCGCGTCGGCGTCGCCGCCGTCGCAGGCCTGCCGGTCCGGCATGATTGTTTGGACTCCGGCCTACATCGGCATCGGCAGTAACCTGTCCGATCCGGTGGCTCAGGTCGACGCGGCATTTCTGGCGTTGGCCTCTGTGCCGCAGACACGCCTGGTGCTGCGCTCGCCGCTGTACCGCACGCGACCGTTCGGGCCGGTGCCGCAGGCGGACTATGTGAACGCCGTGGCCGGCGTGCTGACCGGTTTAACGCCCCACCAACTGCTTTCCGAGCTGCGGGCGATCGAGACGGCGCAGGGCCGCGAGCGCAGCGTGCGCTGGGGGCCGCGCACCCTCGACCTGGACTTGCTGGTACAAGGACAGCAGCGTTGTGAAGATGACGTGCTGACCCTGCCGCATCCGGGCATCGCCGAGCGCAACTTTGTGTTGTATCCGCTGGCCGACATCGCCAAAGATCTGCACATACCCGGCGTCGGGCGGGTGGGGCAGTTGGCCGCGCAGGTCAGTGACCAAGGAATCAGTCTGCTGTGAGCCTCAACACGCCGCATCGCTACATCGTTGTCGAAGGGCCCATCGGCGTCGGTAAGACCAGCCTGACGCGCAAGCTCGCGGCCAGTCTCGGTGCCGAAACGGTGCTCGAGCAGGCTGACGAAAACCCATTTTTAGAGCGCTTTTATCGCAATCCGCGGGTCGGTGCTTTGCCGGCTCAGCTGTATTTCTTGTTCCAGCGTGCGCAGCAACTGGCTGGTCTTAAGCAGCACGATCTGTTTGCGCCGGTGCGGGTGGCTGACTATCTGCTGGCCAAAGACCGGCTGTTTGCCCAGGTCACCCTGGATGCCGATGAATTTGGTTTGTACGAGCAGGTGCACGACAAACTGGCCATCGAAGCGCCCAAGCCAGATCTCGTGGTGTATCTGCAAGCCCCGGTCAATGTGCTGCTCGAACGCATCGCGCGGCGCGGCATCGTGCACGAAGGCCTGATCGATGCCGCTTATCTGCAGCGGTTAAACGAGGCCTATGCGCGCTTCTTTCACGAGTACGAAGGCAGTCCACTGCTCATCGTGAATGCGGCCTCCATAGACCCGGTCAACAACGAAGCCGACTACAGCGAACTGCTGGCAGCCATCTTGCGGCAGCACCGCGGCCGTCTGTACTACAACCCGCTGCGCAACAGCAGCCTGTGATGCGCTGCGCGGGGCACAAGTCCTGCGGTTGATTGTGCTGCGCGTCTGCTTCAAGCTTCCCGCATGTATACCCATCTGCAGCTGCGCGATTCGGCGCGTCCGCCGGTAACGCTGTCCACGCTGCACAAGATGCGCGAAGACGGCGAGCCCATCGCGTGCCTGACCTGCTATGACGCCAGCTTCGCGGCCTTGCTCGATGATGCCAACGTCGATCTGGTGCTGGTCGGCGATTCGCTGGGCATGGTCATACAGGGCCATGACACCACCGTGCCGGTCACCGTCGACGATGTGGTTTATCACTGCAAAGCCGTGTCGCGCGGCTTGCACCGGCCGTTTCTGGTCGCCGATCTGCCGTTCATGAGCTACCCGTCGCGCGAAGTCGCACTGACTAACTCGGTGCGCCTGATGCAAGAGGGCGGCGCGCGCATGGTCAAACTCGAAAGCGGTGCCGAACAGGTGCGGGTGGTCGAGTTTTTAACCAGCCACGACATTGCCGTCTGCGCGCATCTGGGGCTGCGGCCGCAGTCAGTGCATAAAACCGGTGGTTTCCGTGTGCAGGGCCGTCAGCAGGACGCCGCCGCCCGCATGCTGCAGGATGCCCTCGATCTGCAATCGGCTGGCGCTGACCTGGTGCTGCTGGAATGCATACCGGCCGAACTGGGTTCGACCATCAGCGCTGCGCTCGATGTGCCGGTCATCGGCATCGGTGCCGGTCCGGATACGGCCGGACAGATATTAGTGCTGTACGACATCCTCGATATCACCACCGGCCGCAAGCCGCGCTTCGTTCGGGACTTCATGGCCGGTGCGGGTACGCCGCTGGCTGCGGTCAAGTCCTATGTCGAGGCGGTCAAAACACGCAGTTACCCGGCTGCCGAGCACTGCTTCTAATCATGCAGATCGTCTCGACCATTGCAGATCTGCGTGCGGCGCTACAGGTTTGGCGTAGTCGCGGCGAGCGCATCGGCTTTGTGCCGACCATGGGCAACCTGCACGCCGGCCACATCAGTTTGTTGTCTGCCGCCCGGTTTCGCGCCGATCGCATCGTTGCCAGTGTGTTCGTCAATCCGCTGCAGTTCGGCCCCGGCGAAGACTTTGACAGCTATCCGCGCACGCCCGATGAGGACGCTAGCCTGTTGCAGGGCGCGCAGTGCGATCTGTTGTTTTTGCCGACTGTCCTGCAGATGTATCCGCAGGGCAATGCGCAGGTTACACGGGTGCTGGTGCGCGGGCTTTCCGAGACGCTGTGCGGCGCGGTGCGCCCAGGGCACTTTGAGGGCGTGGCCACGGTGGTGGCCAAGCTGTTTGGCATTGTGCAGCCCGATGTCGCGGTGTTCGGCGAAAAAGACTTTCAGCAGTTCACCATCATCCGGCGCATGACGCAGGACTTAAGCATCCCGGTCGAGGTCATCGGCGCAGCGACCGTGCGTGCTGCAGATGGGCTGGCGCTGAGTTCCCGCAATCGCTACTTGAGTGCCAGCGAGCGCAGCGTGGCGCCGGCGGTTTATGCGGCTCTGCGTGCGGCCGTACAGCGTATCGATACGGGCGATGAAGACTATGCCGCCATAGAGGCCCAAGGTCTGCAGGCGCTGGCGTCTGCCGGTATGCGGCCGGACTATTTTGCAGTGCGTGATGCCCACTCTCTTGAGGCACCTGTCGACAGTGCGCGTGACCTGGTGGTGTTGGCGGCTGCGCGCCTGGGCCGTGCCCGGCTCATCGATAACCTGCGCGCTACGCGCCGCTGAGCCGCTGCCAAGCCCATTCCACGTGTTCGCGTACCAGCTCTGACGCGTCGTTGCGGCGCGAGTGCAGCGCGGCCAGCGCCTGTGCAGTCGCGGGACCATTACCCACCGCCACAGCCACATTGCGTAAAAACCGCTCATAGCCTATGCGGTTGATGGCCGAACCGGCCATGCGCGTCTCGAATTGTTCTTGTGTCCACAGCAGCAGTTCATCCAGCCGCGGGGCATCGAGGCCATGGCGTATCTTGAAGTCCGGGTGCGCTGCAGCACGGGCAAACTTATTCCACGGGCACACCAGTTGGCAGTCGTCACAGCCGTAGATGCGATTACCTATTGCAGGTCTCAGCGCCTCGGGGATCGGTCCGTGCAGTTCAATGGTCAGATATGAAATGCACAGCCGCGCATCGAGCTGATAGGGCGCAATGATGGCGGCCGTTGGGCAGGCCGGTATGCAGGCGTTGCAACTGCCGCAGTGTGCGCTGGCCCGCGTATCGATATCCAGCGGCAGGTCGGTGAGCACTTCCCCTAAGAAAAAGTACGAACCGGCTGTGCGGTTGATCAGATTGGTGTGCTTGCCTATCCAGCCTAACCCGGCATTGCGTGCCAGTGCTTTTTCGAGAACCGGCCCCGAGTCCACAAACACGCGGTAGTTGTGTCCACCGGCCAGGGTGCTCAGTTGCCCGGCAAAGCGAGCTAAGGCGCCACGCATGACCTTGTGATAGTCGCGGCCCAGCGCATAGCGCGACACATAGCCCAGTTGTCCATCGGCCAGCACTTGTTCTGCGGCACGCGCAGCGGACGGCCAATAATCCATGCGCAGCGTGATGACGCGCAGCGTGCCGGGCAGCAGTTCGGCGGGCCGTGAGCGCAGCGTGCCGTGGCGCTGCATGTAATGCATCTGGCCGTGGTGCCCGGCCTGCAGCCAAGCCAGCAGGTGCTGTTCGTCTTCGGGCAGTTCGACGCCAGTCACGCCCAGGTCTGCAAAGCCATGGGCTTGTGCCAGTTCCAGGATGTGCGCTCGTGACGGGGCTGACATGACTGGCGAGTATACTGATGGCATGACACTGCCCGAACCTCTGTATACGCCCGCACAAGTGCGTGATCTGGAATCCCGCGTGGCCACGCAAGGCTGCAGCGGCTTTGACTTAATGCAGCGCGCCGGCGCGGCGCTATTGACCACACTGGCCATGCATTGGCCGCAGCTGCGGCATGTGGCCGTGGTTTGTGGCGGTGGCAATAACGGCGGTGACGGTTACGTGCTGGCCGGCTTGGCCAAGTCTGCCGGTTATACCGTGACACTGCTGGCGGCTTCAGCGCCCGAGCGTTTAACGGGTGATGCGCTGTTGGCCTATCAGGCCGCCGTGACGGCGGGACTCTCTGTGCAGCCTTTCAGCATCGAGGCTTTGGGCGAGGCCGAGCTCATCGTTGATGCGTTTTGCGGCAGTGGCACGCGTTTGCCGTTGCAATTGCAGGCCAGCGCTGTGGTGCGGGCGATAAATGCGGCTGCGCTGCCGGTGTTAGCAGTCGACCTGCCTTCGGGTCTGGATGGCTATAGCGGTGCGGGCCAAGAGGTGGTGCTGGCAACGGTCACGCTGTCTTTGGGCGCTTTCAAGACGGGCCAGTTCATGGGCGAGGGCCCGGGCTGCTGCGGCACTTTAGAGCTGGATAATCTGGGGCTGGACGCCAGCGTGGTGCGGCCGGCGCTGTTGCGTCAGGACGATTCGGTTATCAATCTGGCGCTGCCACCGCGCCGGCGCCCCGCGCACAAGGGCAGTTTCGGCAGCGTGTTGGTCATCGGGGGTGGCGAGGGCATGCCCGGTGCGGTGCGCCTGGCGGCCAAGTCGGCACTGCGGGCCGGCGGCGGACGGGTGACGGTGGGCAGTCTGCCGGCGCATCTGACGGCCATCGTCGCGCCGCGCCCCGAATTGATGTTCCTGAGTCTGGCCGATGCGTCGCCGCTGACGTCTGCCTTGCCGCAGGCCAGTGTCGTGGCCATAGGCCCCGGCTTGGGGCAGTCGGATTGGGCGCGGTCCTTGTTGCAGCGGGTGTTGGCGCAGCCGCGCTCCGGTCAATGGCTGGTCATCGATGCCGACGCACTCAATCTGCTGGCCGACTTGCCGCAGGTGCAGCGCCGCAGCGACTGGGTGTTGACGCCCCATCCGGGCGAAGCGGGCAGGCTGTTGGGCATCACCGCCGAAGCCGTGCAGAACGACCGCTTGGCAGCCGTACAAAACCTGCAACGCCGCTATGGTGGCACCGTGGTGCTCAAGGGTTCCGGCACGCTGGTTGCCGGTGAGCGCCAGGTGCCGGTGTTGTGTACCCGCGGCAACCCGGCCATGGCTTCGGCCGGCATGGGCGATGTGCTGACCGGTGCGGTGGCCGGCATTCTGGCGCAGTGCCGCGACCCGTGGCTGGCCGCGTGTGCCGGGGTTCAAGCGCATGGGCGGGCCGGCGATGCGCTCGCCCTGGGTGGCGATCGCAGCCTGCTGGCTGGTGACTTGGCCTTGGCGCTGGGTGCGGCCATCGGCCCATGAGCAGCGGGTTGTCGTTGCCCGGCGAGGCGGCCACGGCGCACTTGGGTGCGCTCGCAGCTCAGGCCTTGCCGCTGCAGCCGCTGCCCTTTGTCGTCACCTTGTCCGGTGATCTGGGGGCGGGAAAAACCACCTTTGCGCGGGCGCTGCTGCAGTCGCTGGGCGTTACCGGTCACATCCGCAGTCCCAGCTATGCCCTGCTAGAGCCCTATGAAGCCGGCGGTTGGCTGGCATTGCACCTCGATCTATACCGTCTCGGCGAGGCCGAGGAACTGGAGATGCTGGGTCTGCGCGATTACCACCAGGGACGCAGCCTGTGGCTGGTTGAATGGCCCGAGCGCGGCGCCGGCAGGCTGCCGCAAGCCGACGCTGAGTTGCACTTTGAGGCCGACAGTCCGGCCCATCACGTCAGCCTTAGGGCTCATACACCCGCCGGCCAGCTGTGGTGTGCAGCCATCCTGCGCGCCTACGATCGGAGCTCATGAAGCGACTCGGTGCATTTCTGTTGTCGGTGGCCCTGTGTGCCGCAGCGCCGGCGGCTACGTTGCGCGGCATTACCCTGAGCGAGGCCGGGCCCGGCGCAGCCCGGCTGACCTTGAGTTTCGATAGCCCGGTCCAGCAGCGGGTGTTCCGGCTCGATAACCCCAGTCGCCTGGTCATCGACCTGCCGCAGACGCGTCTGGCAGCGGGCCTGCGGTTACCGGCCGCAGCCCCACCGGTGCAGTCACTGCGCAGCGGCGTGCAGCCGGGTCAGACCCTGCGTCTGGTGCTGCAACTGCCGGCCGGTTTGGCGGTGCGTGAACAATCGAGCAAGTTGCCGGGTGCGGGAGAGCAGTTGCAACTTGAATTGGGCACGGTGAGTGCCGTGCCGCTTGTCGTGGCGCCGGCCGCTGCCACGCCGCCGCCGCGCGCGCCGGCTCCCGCGCCGTCACCGCAACGGCCAGCCGGCCGCGACATCATCATCGCCGTCGATGCCGGTCACGGCGGGCAGGACCCCGGCGCCAGCGGTCCCAGCGGTTTGCTCGAAAAAGACGCCGTGCTGGCCATCGCACGGGCGCTGGCGCAGCGGCTCAACCAAGAGCCCGGCTTCAAGGCCTATCTGACCCGTGACAGCGACCGGTTTCTGGTGCTGCGCGATCGCATCGACAAAGCCCGCGAGGCCCGCGCCGACTTGTTCGTCTCTGTACATGCCGATTCCATCGCCAACCCCGGTGTCGCCGGCAGCTCGGTCTATGTGCTGTCCGAACGCGGTGCCAGCAACGAGGCAGCACGCTGGCTGGCCGAGCGCGAGAACGCAGCCGATCTGAAGGGTGGCGTGAGTCTGGGTGATAAGAACGCGCCGCTGGCGCGGGTGCTGATGGATCTGTCGCAATCGGCCAGCATCGGCTCAAGCATGGAAGCGGCAGAACGCGTGCTGGCGGCCTTGGATCAGGTGGGCGAGGTGCGCAAGTCGCAGGTGCAGCAGGCCGGTTTTGTGGTGCTCAAGTCGCCTGATATTCCCTCGTTGCTGGTCGAGACCGCCTATATCTCCAATCCCAACGAAGAAAAGCTGCTGCGCACCGCTGCGCACCGCGATGAGATCGCCTCGGCCATCTTCACCGGCCTGCGCGATTATTTCCGCCGTAACCCCCCGGACGGCTCACTGCTGGCCCAGCAGAAGCTGCGTTAGCCTTAGACTTAGCCTTCATGACGATCCGTATTTTACCGCCGCAACTCATCGATCAGATCGCTGCCGGCGAGGTCATCGAACGGCCGGCCTCGGTGGTCAAAGAACTGGTCGAAAACGCCTTGGATGCAGGCGCCTGCCAGATCGATGTCGAGATTGAAAAGGGCGGCTTGGGTTTAATCCGCGTGAGGGATGACGGCTCGGGTCTGTCAGCCGACGAACTGCCGCTGGCCATCACCCGTCATGCCACCAGCAAGATCGCCAGCCTCGATGATCTGGAGCAGGTCACCAGCCTCGGTTTTCGCGGTGAAGCACTGCCGTCCATCGGTGCGGTCGCGCGGCTGCGACTGCTGTCGCGCCGCGCCGTCGACACGCAAGGTCATGAACTGTTGATCGACACCGGCCGGCTTGAGGCAGTGCGGCCGGCGGCCCATGCGGGCGGCACTGTGGTCGAGGTGCGCGATCTGTTCCACAGCGTGCCGGCCCGGCGGCGCTTTATGCGCAGTGAGGCCACCGAGTCGGGTCATGTGCAAAGGCTGATGGAGCGCATGGCGCTGGCACGGTTTGATGTGGGCTATAGCTTGCGGCACAACGGTCGCGAACTGCTGCGCTGTGCCCCGGCCCTGACACCCGCGCAGCGTTTGGCGAGGGTGGCGCAGGTCCTGGGCGAGGACTTTGCCGCTGCGTGCCTTCCCGTAGACGTGGCCGGCGGTCCGCTGCGGCTGGACGGCTGGATCAGTCTGCCGACCTTCTCGCGTGCTCAGGCCGACTTGACCTACTGGTTCGTCAATGGCCGCGCGGTACGCGACAAACTGCTGATGAACGCAGTACGCGTGGCTTATCGCGATGTGCTGTTTAATGGCCGTCATCCGGCCTATGTACTTAACCTGTGCATAGAACCGGCCGAGGTGGACGTTAACGCCCACCCGCAAAAACAAGAGCTGCGCTTTCGCGAGTCGCGCAGCGTGCACGACTTCATCCAGCGCAGCCTAGAGCGACTGCTGGCCGACACGCGTCCGGGCTTTCAGGCCAGTGCCGGTGATCCGCGCGGCACAGTGTTCGCGCCGCGCTCTTCCGGTGGATGGCCCGCGCAGCCGTCGCTGTTGCCGGGTGCCAACCGCGATCCCTGGCAGGTCGCCGAGGCCGTGGCGGGTGCCGGACTGCTGGCGCCGGCTTTGCAGCCTTATTCGGCCGCGGCAGTGGCAGCGCAGGAACCGGTCGACAGCCGGCCCTTGGGCCAGGCGCTGGCGCAGTTGCATGGCATCTACATCCTGGCGCAGGACGCCGAAGGGCTGGTGCTGGTCGATATGCATGCCGGTCACGAGCGGGTGCTCTACGAAAAGCTCAAGGCAGAGCAGGCCGGTCGACCTGCCGATTCACAGGCGCTGCTGGAGCCGCTGCTCATCGCGCTGCGCGACGAGGAGATCGAGACCTTGCTGGCGCACAGCGCTGAATGGCAGCGCGCCGGTTTCGCGCTGGAGCGACTGGCGCCGGGCAGTCTGGCGGTGCGAAGTGTGCCGGCTTTGCTGGGTCAGGCCGATATCGGCGCCTTGCTGCGAGAAGTGGTCGCGGCGGTCGTGGCCGATGAGGGGGCCCATCACCTGCAAGGTGCGGAAGACCAGTTGCTGGCCACTTTGGCCTGCCGCGCCGCCATCCATGCGCATCGCCGCCTGACCCTGCCCGAGATGGATGCCTTGCTGCGGCAGATGGAGCAGACCGAACGCGCCAGCCAGTGCAATCACGGCCGGCCGACTTTTGCCCGGGTGTCGCTGGCTGACCTGGATCGCCTGTTTCTGCGGGGACGCTGATGGGCGCCGTGCGCCCGCGGGTGCTGGTCATCGCCGGACCCACCGGCGCCGGCAAGAGCGACTACGCCTTACAGCTGGCGCAGCGCGTGCCCGTCGAGATCATCAGCGTCGATTCCGCGCAGGTCTATCGCGGTATGGATATCGGCACGGCCAAGCCCAGCGCGGCCGAGCAGGCTGCCGTGCCGCATCACCTGCTGGACCTGTGCGAGCCCGAGTCGGTGTATTCGGCCGGACAGTTCCGCCGCGACGCTCTGGATTGCATTGCGCAGATCGCCGGGCGAGGGCGTGTGCCGCTGCTGGTTGGCGGCACAATGCTGTATTTTCGCGGCCTGTTTCAAGGCATTGCCAGCATGCCACAAGCTGACCTTGCGCTGCGTGCCGAGCTCGACGCACGCGCTGCCCGGGACGGTTGGCCGGCGCTGCACGCGCAACTGGCACAGCTTGATCCGGCTGCCGCGCTGCGCATCCATGTCAACGATGCGCAGCGCATACAGCGCGCCCTGGAAGTGCTGACACTCGCCGGCACCGGGTTAACGCAGCTGTGGCAGGAGCCTGCGCCGGCCGGGGTGCCGTTCGACAGCCTGATTTGCGTGCTGCAACCCGGTGATCGCGCGCTGCTGCATCAGCGGCTGGCGCTGCGTCTGGATGCCATGTTGGCGGCAGGTTTTGTCGATGAAGTACAGCGCTTGCGGCAGAGGCCGGGTCTCAGCGCCGACAGCCCGGCGCTGCGGGCCGTGGGCTATCGCCAATTGTTGTCTTACTGCACCGGTGAGCAACCCTTGAGCGCAGCGCGTGAGCAGGCTGTGGCGGCAACCCGGCAGTTGGCCAAACGGCAAATGACCTGGCTGCGTAGTGCTTCTTTATGGCCCGACGCGCAACAGCCCTTGAATTTCGATCCGCAGGCCGCAGATTCACTGGAACGATTTATGATTCACGCGCTCCAATGGCTGGAACGCGCTGATCAACAGGGCCATTAAGCCCGGGTTCGCATGTTAAAGTGACGCATAGCCGGCGTGCCTTATCGCGACTGGTAACCAATCAGGAGAATTACATGGCCAAGGGCCAGTCGTTGCAGGACCCGTTCCTGAACGCACTTAGAAAAGAACGCATTCCAGTGTCCATTTACTTGGTCAATGGCATCAAGCTGCAAGGTCAGGTCGATTCGTTCGACCAGTTTGTGGTGCTACTCAAGAACAATGTCAGCCAAATGGTTTACAAGCACGCCATTTCCACCATCGTACCGTCGCGCAATGTGCGTCTGGGCGACGAAGAAGACGGCGAGCCGGAGGTTGTCTCCGGCTGATGTTTGAGCGTCCTCGCAGTGGTGAACGGGCGGTTCTGGTGCGCCTTGCTCTGGGCGCTCCGGCCGACCCGGAAGATCTGCGCGAGTTCAACCAGCTGGCCGTCTCGGCCGGTGCCGTGCCCGTGGCCACCATTGTCGGCCGCCGGGACAAGCCAGATCCGCGCTACTTTGTAGGCAGCGGCAAGGCCGATGAGATCCGCCTCGAGGCCGCAGCGCTTGAAGCCGATGTCATCTTGGTCGATCACCCGCTGTCGCCCAGCCAAGAGCGCAATCTCGAAAAGCTCATCGGCAAGCGCGTGCTCGATCGTAACGGGCTCATCCTCGACATCTTCGCGCAGCGTGCCGCCAGTCACGAAGGCAAGCTCGAGGTCGAGCTGGCCCAGCTCAAGCACATCGCCAGTCGCTTGGTGCGCGGCTGGACTCACCTTGAACGCCAGCGCGGCGGTGGCATCGGCAACCGTGGGCCTGGCGAGACCCAGCTGGAGACCGACCGGCGCCTGCTAGGTCAACGCGTCAAAGTACTCACCAAGCGCCTCGAAAAAATTCAGCAGCAACGCGAGACCGGACGCAGTGCGCGCGTTGCGATACCCATCCCGTCGCTGGCACTGGTCGGTTATACCAATGCCGGCAAGTCCACCTTGTTTCGCGCCTTGACCGGTGAGCAGGCTTATGTGGCCGATCAGTTGTTCGCCACGCTGGATCCGACCGTGCGGCGTCTGGCCTTGCCGGGCGGCACGCAGGTCGTGGTCGCCGACACGGTCGGTTTCATCCGCGATCTGCCGCATGAACTGGTGGCTGCTTTCCAGTCGACGCTGACCGAAGCGCGTGAGGCCAACGTGCTGCTGCATGTCATCGATGCCAGCGATCCGCGCCGCGATGAGCATATCGACGAGGTCAATCGTGTCCTCGAAGAGATCGGCGCCTCGGCTATTCCGCAGATCCGGGTCTATAACAAGATCGACCGGCTCGAATCCACGGCTCGCATCGAGTGCAACGACGAGGGGCAACCCGACAGCGTGTGGATATCGGCGGGCGCGGGCGTTGGCCTTGATCTGCTGCAACAAGCCATCGCTGCGCGCCTGACCTGTGCCGTGTCGCGCTTGCAGGTGCATCTGCCGCTGACCGCCGGTGCTGCGCGCGCACGACTTTATGCTGCTGGCGTGGTGATCGGCGAAAACAGCTCTGAACTAGGCTTCGAGTTGACGGTGGACATCCCGGTGGCCGAGCGCGGCTTGCTTGAGCGCATCCAGGGTGCACGCATCGCTGCGCTGTGAGCTTGTTTAGCATCCCCGCGCTACCTACAATCAATGCTCTTTGCGCCCGCTTCATTGGCGCAGCAATCCCTTGCCCTCCACCGGACATTGCGCAGACAAACCATGGCTTGGAACGAACCTGAGACGCCGGGCGAACCGCCCCGCAATAAACGCCCCGCTGGCCGATCCGGTGCCTCCGGTGACGACCCCTATAAGCAGATACAACGCTGGCTCGAATCGCTGGTGCGCGGTGAAAACGGTGGCACAGACGGGCCTCCGAGCAGCGGCGGCCCTATGCGAGGTGAGGGTGCCCGCAAATCGCTGGCAGCGCTGATCGCCGCAGTGGCCATTGTGTTGTGGGTGTCGGCCGGTTTCTTTCAAGTCGACGCTTCAGAGCGTGCGGTTATTCAGCGCTTCGGCAAGTTCACCGAGGTGCGTACGCCTGGCTTGGGTTGGGCGTTTCCCTGGCCCATAGAAACGGTCACCAAGGTCAACGTCAGCAAGGTCAATAGCGTCGAGTACCGCTCGCGTATGCTCACCGCAGACGTCAACCTGGTCGAAATCCGCTCGGCCATCCAGTATCAATACAGTGATCCGGTCAAAATTCTGTTTCAGGTGCGTGACCCGGAGTCGACGCTGCGCGAAGTCAGCGAGAGCGCCATCCGCGAGATCGTAGGCCAAGCGTCTTTAGATCAGGTGTTGGGTGTTTCGCGCCAGCGCATCACCGAAGACACTCGCGACCTGGTGCAGCGCACCCTCGATGCCTACAACAGCGGTATCCGTGTCAGCAGCGTCAACCTCACCGACGTGCAAGTGCCCGAGGCGGTGCTGGCTTCGCAGCGCGACGCTAACAAGGCCATCGAAGATCGCGACCGCTTCAGCAAAGAAGCGCAAGCCTATGCCAATGACATCCTGCCCAAGGCGCAGGGCGCAGCACAGCGTTTGCTGCAAGACGCCGAGGCTTACAAGTCGCAAGTGGTCTCGCAGGCCGAGGGTGATGTGGCGCGCTTCAATAGCGTCTATCAGGCCTATCAGGCAGCACCCGAGGTCACGCGTCAGCGCATGTACATCGACGCTATCGAGTCCATCATGCAGCGTTCCCGCAAAGTCATGATCGATGCCAAGAGCGGTGCCAATGGCAACATGCTGTACCTGCCGCTCGATAAGCTCATGGAGCGTGGCGGTAGTGTCCGCGTCGTGCCACCCGAGCCTGTGATCAGCAGTCCCACCTTGCAGGGCAAGCCTGTCGGTGAACTTGAATCGGTGACCATTGACGGTCGCGACGCGCGCGCTCGGGGAGAACGCTAATGGCTAATCGCATTGCACCGCTGTTGTTTGCAGCCGCTGTTTTGTTGCTGGTTGGCTTTACGGCCTTGTTTCAGGTGCGCGAGACCGAGGTCGCCATCCGCACGCAGTTTGGTGAAATCCAAGGCGAGCAGTACGGCCCCGGTTTGCATTTCAAGTGGCCGTTCGTTGACCAGGTGGTCAAGTTCGAACGTCGTGTGGTCACGCAGAACTATCAGGGCGAGACCTTCCTCACCAGTGAGAACAAAGGCCTCATCGTCGATTTCTACGTCAAGTGGCGCATCAAAGATGTCGGCCATTACTACCGCACCTCGGGTGGTGTCGAAGAAATCGCAGGGTCGCGTCTGGGCGAAATCGTCAAAGACGGCATCAAGAGCGTGGTCGCCAAGCGCACGCTGCAAGAGATCGTCATCGCCGAACGCACCGCGTTTACCGGCGACATGTTCGGGCGCGCCAGCGAAGCAGTCAAAGAGCTGGGCATAGACCTGGTCGATGTACGTGTGCAACGCATCGATCTGCCCGATGAGGTCAGTGGTTCGGTTTATCAGCGCATGCAAGAGAGCTTCCGGGCACTGGGCAATCGTCTGCGGGCCGAGGGCAGTGCCGAGGCTGAACGCATCCGTGCCGAGGCCGACCGTGCCCGCACCGAGCTGCTGGCCACCACGCAGCGGGATGCGCAGCGTCTGCGCGGCGATGGCGATGTGCTCGCCGGTCGCATTTATTCTGCCGCCTATGGCAAGTCAGCGGAGTTCTACAGCTTCTATCGCAGCCTGCAGGCCTATCGCAATTCCTTGGGCAAAGACGGCGACGTGATGGTGGTGTCCCCCGAGGGCGAGTTCTTCAAATACTTCAATTCGGCAGGCAAACACTGATGGGTCGTTTTGTTGTTGTTATCGGCACCCAATGGGGTGACGAGGGCAAGGGTAAGGTCGTTGACCTGCTGACCGAACGCGCTGCGGCTGTGGCGCGCTTTCAGGGCGGACACAACGCTGGCCATACCTTGGTCATCGATGGTCAAAAGCACATTCTGTCGCTGATCCCCTCGGGCATCATGCGCGCCAACACGCTGTGCCTGATTGGCAACGGCGTGGTGTTGTCGCTAGAGGCGCTGCTGCGTGAGTCGCAGACGCTCATCGATAAAGGCGTGCCGGTGTTTGAGCGTTTGCGCATCTCGCCCAGTTGCCCGCTCATTTTGCCTTCGCATGTGGCATTGGATCGAGCGCGCGAACAGGCGCGCGGCGTCAACGCCATCGGTACCACGGGTCGTGGCATAGGCCCGGCCTATGAAGACAAAGTCGCGCGTCGTGCGCTGCGTGTGGCCGACCTGTTTCAGCGTGAACGCTTTGCCGCCAAGCTGGGTGAAGTGCTCGACTTCCACAACTTTGTGCTGCAGCACTACTTCAAGCTGCCCGCTGTCGATTTCCAAGCCACGCTCGATGCGCTGCTGGCTCAAGGCGAGCGCATTAAGCCGCTGGTCATCGATGTCACGCTCGAGTTGGCCCGCTTGCGCGCCGAGGGCGCCGACGTCATGTTCGAGGGTGCACAGGGCGCCATGCTCGATGTCGATCACGGCACCTATCCGTTTGTCACGTCATCCAACACGACAGCGGGCGGTGCCTCGACGGGCACGGGCTTAGGGCCGCGCGCCTTCGACTATGTGCTGGGCATCGTCAAGGCCTACACCACGCGTGTGGGTGCAGGACCTTTCCCCACCGAGTTGTTTGATGAGTCGGGCGAACATCTGGCGCGAGTGGGTCACGAGTTTGGTTCGGTCACCGGCCGCGCGCGTCGCTGTGGCTGGTTCGATGCCGTGGCGCTGCGCCGCTCGATCATTCACTCCAGTGTCTCGGGTTTGTGCATCACCAAGCTCGACGTGCTCGACGGCCTGGAGACACTGCGCATCTGCACCGGTTATCGCATAGGCGATCAAGTGCTGTCCGAACCGCCGTTGTTTGCCGATGCCTTTGCCGACGTCGAGCCCATCTATGAAGAGATGCCGGGTTGGCGTGAGTCCACGGTGGGCATCACTGACTACGCGCTGCTGCCGGCAGCGGCACGCGCTTATCTAGAGCGTTTGCAGCAGTGCGTGGGCGTGCCCATCGACATCGTCTCCACCGGCCCTGACCGCGAGCAGACCATCGTGTTGCGACATCCCTTCGAATAAACGCGAGGATCGACCATGTCCCGTTACCCCGATACCGTGCAGTTCAATCGCCTTAACCGGCCCATAGGCATTGAGTGGAGTGCGCGCAATCTGGAAGTGCAGGGGACTATCCCGGCCGAGATCGACGGTGCGTTTTTCCGCGCTGTGCCCGATCCGGCTCACGCGCCGCGCGACCCCAACGATATCGCCTTGTCGGGTGACGGCATGGTCAGCCGTTTTCGCATCAGCAACGGCGCTGTCGATCACGACATCCGCTATGTGCATACGGCCCGCTACGTGGCCGAACGCAAAGCCCGCCATGCGCTGTTTGGTAAGTACCGCAACCCCTACACCGATCTGCCTGAAGTGCAGGGCGTCGACCGCACCGTGTCCAACACCACACCGGTGTGGCACGCGGGCCGCTTGCTGATGACCAAAGAAGACGGCCGCGCTTACGAGATCAATCCACACACGCTGGCCACCATCGGCAGCTATGACTTCGGCGGCAAACTGCGCAGCCAGACCATGACCGCCCACGTGCGGGTCGATCCGGCCACTGGCGAACTGTTTTCGTTTGGCTATGAGGCCGGCGGCACCTGCAGCGATCAGGTCGCCTATTGGATCGCCGACAAAGACGGCACGCTGATCTCCGAGCAATGGTTTGCCCAGCCCTACTTGTCGACCATCCATGACTTTGCGATCACCGAGGAATACGCGGTGTTTCCGCTGTTTCCCACGCTGACCGATCTTGACCGGCTGAAGGCCGGTGGCGATAAGTGGGTGCACGAGCCGCAGGGTGACAGCTGGCTGGGCGTCATGCCCCGCTATGGCAAGGTGGACCAGATGCGCTG
This sequence comes from uncultured Pseudomonadota bacterium, assembly GCA_903908825.1. Classification (GTDB taxonomy): domain Bacteria; phylum Pseudomonadota; class Gammaproteobacteria; order Steroidobacterales; family Steroidobacteraceae; genus ZC4RG30. Next base: position 4,379 of record CAIVTJ010000321.1, on the reverse strand, counting down.
GTTCAAAGGCCCTAAGGGGGTGTCGGCGTTCCACTTCGTCAATGCCTTTCAAGACGGCCAGACGGTGCATGTCGATATCTGCCTCAGCAGCACCAACGCTTTTCCGTTCATGCATGGCCCCGACGATCCGTTTGATCCGCGCACGATGACGGGCGGGTTGACGCGTTGGAGTGTCGATCTGTCTGACCCCGAAGCCACGCTGCAGCAGCGCGTGGTCGGCCCGCCTGGCGATCTGCCGCGGCTGCGTGATTGCGATCAGGGCCGCGCCTATCAGCACGTCTGGATGCCCACTTACGATCCGCGCATCGGTCCGCCGGTCTCAGGTGGCCCTGTTGGCGTGTGCTTTAACTGCCTGTTGCTGGTCGATGTCACCACAGGTCAGGTGCTCGACGCTTTGGCGCGCGGGCCCGGTGTAGCCTTTAACGAGCCGGTGCATGTGCCCAGCGCCACGCCGGGTCATGCCGGTTACATCCTGGCGGTCATCGATTACGAACTGGACTTTCAGCACCATCGCTCCGAGCTGCTGGTGCTGCAGGCCGATCGCATCTCGGCGCCGCCGCTGGCCGTTGTGCCCATGCCCGTGCCCTTGCGTCCGCAGGTGCACGGCTGGTGGGTATCCGGTGCACAGTTGGCCGCAGCCAAGGCCGGCGCGGCTACTTAACGGTCAGCCCGCCGTCGACTGGCATGGCATGACCGACGACAAAACTGGCCTCGTCTGAGGCCAGAAACAAAACGACCCGCGCCACTTCTTCGGCGCTGGCCACCCGGCCTATCGGGTGGTCGGCCTCCATAAGGGCTTTTATCTCCGGGATGGCCATGACCGGCTCGAGCATGGCCGTGTGCACAGCGCCCGGGCAGACCGCATTAACGCGTATCCCCTGACCGATCAGGTCCAGCGCAGCAGCACGAGTCAGCCCCACGACGCCATGTTTGGCACTGATATAGGAAGCCATGTGTTTAGCGGCGACCAGCCCGGCGACCGATGCCGTGTTGACGATGGCGCCGCCGCCACTGGCGAGCATGGCCGGCACTTCGGCCTTGAGGCAATGGAACACACCGGTCAGGTTGACGGCGAGCATCTGGTTCCATTCGTGCAACTCATATTCATGTACGGCTTTGGTCATGGAGCCGGGAATACCTGCGTTGTTGAAAGCCACGTGCAGGCTGCCAAAGGCTTGCATCGCACGGCTGACCATGGCGGCACACTGGCCATAATCACTGATGTCGGCACGCATCGCTTCGGCGTGGCCGCCTGCGGCGCGAATAGCCTCGGCCGTGGCGTGGGCTCCCTCACCATTTTGATCGACGACCAGTACTCTGCCTCCCTCTGCGGCAAAGGCCAGTGCCGCAGCCCGGCCTATTCCAGAGGCTCCACCGGTGACTAATACAGATTTTCCGTCAAATCGTGACACGGTGCGCTCCTTTGGTGTGTGGACCCTATATTAGGCCCTCCGCACTTGCCCTAAACTCGAAAGTAGTCAAGTGGAGAAATTGTGAATGTCTGGTGCCCTGGAACCCCTGCTGATTGCGGTTGCGCCTACGGGCGCTGACCGTGGTGCTGCAGATCACGAGTTTGTGATCTGCAACGCGCAGGAGATCGGCATCATGGCTGCCCGCTGCCGCTTGGCCGGGGCTGGCTTATTGCACCTGCAGGTGCGTGATGCCCAAGGTGGTCACAGCCTCTCGCCAAGCTTGTACCGTGAGTTGCGGCGCGAGATTTTGCGCATGGCTGGTGATGACATGTTGGTGCAGATCAGCACGGCTTCCGGCGAGCGCTTTAGCATCAGCGAGCAGATCAACGCAGTACGCGGCTCTACGCCCGAGTCGGCAGCTTTTGCCATCCGCGAGTTCTTTCCGGACGGCGCTATCACTCAGCCTGTGGTCGAGTTCTTTGCCTTCACGCTCACGGCCCGTCGGCTGGCCGCGCAGTTTGTGTTGTACGCCCCGTCCGAGGTCGCGTTGTTGGTGTCGCTGATCGAACAGGGCTTGTTGCCGCTCAACCGTGCGCATGGCGTGTTTTGTTTGCAGCGCAGCAACCCCGATGAGCAGGCCGACAGCGCTGAACTCGATGAGTTCCTGCGGGTCTGGCCCGCTGCCTGGCCGTGGACCTTGTGTGCCTATGGCCGGGCAGAACTGGGTCTGATCGAGCGCGTCATAGGTTTGGGTGGCCATGTGCGTCTGGGCTATGCCACCGCCGTCGAACAAGTCGATGGGGCCAAGATCGATTCGAACAGCGAGCGCGTCTGGAAAGTAGCCAACCTGGCCCAAGCCGCCAAGCGTCCGCTGGCGACGCCGCAGCAGGCGCGCGCCTTACTGCGTTCCTTACCGGCCGTTTAGTTTGCCGGCAGCCGCAACAGCGGCTCACCCATTTTGATACGCGTTCCCACGTCCAGGTGGCTAGCCAGCGTGCTGCCTTGTGGCGCAAACACAATGATGGTCGACCCATGCTCGAACCAGCCCATCTCTTCGCCCTTGTGCAAGCTGGCGTCGCACGCGATGACGTTGGCACCGCGATAGCGCAGGTTCAGCAGCACGTTGGCAAAGTGAAAGCGCATGCTGGCGACCAACACGGCCGCAACCGGTACCAGCGTCAGGCGTTGTCCTGAACCCGTGAGTGTGGTCTCGATAACAGCCCGTTCGTTGCGACAGAACAGTCGCTCGACGCGCGCCAAGGCAATGGGGTTAACGTTCCAGGTATCCCCCGAAATATAAGTGACACGTTGCACATGGCAGTCATAGGGCGCATGGAAGCGGTGATACATGCTCGACGTCAACCGCAGCGTCACATAGCTGCCGCCTTCATGCAGGCTGGCCAGGGCAGGGTCGGTCAACAGGTCATGCAGCGGGTAGGGGAAGCCCTTGGCTTGCAATACCATGCCCGCCGTCACGGTACCGTGCGCGCCGACGATGGCATCGCAGGGGCTGCTGAGCGTCTGCGGGTCGGTGTCTATGGGCCTTGCGCCGTCGCGCAACTGCCGTGTGAAGCAGTCATGCAAGCTGCGAAAGTGCTGTTGGCGCGCTTCGCTGAGGTCGAGGTCCGAGAACAACTTCCAGATCGCTATGGACGCGTCGCGTACCAGCGGTTGCTCGATCTTGCTGAACCAGCCCATGAACAGCGTCAATGCCCGCCGCGGGATACGATTGGTCAACAGGAAGTTGAGGTCTTCCTGACTGGTGATCCGGGCTATCGCGCTACGTAACGTCATCTACTGGCAACCTCATTGTAATAAGCTGGGGCTGGAGAATCATAATGCCCAATACCGTTTCCTGGTCGGTCGCCGCAGTACTTGCCGGCGGCTATGTGTTGCCCAAAGCCTATCGCCGCTGGCAGCTCTCGCGCGCCAAGCACCGTTCTTTGGCCGGCCACTCGCGCTGGTCCAAACGGTTAGCGCGTCTGCTGCCATTTTACGAGTACGACGCCGCACAATACTTCTGTGCTGACGGCGCGCCTGCTGCGGTGGCCGCACAGCGTAGCGCGGCCTTTGAACAACTGGCTGCACTTTACGCTACGCGCTATGCCAAGTCGGCAGCGGCCACTGCCGAAATCTATCCTTTCATCCCTGACATGCACTTCACTTCGCGCTATCGCGTGCCTTACCAGTTCCGCGAGCGGGTGCGCAGCAGTTTCAAGGGCGGCTCGATGTTGCAGGCCTCACGTGGCGTGCAGGTCTGCGATCTTGACGGTAACTGGTTCTACGACCTGACCGGTTCGTATGGCGTCAACGTGCTGGGCTACGACTTCTACAAAGACTGCATGGATCGCGGTGCCGCGCTGGTGCGCGATCTGGGTCCTGTGCTCGGCGCCTATCATCCGATCATGGGCTATATCCTGCGCCGCTTGCGTGAGGTGTCTGGCCACGAGCAAGCCTCGTTTCATATGTCCGGCACCGAGGCGGTCATGCAGGCGGTGCGTCTGGCGCTGTATCACACGCGTCGCCGCCGCATCGTGCGTTTCTGTGGCGCCTACCATGGCTGGTGGGGTGATGTGCAACCGGGTGTGGGCAATCCGCAGAACCCGTCCGACACGCTGACGCTGGCCGATATGAGCGAGAAAGCGCTGACGGTACTGCGTACCCGCAAGGACATCGCCTGCGTGCTGATCAACCCTTTGCAGGCCTTGCACCCCAACGCCAACGCGCCGGGCGATTCGGGCCTCATCGACGGCGTGCGCAGCGCGCAGTTCAACCGCGAGGCCTATACGCGCTGGTTGCAGCAGTTGCGTCAGGTCTGCACCGAGCGCGGCATCGTGCTGATCTTTGACGAGGTGTTCCTCGGCTTCCGGCTGGCTATCGGCGGTGCGCAAGAATATTTCGGTGTGCAGGCCGACCTGGTCACCTATGGCAAAACGCTGGGTGGCGGCTATCCGGTGGGTGTGGTCT
>CAIVTJ010000320.1 GCA_903908825.1 uncultured Pseudomonadota bacterium | reverse complement strand
GGTCCACCGGTGATGTAAGCCGTGGGTGCATGCAGGGAATACAGGTCGAACTTGCTGACCTGCACGCGGCTCATACCGCCGGGGACGTTGTACACACCGCTGTCAAAGATCATCGACGTCTTCACGCGTGGGTCGGCAGAGAACTTGATGGTCTGCAGGCCTCCGCAACTGTGGCCGGCGACGGCGACTCGCGTCATGTCCAGATGACCCTTCAAGGGGCTGCTCGACAGTTCGTTCATTGTCGCGGCCCAGTCGAGCGCCATGTTCATCTGGGCCACGACAGTGGCATCGGTTTCGGTTGGGTCGGCTGGTAGTGCGCCGCCGCCACCGATCTGCCCACTTCGTGCAGGCGGTGCAGCCGCCGGCGGCGCAACGGCACCGGCAGCACGGGGCACAGGCTCTGTGCGCGGATAGCCCAGCGCAATGATGTAGTAGCCATGTGAGGCGACTTCACGCAGGAAGTACGCATGCGAGAGCCCGTTATCTGCACAGCCGCCGTTGCCCCAGATCAGTACGGGTAGCGGAGTGTCTGGCATGCGCTGCGGATGGTAGAACGTGTGCGAGCGCAGATCCTCACGGGCTTCGGCCACTGCGGGCCACTGGCCTGTTCCGGCTGCCGGGCCGATCACACCGACCGGTTGCAGTACCGGTTCCGCAGCGCCAGCCAGTGTTGCTGTCGCGGCGAGCAGGCCTTGAAACACCCGGTTTCGGATTAATGGATGGCGCATGCGGTTCCCCCTGAAGACTCGTAAATTGTAAACAAACCGCCCGTCTATTTTGCGCCCGCAGCTTGCGCGTCCTTGTTCGACGTGTAGCCCAGTTTCATCCAGCCTTTCCAGCGTGCGATGTTCTCTTCAGTGCCGTTGCAGCCGCCGTCGGCGGTGGCGTAGTACTGGCCATCGGCAACCCTAACCCAGCCGCTGCCACCACCCGGTCGCCCGTCGCGCAGCGGACAGAACATGACCGTCACGGTGGTGCCGGGCTCGAATGACTTGCCGGTAATGCCGCGCCCGATCAGCTGTGTGGGTGACGCGCTCTCGAAGCTCCACAGCGTCTGCGTGCCATCGTCGTTTGCCACGTTGATGTACAGCCATGAGTGCGGGTTGTTGAAAGCCCAGCGCTGCACAGTGCCCGTCTTCACCACCTCGGTGCTGCGATCGAACATCGCGAAGGAATGATGTGCATGGGCCGTCATGGCGGCAAGGCTTGTCACGCATGTGATCAGCAGCGCCTTGTAAGCGATCTTCATGTGGTGCACCTGATTGCTAGTTCGCGCCGGGGGTTAACGTCGTGTTGTAGATCGGATCCCGCGATTGACCTGGCAGCTGCGGAAAATGCGTCTGCCCACGCCCATCGTTAAATCCTGCTTCGCCGGGCAGATGAAAATTGGATTTACCCTGGTCATCCAGATACGTGTTGTTGGTCTGCTCGCATTCCCAATGCGCGACGCGATAGTCGGCTTTTTGCAAGTCGGTGGCGTGCCGGAAGGCATAAACAACATGGATCGGCTTAACGAAGGCATGTTTGTCGTAGAAGGTCGCTTGCACCTCCAGTCTCTCGATGCCGCCAGGGTACTTCTTGAGTTCCCAGGTCTCGATGCTTTCAAACTGGTTGCTGGTCATCGGTGACCAACGGGTGAAGTCGGCGGGGTACAGATACTTGGTGCTCATCACCAGCTGGGCGCCGCTCCAGAAACCGATGGTGTCGCCGTACCAGGAATGTGTGCCGTACAGGTTGTTGTGCTGCTTGCCGATCAGCACCCTGCGTATCGACGGGCCAAAGTCGTTGATCAAGTATGACTGGTCGGGGAGGTTGATGAACTCGTGCGAGTACGGTTCGAGCAGGAAGCGTGGCATGCCCGGAGGCTGGCACTCGCCCAAGCGGTCATAGTCGACTTGGCCTTGTTCGGTCTGCTGGCGCCAACGCTCTTTGTAGGCCGCCTCATAGGCTGGTGTCAGCACACCTTGGATCACCTTGCCGCCCAAGTTACCGGTGTCGATGAACGCAGCCATGTGCGTGTTGCCTGCCGCAACCCATAGCCCGTCCCAGCGGGGCACCGAGGCCAGCGTGTGCTTGGTGCCGCCGTTGGCGCGTTTGAGCAGGTACGCGTAGTGATCGTCGGAGGTGGCAAACGTGCGCTGCGATGCCTGTACTTTCAGCGGCGGGCCATAGCCACCGCCAAATGCGCCTTGCTGCGCCACTGCTCCCGTAGATCCGAGGCTGAGTGCGAGGAGGCCGACGCCGATCCAGATCGGGTGCTTTGCCAATTTCATCGACTCCCCCGGCGAGGCGGACGACGGACTTTTTCTGTCGTGCTTTTTAATAGGGCGGGCCGCCACACAGCGACCCGCCCCGTTTCTAAAGTTCGAACCCTATTGGGATCAGAACTTGTACTGCACTCCGGCTACATAGCGACGACCAATGAGGTCGCCGGTTACGCCACTGCCGAAGCCGGTGCGGCCACCGTTGGTCGGCAGGATCTCGGGCTTCTTGTCGAACAGGTTGGTGATAGTTGAATAAACGCGCAGACCTTCAAACTTAGAGGGGGACCAGCCCACGCTAAGGTCAGAGGTAAACACTCCACGTATGGAGTTGTCATCGACCGTTGTCAGACCCGTCACGCTGGGTGCGCTGACAGTGCTCTCTTCGTACAGGCGGTTGATCTTCCTTGGGCCGGTATAGCGCTCGAGCAAGGACACCGAGATGTCGCCATTGCGATAACCCAGGATGGCGGTGGCCGCATCCGGGGTCGTCATAAGGTTGTCGATGGTTGGGCCGCGTGTGACCACACCGCCAGTGCCGAGCAGCTCCGGGGGCAGCTGCTGCACAGTCAGATAGTGGGTGGCAAACAAACGCACGGTGACGGCCTCCGGCCCGCCACCCAACAACGTCAACGCCTTGCGCCAGCCGAACTCTGCGTCGATGCCCTGATAAATTTCCTTATTGAGGTTGAGGAAGTAATTATCGATCTGGGTGATGTCGCCCAGTGGGTTCTGCACGGTGTTGGTGTTGCGATGGACAAACTGGCAAAGCGACGCATCGCCGGCATTGCATTGATCCACGATGGTCTGTGCGCCCAATTGCGCGATGGCACCGTTGATCGTCACCTTGTACCAGTCCAAAGACGCCTGAAAGCCTTCGATGAAGCTGGGCTGGATCACGATGCCTGCGGTGGTGTTGTCAGCCTTTTCAGGTTTCAGATCCGGGTTGCCGCCCGAGAAACCGATGACCGAGTAAGGGATAGGCGCAGGGAGCTTGGAGTTGCGATCTATCGCGTTAACGCCGCCCAGAGTCTGGTCGAAACGATCCCGCAGGTTGGGTGCGCGTACGTCGCGTGAGCGGGTGGCTCGAATACGGATCTGGTCGTTGAGCTCCCAGCTCAAGCCAGCCTTCCAAGCCCAGACCTGGCCCGCACCCGCGTAATCGGCAAAGCGCACCGCCCAGTTGGTATCCAAACGCCGCACCACCGGCAGATCGGCCAGCACGGGGACTTGGAATTCGGCAAAGCCTTCCTTGACCGACTCACTGCCTTCAATGGCGCGCTGGCTGGAGAACTGAACGACGCTGGAGTTGCTGGCACCGCAGAAGCCGCTGGCTGCGTAACGCAGGCCCGGCACGCCACCGGCCACCTGTAGGGTGCCGGCCGTGCAGCCATATTGCGGCACGATGCCGCGTGTGCCGTCGCCGATTCCGATGTCCTTCAGCAGCCGGCCATCCGGCAGTGCGGGATATTCATCGGCCGGGTTTGGCGTGCCTTGGCTGAACTTTTCACGACGCCAGTTCGCACCCACTGCGGAGAAGATTTCGCCTGCCGGCAAGCCGAAGCCCAGGCTGCCCGACGCGGACAATTCGGCCAGGTCCTGATCGACCTGGGCAAAGGCATGTTTGAAGGGCTGCGTGATGTAGGCAGCCCCTTGCTGCGTCAGCGTGGCTGAACCGCCGAAGAGGTTGACCGGAACGCAATCCTTCCAGTAGCCGTTCGGGTCGAACTGCGGTAGCGAAACGCGGCAGACGATCTTGCCGCTGGCATCCTTGACCGCATCCATAGCCACTTGCAGGCGATCGACACGCGGCAGGTTATAGGCGTCGTACAGCTGATAGTTTTGGCCATGCTGCACGTAGGCGTTAATCGACCATTTGCCTACTTTGGAATTCACGCCTGCGGTGTAGCTGGCGAGTTTGTTGCCGGTGTCCAGAATGTGGTCGCCGCCGAAATCACTGGCCTTTGCAGGCAGGAAGACCGTGGCAGTGACCCACTTCGAGCCACCGTCTGCCACGGCAGTGCCGCCTGAACCGTATTGGCTGATCAGGCTGGAGATACTTGAGGGCAGAAAGGCGTTATCGGCATAAATGCGCGATGCCCAGGTGGAGACCAGCGCGACGTTCTGGAAGCGCACGCGCTGATGGTTCTCTGCCCACATGCCCTGCACATAGACTTCGGTGTTGTCGCTCAGGTCAAAGCCCACGCGGCCGAAGGCAGTGTTGCCCGTGTAACCGGCCTGCAGCGTGTTGTCCTGATACATGGTCGACATATTGGGATCGGCCAAGGACTGGCAATTGCAGCCGCCATTCAACTTGCCAATGCCATAGAAGGGCAGCTTGCTGGCGACCAATCCTGATCCGTCGAACACCAGGCGATCCAGCGGACTGGTGGCAGCGGCCGTGAACTCGATCGTATTACCGAAATCAGTCGGTACGACGTTGGGCGCTGTGATGTACGTGGGCCCTGCCGTGTTGGGGTTGGTGACAAAACCCCAGTGCTTGAGGAACGGCCGCTTATCCAGCGAGTCTTTGCTATCGATGGGGGCCAAGGTATTGCGACCCAAGGAGCCGACGACATGCAGTCGCCCGTCCATGAACGCGTGACCGAACGCAATGCCAAACTCTTTATTTGAGCCATCGTTCCGGAAGGTTTCGCCCGTCTGGGCCCGCAGCAACACACCCTCGAACTTGGTGTCGAGCAAAAAGTTGGTGACGCCGGCGACGGCATCTGTGCCATAGCTGGCCGAGGCGCCACCGGTGACCGTCTCGACGTTCTTCAGCAGCATGCTGGGCAGGATATTCACGTCCACGCTACCGAAGCGATTGCTGGACACCACACGACGACCATCCAGCAGCGTCAGCGTGCGGTTGGCACCGATGCCGTGCAGATTGACGTTGGAACCACCGGAGTTCTGACCACCCAGCACGCCGTTAGCGTTCGAGTTGTTGCGGAACACCGGCAGTGCCGAAAGGCTGTCGATGATCTGGTTAGGGCCGAGGGCTTTCATGTCCTCTGCAGTCACCGATGTGACGGGCGTAGGCGTGTTCATGCCGGGCGCCAGCACAATGCGGGTGCCGGTAATCTGCACTTCAACCAGCGCGTCGCCATCAGCGGCGAAACCCACCTGGGCACTGGCCAAAGCCAGTGCAATAGCTGCTGCAACGCGGACGTTAATTGCTTTCACTTGATCCCCCGATTTTTTTCTAGTTGTGACTGATCTGATTGACCAGATTGTCTGCTCGGCAAGTCGTAAGGCTTCGATTCATTGATTTGTCATCAATGAAGTTTCTATCCTTAACGGATCGTATCCGATGTCGCAGGGGTTTGGCGATGGAAAGCGATGGCTGGTGTGGCGTCGCGTTGCTGGTCTATGCGCTTGCGGTGCTACGCCACACAACTTGATATCCGCGCGCGTGTAGGACGCGCGCGGTGAACGCACTCAGCCCCGCTTGTAAACGATCTTCTGCGTACCGGCTTCGCAGCTGCCGATCACCTTGGCATCGCCCACGGCGTCGTTAGCCACGGCTTCCAAGGTATAGCCCTTGACGCCCTTGGCATCGAGCTTGGCGGCGATCTCAGACTTGAGTTCCTCGCAGGGCTTGCCGGCCGCAAAGGCGGCGGGGGTAAGCAACGACGCGACGACAGCAAACGTAATGATTCGTGACATGGCGGTCTCCAGTGGGGTGGGGCAGTGGTGAAAGTCTACGCTCGAAATTAAACCGGGTTTGCACCGGCACTGCTGTCGGCTGGCCGCACCGGCCGGCTGACCAGCCTGCAGGCCAAAGTCGCCACCGACACGGCCACCGCAAATAGCACAAAAAACGCCACCGGGCCGCCGATATCTAGCGATGCCGAGCCGGCCCAGGAGCTGGCCACTGCGCCCAGACGTCCAATGCCCAACATCAGGCCGATACCCGTGGCCCGCAGCCACGTCGGATAGAAATGCGTCGACAGCACATACAACGTGGCCTGGCTGCCTGCGGCACTGAAGCCGATACCCGCCATTAACACCAGCACCGTCGCTTGCGCAGGCTGACCGCGGCTGAACAGCACGCACAGCACCATCGCTGCGGCAACGCCCACGACACCGATAACAGCCTGAGCCGTTCGCGAACCGGCCTTACGGCACAACACGCCCACGGCCAAGCTGCCGACTATGCCGCCCACACTGAACGTGGTGACCACGCGGCCCGCAAAGCCCAGCGGATAGCCCGCTGCGGCCAACATGGCAGGACCCCAGCTGAGCATGGTGTACAGCGCCAGCAGCGCCATGAAGCAGGCCAGCCACAACAGCAAGGTGTCCCGACGTAGCTCTGCGGTCAGCAGCGAACCCGGTGAGGCGCTGACGGACTGCTGGTCACGGCCTGCGAGATATGCCGGCGATTCGGGCAAGGCACGCCAATACAACAACGCCACCGCCAGAGGAGCGATGCCACCGATGATGAACAGCGTTCGCCAGCCTGCCGATTCCAACACGACAGCCGCCAACACACCCGCGACCATCGAACCCACCGGCTGGCTGAGCATGGCTATGGAAGCACCCATGCTGCGATGACGCAGCGGCGTGAACTCGGCGATGAGCGCGGTGCCGTTGGGCAGCGCTGCGCCCAAGCCCATACCGGCGAAGGCCCGCAGCACACCGAACAACACAAGCCCATTCACCTGTGAGGCGATGCCGGTGGCCAAGCCAAACAGCAGCAGGCTGCAGATCAGCCCCGTGCGCCGGCCCACGCGATCTCCGAACCAGCCGCCAAACGTGGCGCCGAGTGCCATGCCCACCAAGCTGCCTGCCGTGATGGGTGTCAGGTCACCGCGGGTCACGCCCCAGTCGCGGATCAAGGAGGGAATGGCCAGGCCCAGCAGCTGCGCATCGAGCCCGTCGAGCATCATGCCGAGCACGATCAGCCCGACGATCCATCTGGCATAGGCCGTCCAATTGAGGTTGTTCTGAATCTGCGTCATGACATTACCGCCTCGATAAGAAAGGGACCCCGGCGCTGCATCGCAGAACCCAGCACATCATCAAACGATTCTGCGCTGTCGACGCGCACGGCCTCTATGCCCATGCCGCGCGCCAGCGCCACCCAATCTAAAGCGGGGTTAGCAATATCGAGCAGACCTGCAGCCAGCGAGGCATCGACCTGCGCACCGACACGCTCGACTTCAGCCAGCAGCACGGCATAGGCGCGATTGGCTAGGATGACCGTAACCACATCCAGCCGCTCGCGTGCCTGCGTCCACAGCGCCTGCAGCGTATACATGGCGCTGCCATCCGCCTGCACGTTGACCACTTTGCGATCGGGCGCGGCTACTGCTGCACCGGTTGCCAACGGTATGCCTTGCCCCAAGGCACCACCGGTGTTGGTCATGTGCAGATGCGGCGCAGCACAAGCAAGTTCAGCCAAGACTGCCGGCCCGTTGCTGATGGCTTCTTCAGACAGCAGTGTGCCTTCAGGTATATGCCGCGCCAGCGAGCGACCGATGGCCGAGGCACTGAGCACACCGCGTGGCAGTTCAGGCCGTGGTAACTGCGGCACCGGCGCAGTGATGTGTGGAGCCTGCAACGCATCGGCCAGCGCTTCGAGCACCTGCACTTCGTCCTGCTGTGCATGACACACACTGGTGAGCGTGGCGCCCTCCGGTGTCAGCCAACTCGGAAAGTGCGGATACGCAAACGGTGCCACCGGCGGTGGCGCTGCAAACAGCAGCAGATCGGTCACACCCTGCAGCACTTGCACCGCGATCTCGGCGCGATAAGGAATGCGCGTCAGCGGATAGACCCCCGACCCACGCCACAGCTTGGCGGTCATCATGTCGGTCAACGGCCGCGCACCGGTGTGCGTGCAGATGCGACGCAGCGCCTGCAGTCCACGCACATCGCCGCCTGCGGCTTTAACCAGTAGCGCTGCGGCCGATCCGCGCGCACGCAAAATGCGCACCGCCTCGGCGATGACCTTTGGGTCGGGTGGCGCTGCGGCAGGCAGCGGCACCGGTTCGCTAAATCCCACTGTCGTGCCCCAAGCGCAATCGGCCGGCAAGATCAGTGTGGCGATTTGACCCGGCCGTGCCCGCGCGGCCACCACTGCAGCGGCGCCATCGGCCGACAGCGTCTGCGCATTCGCCGCCATGCGCAGCCAATCGGACACCGGACGCGCGATGGCCTCGACATCAGACTTCAGCGGACTGTCCCAGCGCTTGTGCCAAGTGGCGTGATCGCCGACCACGTTGACGATGGGACTGTGCGCGCGGCGCGCGTTGTGCAAGTTGGCGATGCCATTGCCTATGCCTGTGCCCAGGTGCAACAGCGTCAGCGCCGGTTTGCCGGTGACGCGTGCATAGCCGTCGGCCATGCCGGTCACGCCGCCTTCAAACAAACCCAGCACGGGCCGTATCTGCGGCAGCGCCCCCAGCGCTGACAGAAAGTGCATCTCTGAAGTGCCGGGGTTAGCAAAGCAGACCTCTATGCCCGCTGCGGCTAGCGTGTGCATCAGGCTCACCGCACCGGTGATGGGCGCGTGCGGATCAGGCGCAGCGGCTATGGCCAAAACATTCCCCTTGTTTTTATCAGGGCACTGTAAGCCAGCGTGCTCGGTGGTGTCGAACGTGGTGGTTTTAGCCGATCAGTCCGCCCACTCCGGCGGCGGTGCAGTAAACGTCACGGCAACACCACTGACCGGATGCGCAAAGCTGATCTGCCAGGCATGCAGACACAGCGGCGGTTCGCCCATTTCTTTGGTCAGTCGCGGCACGGTGTCGCCATCGCGATAGGCCGCATCGCCCACCACTGCATAGCCAAGATAAGCGCAATGGATGCGGATCTGGTTAGTGCGTCCGGTCAGGGGTTTGGCTTCCAGCAGGCTGGTGCCGTCGGCTAAGCGCTGCAGCACTTTAAGCAGCGTGCTTGCCTCGTCACCATTTTGCTCATCGACCTCGCGGGTTCCCGAGGCGCAAACCTCGCGGCCGATGGGTGCGTCACAGCGAAAGCCATCCTGCAGCGGATGGCCGTGAACGCGCACCAGATAGGTCTTGCTGACACGCCCGTCGGTGAACTGGCTCTGCAAGCGCCCGGCGAAGTGCCGGCTGCGCGCTGCGATGACAAGGCCGGTGGTGTTGGCATCGAGGCGGTGTGCAGGCTTGGGCTTCTGTGGCCGGTAGACCGTGTTCAACGCTTGCTGCAGCGTGTTGCGCGTGTAGCGACCACCGGCATGCATGGGTAAGGGCGCGGGCTTGTTCAGCACCAGCAGCGCCTCATCCTCATAAAGCACGGTGATGTCACCATTCACATCGGGCTCTAGGGTCTGCGCAAGCCGGTGCAGTAATCGATCGCCGGCGTGAACGATGTGCGCTGCAGCCAGCACCTGGTGTTTTGAATCGAGCAGATTGCCTGCGCGGCATTCTGTGTCCCAATAGTCCGCAGACAGATGCCCCAGCACGCGGCAAAAGGTCGCAAGCACTGTCAGGCCGTCGCAATCTTGAGGCACACGCAGCGGACGAAACACATCGGCCGGTATGCTGCCGGGCAGCGGATGCATCGCCTTGCGCATTGCAACATTGCGAGACTGCAGCAGTGCTGCCGCGTGCTCCGCATCACTGCGGAAACACCAGGGGCACGATTTTCCGGCCACATAGCGCGCGTCCTGTTGCTCGTCTGCGGTCAGCGGCGACAGGCACTTGAAGCACAGCGCCGCATCAGACTCATGCAACCCAGGGTCCACGCCCACGCGTTGATCAAACACAAAGCATTCGCCGTTGTAATGGGCGCCGCCGCAGTCCTCAAAGTATTTGAGGATGCCGCCTTCCAGTTGCAGCACATTTTTAAAGCCCTGTGACTCCATGTAGGGGCCGGCCTTCTCGCAGCGTATGCCGCCGGTGCAGAACATCACGACGGTCTGCTCTTTAAGTTCTTCAGGTAACTTTGCGACGGCGGCAGGGAAGTCGCGGAAATGATCCACGCCGGCAGGCAGTGCGTTCTCAAAGGTGCCGAGCTTCACTTCGTAGTCATTGCGCGTATCAAGCAACGTGATCGGCCGGCCTTCATCCAGCCAAGTCTTCAGTTGCTGCGGCGCCAACTTGGGTGAGGTGCGCTGTGCCGGGTTTATGCCGGGAACACCAAAAGCGATGATCTCGCGCTTGATCCGCACCAGCAGGCGCCGGAACGGTTGATGCGCCGTGTAACTGTATTTGGCTGCCAGCGATTCCAGACCGGGTAGTGCGCGCAGGCGTGCGAGTAGGGATTCGATGGCCGCCGATTCGCCAGCCATGAACAGGTTGATACCCTCGCTGCTCAGCAGGATGGTGCCGCGCAGCTGGCCCGCGCGGCACAGCGCGAGCAGCTCTGTGCGCAGCGCCTGCAGGTCTTGCAGCGCGGCGAAGCGGTAGGCCGCGATGTTGACGATGGGCAGCGCAGCGCTGGGTGCGGGTTCTGTTTTCACGGGGCAGATGATAAAGGATAGCGAATCAGGCCAGCCTGCTTTGAACTCGACGGTGAGGGGCTGTAGACGGTAGTCTTCCGCGCACTTTTCTGACTGAGTCCCAAGCTTGAAGCTCCTCATCGCACTCCCGAGCCAAGGCGTCATCGGCGGCATGGAATTGTTTGCCATCGCCGTCGCCGATGCGATGCGACGTCAGCCTGACCTCGAAGTGCGCTTGGTTTTCAAAATTGTTGCCGGCTTCGACGTCCAGCCCGCCTTACGCGCGCGCTGCGCGGATCTTGGCCTCGATGCCTATTTCTGCGAGCGCGGCAGCCGCGCCTTGCTGAGCCATCTGCGCTGGGCCGACCTCGTCCACGCCAATAACTGCTCGCCCGACATCCTGCTCGGCGCCAAAGTGCTGGGCAAAGCGCTGGTGGTCACGGTGCATAACTGGCGGCGTGCCGGGGGTGGTCTGCGCCAGCGGTTATGGAAACTCGGCCACGACCTGGCTGATGCGCGGACCTACAACTCGCGCTTTGTAATGGATACCTGGCAGGCAGCACGGCCCTTGCCGTGCTCGCGGGTCATACCGGCCGTCACGCATTTTGGCGGCCAGCGCGTGGCCAGTGAGTCGCGCCGCGGCTTTTTCTTCATCGGTCGTTGGATCGAGGGCAAGGGCATCGGAGAGCTGATCGAGGCCTATGCGATGGCTGATCTGGATCGCGCGGCCTGGCCGCTGACGCTGGCCGGCGACGGTCCGCTGCGACCGGCGCTCACTGAACGCATCGCGGCGCTGGGTGTGCCCGGCCTGACTGTCACCGGTCTGATCGCCGAGGCGGATAAGTACGCGCGACTGGCGTCCGCCAAGTGGCTGGTCTGCCCGCCGAACACCCGTGAGGACATGGGCCTGACGCCTATCGAGGCGCGCTACCTCGGCCTGCCCAGCATCGTCACCGTCGACGGTGGCGTGCCTGAAGCGGCCGGACCTTGGGCGCTGTTTTGTCCCCCTGGCAACGTGGCTGCGCTCGCGCGCACCCTTGAACTCGCCGCGAGCCTGCCCGAGAGCGTTTACCAATGGCGTGCGGCAGGGGCTGAACGTTCGCTGGACGGTTACCTCCAGCCCCTGTCGGTGTATGCAGACATTTACGCCGAGGTTATGCGCAGCCGGCAGACTTCCAGTCGCTGAGTTCAGTTATCGTTGCCATCGGGCGGCGGGTTCGCAGGGTCACCTGACCAAAATTGAGACTGCCATCGAATGGCAGGGAAAATTCCCCGAGGCGCCGAAAAGCCGGGGTCATGTTTTGCTTAGGGATTGAATTATGAAAATATGTATTCTTATATTGACATATAAGCGAAACGCAGATCTCTCAAGGGTTTTGGGTCAGGTTAATGCGCATAGATCTGTCTACGCTGGGGAAAATATTTATTCCATATGGGTTACTGATTCCGACCCTCTTAACCCGGAGCGGCAGAGCATTGAAAGGGATTGTGATCGCAGGATAATAAATCCAGGCGTTGGTTTTGATGACAACATTTTAAATTATTTTGAAAATCATTCGCAGGAATTTGATTTCACGCTAACTATTAGTGATGATGATCTTTTTAGCTTATGTCCGATTAACCCGCTCTACATAATAGATGCGGCCGTTAAGTCGCAAAAGGGCGTCATATTATTTAATCATTCTGATCATACAACTTTAGATGATTCGCGGGTAAGCATTGGTGAAAAGCAATATTCTGAAAATATGCTGGCCCTTGACAGCTCCGTTGCCGAGAGATTTTTTCTGCCCTACTTGCCGCGTCATGTCGGTATCGTGTACTCCAAGCGATCAATCCAGTGTTGTCTGAGTGCTCTCGCCAGGTTTAGAAATACAAATCACCTATATGCTGTACCTTTGTTGATGGCTGCCAAGGCTCATGACTTTTTGTTTTTTGATTACCCGCTATTTAGCTTTTCAACTGATACAAGGGCTGGTGGTGCATGGGGTAATGATTTGAGGGTGTTTGAGGGGTTGATTAATTTCTTGATCGAGCTCCGGCCGTTGGTGTCGGTAGAGGAATATAATATCGCGAAAGACGGATTCCTGAAAAACTACCTAGGAAAAGAGGCTGTGCTGCGAGTTCATATTGAATTCCTAGGCGTACAGCTACCAACTCCTGAACAGGTGATTGGCTTGTTGTAGGCTCTGCACGCTTTGCGGAGCTAAATATGGTTCGGGCCGTTGATGGGCAGAAACATAACCAACAGCCGGCTTACTTGACCGGCAGCGGCAATGTGGCCGGGTCCCAATGCTCGTCGGCCTTGCCGTCGACAAAGCGCCAAGTATCAAACCAAGTGGTCGTATAGGACTTGGCCGGATCGTCGGTGTACTTGATCTCGCGCACGGTCAGCACCGTCACGTAATCACCCTCAGCCTGCACGGCGACCACCGGGCTGGTGAGCTTGGTGCAGGTGGGTGTCTGTACGCGCTTGGCCACTTCGATGAAATATTTCTTCACGCCATCGAGGCCCGAAGCGGCCATCGGATTGTGCTGGATGTACTTGTTGCTCAGCCACTGGTCTGAGCGCGCCCACTGATTGCACTGCAACAGCTCGCGCATGATGTGCAGGGCAGCCTGCTTGTTGCGGTGGATCGCCGCATTCTTGCTGGTGAACAACGATTCCGGATCCGGGTGGGCCACCACCGGGTCGGCCAGTGAGCGCATCGGTGCCTGGGCAAAGGCGGCTGCAGTAGCAAGGCTTGCAGCGATGAGCAGAGCGAGTGAGCGTTTCATGTGGCGTGACTCCTACAGTGATAGTTGAATGAGCAACCCAGCCGAGACTGCTATCTAATGCTCAGGCCTGTCAATTGCTTGCCGCCGGCCGGAAGTGTGCGCTGCAGCAAAAAATCACGGTTTATTCCGGCGCGGCATTGCCCTACATTACGATTCAGCCGCCTTGCCCGTTATCCCGGGAAATTGGAGAACGCTCGTTAAGCCTCAAGCCGAAACTGTTGATACTGCTATCCGGCCCCATCCGCACAACCTCGGCTGGTTGGGCACGACCGCGCTTGCCATGGGTGGCGGCAATCAGAGCATCTTTATTCTCGGCGCACTGCTGGTCGGTCAGGAGAGCATCACCGGTCAAGGCACGGCTGCCATTGTCCTGCTCATGGTCGGCGTGCTGCTGGGTTGCGCAGCGGTTCCCGGCTGGATCGAATTGCTGCTGATGTATCCCAAACGCGTAGGCGGCATTGCCGCCAGCTGCGCGGAAGCCTTTCGGCCTTACAGCCCTATCCTCGCGAACCTTGCTGGCAGTTGCTATTGGTGGGGCTGGGTGCCCACGTCCGGTATTTGCGCCCTGCTGGCTGCTACTGCGATCCAATCCTGGTACTTGCCCAACCTGCCCAGCCTGCCTACCGCAGTTGTCCTAGTCCTGTTGTTCACGGGTCTGAACCTCATGGGCGTCAAATGGGTGGCGCGACTGGCCATACCCATGGCTACGGTGTCTGCGGCGCTCGCGCTTATTTCCGGCATTGCGCCGATCTTCGCGGGCACAGTGGACTGGCAGCAGGCCACCAACCTTCACCTGACCACGCCGTTTCAGGGCTGGTTCGGGGGCATGACCAGCGTGATGGCAGGTCTGTTCCTGATCGGCTTCGTCGCCCCGGCATTTGAGACCGCCGCCTGCCACGTCGGGGAAATGAAAGACCCGGAAACCAATCTACCGCGCACGATGTTCGCCAGCGCTGCCGTGGCGTGCCTGTTCTTTATTCCGCTACCGCTGATCTGGCTGGGCGTGCTGGGTCCGGAAAATCTCTCCAAGGACCTTGCGGCGGTCCTGGGCCCCACGTTCGCGCCGGTGTTTGGCGGCGTGGCCAAGGCCGTGGCTGTCTGGTTCATGTTGCTCAATCTGTTTCTCGGCAGCCTGCAACCGCTGTGCGGTGCGCCCAGAACGTTGGCGCAACTGAGTGAGGATGGGCTTATTCCGCGCTGGTTTGCCCAGCGTTCGCTCAAAACCGATGTGCCTTGGTTTGCCACGCTGTTCACGGCCGCATTTGCCTTGCTGTTTCTTTTTATGGGCGACCCGTTGTGGCTGATCGCGGCGACGAACTTCACCTACGTTTTTGGCGGACTGGTCATGCCTTCGGTCGCTGTGTGGTTGCTGCGCCGGGACGCCCCCGGGGCGCATCGGCCGTGGCGTGCGCCTCAGGGAACCATCGCCTTGGGTGTGGGCGCTGCGGCCGTGTGGGCCACTACGGCGCTGCTGGGCTTCCAGCAATTCGGGCTAACGACCGTTATCGTCGGTCTGATCTTTGCCTATTCAGGTTCGGTTCTTTACGTCTGGCGCAAAGCGGAGGACAAACTCGCCGCCGGTGAACCGCTGCGCTTTAGAACCTTGCACGTCAAGCTTACCGGCGCGATGGTGCTGGTCCTGCTTCTGGACGCCTTGGGCTACTACCTTGCGGTCAGTCATCTGCCGCAGACGCCAGGTCCGCTGTTGACAGCTCTTGAAGACATCTTTGTGGTGGTCGCCATACTAACCGTGATGGTGGGACTGGTGCTGCCCGGTATGATCGCTTTTGCGGCCCAAGAGGTTTCCGTCGCTGCCAACCGCTTGGCTGACGGTACGCTCAAAGATTTCTCCAATGCCATGCAAGCGCTGGGTGAAGGCAATCTGGAGGCTGCCCACGCGACGCTTGCAATCACGCCGGTCAAAACCAAAACCCGAGATGAATTGGGCGAGATGGCCGAGAGCTTCAATCGCCTGCAGGCCGAGGTGGCTACGGCTGCGGGTGGCCTGGCCGAAGCGCGGCACGGATTGCTGGCCGCGCGTGACTCTCTTATTCAGGCCAAGGAATTCGCCGAAGCGGCCAACGAGGCCAAGTCGCTCTTCCTTGCCAATATGAGCCATGAACTGCGTACGCCGCTGAGTGGCATCCTGGGCGGCAACGAACTGCTGTTGGATACCGAACTGACCGAAGAACAGCAGGAATATGCCCAGATGGCTCAGCGTTCCGGTGCGCTGCTGCTGGGTATGATCGACGACATTCTCGACTTGGCGAAGATTGAAGCCGGCAAAATGGGTGTCAGCGTCGCGCAGTTCAATCCGACCGAGCTTATTTCAGAAGTGGTGGCGGCGCTTAAGCCGCAAGTCACGAGCGAAAATCTGATGCTCAGCCTGTCCGGTTCACCGGATCTGCCGGCCTCGGTTCTGGGAGATGCTGCAAAGATCCGCCAAATTCTGGTCAATTTAGCCGGCAACGCGATCAAGTTCACCCCGCGCGGAGAGGTACACATACGGGCAGAAGCACTCACTCAGTCCGCAACGGCTGGGCGCCTGACTGTGCGCTTTAGCGTCCGGGATACCGGCATCGGTATGCAGGCAGGCGATTTATTAAAGTTGTTTAAGCCTTTCTCGCAACTCGACAGTTCGCTGTCCAAGAAGTTTCGCGGTACAGGTTTGGGCTTGGCCATCTGCAAGAACCTGGTCGAAATGATGGGCGGTCAAGTCGGCGTTGAAAGCGAATATGGCAAGGGCTCAAGGTTTTGGTTTGACCTGCCCTTAGATGTCGTCAGCAAAGCACCAGAGGTCAAGGTATTGGCAAGCTCTGAGCAGAAGGTTGCAATCACCCAACTCGATGGCCGTTTGCTGCTGGTGGAGGACAACCCCAGCAACCGGCTTGTGATTACCTCAATGCTGCGGAAATTGGGGATAAAACCTGATGTGGCTGAAGACGGTCAGCAAGCCTTGAAGGCAATAGACGGCAAGGCCTATGACGTCGTACTGATGGACTGCCAAATGCCGATGATGGATGGATACGAAGCAACCAAAGAAATCCTCGCGCGCACTTCTCGAGGAAAGCCGCCGTACATCATTGCCCTCACCGCCAATGCCCTCAAAGGCGACCGCGAAAAATGTCTGGAAGTAGGCATGAATGACTATCTCGCGAAACCCGCGTCGACACAGCAGTTGCTAGACGCATTACAAAGATGGGCGGCCGCCCGGGGGCTTGCCGCCTGAGGGCTTAGGTTGGTGCGCCTCGACTGTTGGGCGCCTGGATTGAACGGGCTGCAGACGATGAGCTTCTTGACTCGCAATCAAGGCGCGACGGGGATCATCACTTCATTGCGTCGCATGAACCACAGCGTCCACGGCGGGTTGTACTGCGACAGCGACGCCGGGCCGATGGGGCGCAGCTGGTGGCTCGCAACGAGTTTTTCGAGCTCTGCGGTCTTATCAGCGACATCGTCTTTGCGTGCCAGCCCCGAGAATTGCAGCACCGCATAGCGGGCAGGCAGCAGCAGACGCAGTTGCACCTTAGGGTCATTGGGTTCCGGCAGCGTGTCCAACGAGTAGGCGCTGGGCATCGTGAAGCGCACGACCCATTCGCCGGCGTTTTGTATCTGGGTGACCGGCGCGGTCATGGCGATCTTTTCGTTTGCCGGCGCTTGGGCAACCGGCGCGGTCATGGCGATACTCTGGCGCCGTTTGTTGCCGCCGAAGATATAGCCTGCGAGCAGCCGAAAGCCTCTGCTGGCTGCTTCCTTCTGATCGCCGCTGACGGTCACTTCGGCGACCACCAGTGACGCATAGTCGCGCACTTCAAAAGCGCCCTCATGCAGGATGGACTTAAAGGCAGGTTCTTCGATGGCCATAGCATCCGCTCCTGAAAAGGTGGAGAGCAGTATCGCGCCAACAATGAAACGACGCAGTGTCATAGGTTTGCCTTGAGTGCCGTCTGTATTTGCAGGATGCTGTCGTGGATATCAGCTAAGCAACCTCAGGCAAACCTTAGCAGGCTTTTGCTTGCGCAGCGCTGGCGATGCGCCCCTACGCCATTGGTATAGGCTATTTAATCTGCAGGCTCGAAGCCCAATCACAGCGCCGCAGCGCACAACACGGGGGAACTATGAGCAAGAGTTATCGCTACGGATTACTGGGCTGCGCTGTGGCGTTAGCTCTGACAGGCATGCCGTTGCCGGTGCAGGCCGCAGCGCCCGCGGCACCTGTGGTTTCAGCGCAGCGCCTGCAGGGCATCAGCGCGTTTGTAGAGCGGCAGATCACTGCCGGTGAGATATCCGGCGCGGTCACCCTGGTGGCCCGCGACGGCCGTATCGTGCATCTGCAGGCTCAGGGTGTCACCGACCTGGTGTCACGCAAGCCGATGCAGAAAGACACCTTGATGCGCATCGCTTCGATGACCAAGCCCATCGTGGCTGTCTCAGTGTTGATGCTGGTCGAAGAGGGCAAGATCCGCCTTGATGATCCGGTCAGCCGCTTCATCCCGGCCTTCAAAGATGTGAAGGTTGCTGTACCGCGTGGGCAGGGCTTTTACTCGGTGCCCGCCGATCGTGCGTTGACCATCACCGATCTGTTGACCCACACCGGTGGTTTGGTCAGTGGTCCGGTCAGCATCGCTGCTGCGGCCCCCGTCATGGACCGCCATCGGGCCGAGGGCATCAAGGCGCTGGATGATCTGGCTGCTGTGCCGCTGGAGTTTCAGCCCGGCACGCGCTGGTCGTACAGCGGCTTGGCAGGCTTTGAGTTGCTGGCGCGCATTGTCGAGATTGCGGCAGGTCAACGGTTTGGCGAGTTTGCGCAGCAGCGGATCTTTGCGCCGCTGGGTATGAAAGACACCACCTTCTGGCCGACCGATGCACAGCGTGCCCGCATGGCCACTCTGTATGTGCAGGGCGATAAGGGCATCACGCCCAACGCGGATCCGGACCGCCTCAATACACCGATGCTGGATTCCGGTGGCGGCGGCCTCATCACCACCATCGAGTCCTACGCGCGCTTTGCAATGCTGCTGGCCAACGGCGGTGAGTACGACGGCGTGCGTCTGCTGGCGCCGGCCACGGTGCGGCTGATGGGCTCGCGGGTGATTGCCGAGACCTTGCCAGGCCGCTTGCCCGGTGAGGGTTATGGTCTGGGGGTGCGCGTCGTGACCGATCCGGCGGCGCGCCACACCTTGCTGGGCCAGGGCAGCTATGGCTGGAGCGGGGCCTATGGCACGCATTTCTGGGTCGACCCCACGCGCAAGCTCACGGCGATACTGTTTGTGCAGACACCGGGGCAGCAGCGCACTGGTGATTTTGAGACTGCCGTGATGCAGGCCGTGGCAGATTGATACCATCACGTCACACACCTTTGGGGGACACATGACGATGACACGACGGGTATTGCTGGGAATGGCTGCGCTGCTGATGGGCGCCGTGCTGCAAGTGGCTGTGGCTGCCGACGCGGCCAAGTGGGTGGAGGGTCGCCACTACACAGAGCTGCGCATCCCGCAGCCCAGCCAGGCGCCGGGAGGCAAGGTCGAAGTCACCGAAGTATTTTCTTACGGCTGCCCGGCCTGCTTCCAGTTTCAGGGCATGGTGGAAAAGATCAAAGCCGGACTGCCCGCCAACGCGCAGCTGACCTACTTACATGCCTCGTGGAATCCGTCCGAGTCCTGGCCGCTGTTCCAGCGTTCCTTCCTAACCGCGCAGGCTCTGGGCGTGGCGGACAAAAACCACAGCGCAATGTTCAACGCCATCTGGGACCCTAATGGTCCGCTGGCCGTGGTTGATATGCAGACGCAGCGCATCAAGTCACGTCAGCCCACCATCGAAGATGTGGCGCGGTTTTACGCGGCACGCGGTGGCGTGACGGCCGAGCAATTTGTGCAGGCCTCTAAGTCGTTTTCGGTTGAGACACGCATGAAGCAAAGCGATGCGATGGTTAAAGCCTTTCTGGTCGAAGGCACGCCAACCTTGGTGGTGGCCGGCAAATACCGCATCAACAACGGCATGCTCTCGGCCGCCGCCGATTACATCGATCTCATCGGCTATCTGGTCAGAAAGGAAAGCGGCGCTCGCTAAAAGCCCGCTTCCTTACTGCCTTATCGCGCGGCCTGCGCCATAACCGCAGGCCGCCAGCAGCAAGCCTGCTGTGACCAGAAAGGCCATGGGTGCCTGCCAGCCGCCGGTCAGGTCGTGCAGGAAGCCAAACACCACCGGACCCACTGCGGCCACCAGATAACCCAGGGCCTGGCCCATCAACGACAGGGCCGCCACCGCGCGCGGCGTGGCGGCGCGCAGCCCCATGAACGACAACGCCAGGATCAACGCCGGACCGCTGCCAACTCCCAGTATCACCATCCACAGTGCAATACCTGAGGGCCACAGCCACATGCCCAGCGAGCCCACGGCATTCAACGCACCGATACTGACAGCCAGCACGCGTTGATCGGGTGAGCGATGGATCAAGCGCGGTACAGCCAATCCGCTGATCAGGGCCGCTGCCTGATACAAGGTCAGCATCCAACCGGTGGTTGCAGCCGCCATACCCTGGTCATGCAGCATGGTCGGGTACCACGCCACGGTCACATAGAACACCAGCGACTGCAGTCCCATGTAGCCGGTGACCTGCCAAGCCAGAGGGCTCTTCCAAGGCAACGGTGGCGAGGGCTCCGCGGAGGCCGGAACGGTGTGGACATCGTTGCGGGTGTGAGGAATCCACAACGCGATGGCCACCACCACTGGCACAGCCCAAAAGAGCAACGACCCACGCCACCCGCCTGGCAAGGCAGCGGCCAATGGCGCGGCTAAGCCAGAGCCCAGCGTGGCCGACAGGCCCATCACCGTGGCATAGCCGGTGGTCAGGGCAGGGATGCGCGTCGGGAAGTGCTGCTTCACCAGCACCGGCAGCAGGATGTTGGCGACAGCGATACCGCCTGCCAGCAGCACCGTGCCGGCAAACAGTGCGAGGAGCGGACCGGTTGGTCGCAGCAGGATGCCGGTCAACAAAGCCAGCAGCGCAGCCAGCAGCAGCCGCTCGGTGCCGTGATTGCGCGCCAACCTCGCCAGCGGCGCGCACACGGCAAACATCAGCAGCGGCAAGCTCGACAGCACACCTGCAACGGTCGCCGACAGGCCCATGTCAGCGCGTAACTGCGTCAGCAATGGCCCGACGCCGGTGATAGCAGAACGCAGGCAGACGGCCACGACCAGCAATGAGATCAGGAATTTGAGGGGACGACTCATTTCGACGGCGACTGCCCGCTGACTTCGCTCATCGGACCTGTGAGCTCTCTCGGGTAGACAACAGGTTGTCGTTGATGTCGGGCAGACAGAAGGCCTCTTCAGCATCGACGCTGTCGTCGCGGTACCAGTACTTGGTGCTGGTCCACTCGCCGTCCCAGCTTTCCGGGTCGGTCATCGTGAGCGTGTTCTGCAGCGTGTTGCCACCATCGAGCAGCTTGATGCGCTCAACGATCTTCAGGTTCTCGCCTGCTGCAACGCCGTTCTGGACCCAGTGGTGCTTGGTCTGCAGATTGGTCGTTTCGATCACCAGCGTGTCGCCTTCATAGTGACCGATGGAATCGCCCGCGTAGCTGGGCGGCTTGATCTCCGGATCGGCATGCGGCCGGCCATCCAGATAGATCCAGCGGATTTCGTGTTTCAGCATCTGCGTCATCACGATGACGGTGGGGAGTTGTATGGTCTGGTTGGGCCAGACGCGCGTCATGCTCTCGGGCATGCCGGCAGGCCAGCAATAGCCCTCATCGTTTTTATAGGCCTTGCCCGATGCGATGGTAGCCATGGCCTCATCGTAAACCGCCTTTACAGCCGGCTTGAACTTGGGCAGCGGGAAGAATTGGTAACCGCCGGAATCGCGGTTACGCGGCCCATTCCACATCCAGTTGCCGGTCAGCACAAACGGCGGCTTGGCTCGCTTCCTGGCCAAGTTGTCTTTATGCAAGGCTCCCAGCGGCTCCGGTGGCAGTGCATTGGCTTTGGCTGCCGCTGTTTGCGCTTTGGCCAGGCCTGTGTAGCCCACAGCCAACAGCGACAGCAGCACTGCAGCAGAGATCAACCGTGTAGCGGTACTGGTGGTGTGTTGCATGAGGTGCTCGATAAGGCTCAGTAGTTGCGCCCGGCATTAGCGGCCAGTGTGGTGCCATCAGCAAGTGTGGCTTTAACCAGGTTGGCGCCGGGTTGGCCATCGCGCAGCGGATGCGCAAGGACGGTGACCGTATCGCCGGGCTTGAGCGTCGAACGACGCCAGCCCGCCATGGCCAAGCCGCGCACTGATGCGGCTTCAACGTACCAGTCGGTGTTGGTGCCGGTCTTCTCATCGCGCACAGTGATGACGATGTTGACGTGGGGGTTCTCAAACTTGTACGTCTTAACCACGCCTTTGAGTTCGACGTCCTGCGCTGCGTTAAACATCGCGGCCGAGTGGTGCGCCTGCGCTAGCGTCGGGGCCAGCAGCAGTGCTGCGATAAAACACAGAGTCGTATTGACTTGCCGGTTCATATCTGTCTCCTGATGTCCTGAGATGCTGGTCGCCTACCGGCTGACCTGCAGGCTAGTGCCGCTGCCTGGTATTGCGACGCTGGCGCCGCTACCCTCAGACACCACTTTGACCCACAGCGCCTCTTTGTCTTTGTAGTAGGACGTGGCACTGGCGTTGCGCAGCGCGTCCAAGCTGCCCTGCGCAGTCCCTGAGGCAGAGCTGGTATAGCCCGGCAGTTCCAGGATCACCCACGAGCCTTGGTCCATCTCGGTCAGGTTCAGGTTCAGCGACGGCTCTTCGGTGACCAGCTTGATCTCGGTACCCGCACGCACGTTGCTGCTCTGGGTCACGTTATAGGTCTTGCCGTTGCGGCTGAGCACGATCTGCGGCGGTGGCGGGGGAGGCGTACCGGCCGCCCCTGCACCGATACCGGTGCCAGGCCCGCCAACCGCAGCCGTGCGCGC
>CAIVTJ010000319.1 GCA_903908825.1 uncultured Pseudomonadota bacterium | reverse complement strand
CACAACAATCGTCACCACCACTTCACCACCCGAACGGATCTTCAGCTTCTCGCCCATGGTGGCGCAGCCCGCTGAGTCGGTGTCGGTGTTGTTGGTGGCCGCAGCGACCGCAATGGCCTCAACCGCAGCGTTGGTCTTGGGGGCCGTCGGGTAGGACACGCAGGCCACGAAAGCCAGACGGTCAATCAACTGGCCGCTAGAGGCGAAGTTGTTGCCCGTGCGCAGACCATCAACGATCATCTGCGGGTTCAGCTTGACGCTGTTGTTGCGGACCATCGTGTAGTTGCGCTGGTATTCGCCGGGCTGGAAGTCCTGCGTCGAGCGACGGTCATCGGCACCGAAGTTGCCACGGTTGTGCCAGTCAGAGCTCGCGAAGAACCACCAGTTACGACCTTCACCCAGCAGCGCGTCCCACACGCCGCCGATCTGCGAAGCGTACACGCCGGTGCCGCCGTAGGTCGTGCCGCCGACCGAGTCAACGTTGACCTTGACGCCGCCACCGATGTCGAAGTTGCCAGCCGCGAAGTTGTTGCGCAGAACCTGGTACTCACCACGGTTGGAAGAAGCACCGTGACCGGGCTGCGACTCGAAGCCGAAGGCGACCGTGGGGCCGGCGTTGTTCAGGTTACGCAGGTGTTCGATGTTAAAGCCGAACTGGCCATCGGCGTAGAACGTACCGGCGCGCTCCAAGTGAGCGGGCACGTAGTAGCCCTGCTGCGGGAAGTTCTGAGCGATCCACTTGACGCCTTCGACGGTCTTTTCATGGCCGCGCGTGCCGACGCCCGTGCCCGAGCCCGGGTTGAGCTTCATGGCGACCGGATCCCTGCTGGTGTTAGCCGAGTTCAGGCTGCCGGTGACGCCGCAGCTCCACAGGTTGGAGGCACCACGGCTGTTGTCGTAGTCACCACGATCAAAGCAATAGGTCCACTGTGACAGCGCATCGGCATTGCCGATCTGCGTGTAGGGCGAGGTGCCGGTGGTGGGCAGGGTGCCGACCTGGCTCTGGATCGAAGCAGGCATCTGACCGGCAATGACCGCCATCGAGCTGTGCTCGTGACCGGCGACCACCGATTCGAGGCCGATGAACATCGGCTTGTTCTTATAGACGTTCAAGTACTCCATGAGCTTGTACTGAACTTCCTGCAGCGTCTGCCAGCGCGGCATCTTGCCGCCGGTCAGGCTGCCCTTGATCGTGTAGCCGCTGTTGACCCAAGTCGTGCTGGGGCTCTTGGTCGCATCGTAAGGATAAGCGGGCGTGCCCAAGCTGGCGTCTTCGACCAGCGTGCAGTTGGTGGTGTTGCTGCCGCCATGGCCAGCTTGAATGAACCAGTCCAGTGCCCAAGTGTCCACAGCCTTGCTGACCAGCTTCTGCATCGACAGAGTACCGTCTGAGCAAGTGGTGTGGTTGTGGAAGTCACCGGCAACATAGTTGCCAGGGGTCTTAGCGGCCTCGGCCACCGAGGGGGCGACCGAGAAAGCGCCGGCGCTCAGCGCGGCGACGACAGCCAGGGCGACCTGGCTCTTATTAAAACGGAAATTCATCTGTGTGCTCCTGCGATGCGGTTTTGATGTCGACGCTGCCGCCTGAATGCGGCCATCAAGGCGTGGCGTTATGTTCAAACCGCCGCATGACGCTCAGGTTAACGTTTGGTTATGGCCCGTCAGTGCCGCGCAGGAGCTGGCGCGCTTCGGTCCGCTGCGGGGCCAATCTTGCAAGCTCGCTCAACAAGGCACGCGCATCTGTGGGCTGTTGCGCCGCAAGCGCCTGCGCCATGGCCAGCAGCGGGTCATAAGCTGGCCGGAAATCGGCGCTGACGCGCAGCACTTGCAACAAAGGCTCCCGCACCTGCGCCAGCATCGCAGTCAAATCTGCGGTCGGTCGGACCTCGCTCCCAGCCGCAATGAATTGGCTGCGAGCCTGCCAATAAGCTTCCAGCCGTACCTGTGTCCCGCCATCGTTTGCGTCGCCTATCACTTCGTGCGCGCTGACCTGCCATTGCTTGAGCAGCACCTGCAAGCGGTCCAGAGGACGCGAGTCCGGCTGATAAGTCACCCGCGGTGCGGCATAAGCCACCACCGGGTGGTCATCCGTGTTCAGCGGTGCGTTCTTGGCAAACGCCTGCAAGGCAGCAGGCCCGGCCATCACACTGCCTAAGACGGCCCATTCATCTTCGAGACCCAGACCCTGCAAGGCCGCGGGCCATTGCCGGTGTGCAGTGCGCGTGGCAATGGCTGCCGCATCGAAAGCACTGTTGTCAGCATGCGCCACCAGACCGATGACCGGCGTTTGCAGGCTGTTGCTGGCCAGCACCGCATAGGCCTGCGGATAAACAGCCGTGAAGGAACGCACGATGCTTTGCAAGGTCGCGATGTCGAGTTGGTGCAGCGGCAGCCACTGACAGAACAGCCCATCAGCTGCAAGCCGTGCTTTGACCGCTGCAAAATGCTCGACGGTGTACAGCGCACCCGAACCGCTGCGGGCCGGATGAAAGTTGTCGGCGATGATCACATCGTATTGTTGCCGGCTGCTGCGCACATAGCGCCGCGCATCGGCAACCATCTGATGCAAGCGCGGGTTGTCGACGC
Organism: uncultured Pseudomonadota bacterium; assembly: GCA_903908825.1. GTDB lineage: Bacteria > Pseudomonadota > Gammaproteobacteria > Steroidobacterales > Steroidobacteraceae > ZC4RG30. The sequence goes on along the minus strand of CAIVTJ010000319.1, from coordinate 5,599 downwards.
CCTGCAACAAGGGCGCGGTAAACAGCGTTGAGGCGCGGATGACCTCGGGCAACAGTTCGACCACATCGACCTGCAGCGGTGGCACCAGCACGGCCGCCGTTGATGTCATGCCCGTGCCCAGGCCCAAAAACAGCGCGTGCTTCGTATCGGGGTGCAGCAGCAGCGGCAGCCAGGCCTGGCGCCCATCGACGCGCATCGTGACGTTGCTGCCTTCCTGCTGACGGTTGTTGATACGCAGCGTCAACGCGCCCCCGGCGTCCTGCACCACGCTGACCGCCGCTAGCATGCCGTCTTCATAGTTGACTACCGAGCCACCCGGCGGCACATCGACAAAAGCCAAGGGCGGCAGCAACGCCAACACCAAAAGCAGCGGCGCAGCGATACGAAACGTCAGCAGTCGCCAGGGCCAGCGGCTCACCAGCACGCCATAGCCCGCGCACAGCAACAACAAAGCATATTGCGGACCCAGCAATGGAGCGGCCAACACACCACAAAAGACCGGTGCCAACGCAGCACCCAGCGTGTTCACGCCGATGGCTTTATAAAAGCCGATGCCGGCCGCACTGGCACGTTCACTCAGCTGACAGAACAAAGCGCCCATGACTGCGGTAGGCCAGGCAAAAGCCAGCACCGCGAGCACAGCCTCTGCAGTCAAGGCCGGCAATACGCCGGGCCCTAACGCTTGCAGCACGGCAGCCTTGACCGTATCGGCCCACCAAAGGCCTGCGGTGCTGAGCAGGCAGGCCAGCGCAAGCTGCATCAGCAAGGCATCGGTCTGCTGCCGCGGCTCTGCTGCCGTTTTGCGATGACGCCGGTACACGGCAGCACCCGTAGCGGTGCCCAGCAGATACACCGCGAGCAACAAAGCAAAGGTATAGACCGTGTCCTCGGTCACCTGACTGAGCACGCGGACCACCAGCACTTCGTAGCCGATACCCAGAAAGCCGGTCGCAGCCAATCGCCACAGCAGGCTGCTGCCAGGTGCCGTTGTTGCAGCGGCCTTCGGGTCTGTGGCGCAGGCCGGTACAGGCTTGCGCCAGGTCATCAAGGTCAGGCCCGCGCACAGCAGGTTCAAGCCGGTGCACAACAGACTGGTGGCCGTCAGGCCCCAGCGCGGCAGCAAAAACAGCGCCATCACCGTCACACCCAGCACGGCGCCGGCGGTGTTGCTGGCGTACAGCCGCGAAATGACCTGTGGGGAAGGTGCCGCGCGCGCCACTACACGTTCCATGGCAGGCAGCGTCACACCCATGGCCGCCGTGGCCGGCAACAACATCAGAAAAGTGGCGCCAAAGGTCATTGACCATTGCCACAGCGCCGACGGTTGCGCACCGATCAAGGCCAGCAACTGACCGCTGACCGGCGCCAAGGCTAATGTGATGACCAGACTCCAGACCGCGATCAGCAGTTCACAGCCGGCATACCAGCGGGCCGGCTCGGCACTGCGCTCGACCTGCCGTCCCAACGCCAGCGCACCTAAAGCCAGACCGCCGAAAAAGGCTGCGACAACGGCCAGCACCGCAGCCGATTCATGGCCCAGCCACAAGGCTGACTGCTGTGTCCAGATGATCTGATAGCCCAGTCCGGCAAAGCCGGAGGCCATCAGGATGAAGGGCGGAACCCGACGGCTCCACAGTCCTGCCGGGCTGTTCAACCGCTGAACCTGACCACATAGCCCCAGGAATCGAGGCGTAACGGAATGGCATTGAAGGCCAGCGTGATGCGCCGTTCACCACGGTTCGGCGGCACCGCGTGCATCAGATAGCTGGGGAACAGCACCATATCGCCGGGCGCGGGCGCCGGACTGACCCACTTGTCGGCATTAAAGGGGCCCGGTTCGATGCCGGCATGGTCGTTCTTAAAGGCGAAGTCGACACCACCGGGCGACTTCATGAACACGGTCTGTGAACTCGGGTGGGTCGGCGTCAGATAGACCACACCCGAAATAAAACTGTTGGCGTGGTTGTGCATGGCCTGATGGCCGCCGGTGTCGAGCACGTTGACCCACATTTCTTTCAGGGCCCAACCCATGCGCTCACCGAACAGCTGCACACCGAAGTCGACGAGCTTGGGCGTGATCAGCGCTGCGGCTTCTATAAACAGCGGACTGTCACCGGGCTTGAGCATCCGGGTGTGCGTCAAGCCAGGCGAGGTGTTGTTGTCCTGCTTGGCCTGCGCCACAAAATATTGGATGAGCCCCTCAACCAAAGGCGGCGGCAGCACCCCGGTAGAGCGCAAAAACGGCGTCGGGAACAGACTGATGAGTTCGTCCATGCCGGCATTGTGCGTCGCCTTTATGACAGCTTGGGTAAAGCCGCGCGAGCTTCAGACCCGCGGCTGTTGCCGCGCCGAGATCACGGAAGTGTAACGAGTCAGAAATGCGGCCCGGGCTAGCATCCTTGCCGTTAGTGGGTCTTACGTTAAATCGTAAGTCACTTACTAGTTGGGTTACGCGGATATCCCTGTCTCGCTTTAACAGGCGGTGACTGCGTGCACTTGGTTACAGCAGATCATTCTTCAGAACTCAAGGATATCGTTTATGAACGTCAAACTGATTGCAGCCCTGGTGGCCGGTGCTCTGTCCACCGCCCCGGCGTTTTCGACCACGCTCGACTTCGAAGGCCTGACCGATGGCGCCCTGGTCGGCACCCCCGTTGCCGGTATTTCGTTTGGTGATGACGCGCTGGTTGTGACCAACACCGCCAACTTCACCTACTTCACCAACGGCACCGGTTCGTCGGCCTTCACGTCTGTCGGCCCCAGTGCCTTCGTGAACGTTGGTGACGGCTTCACCGGCACTGTCTCGTTCAACTACTCGGCCATCGGCAACAGCACCTTCAACGTGTACAGCGACCTGAACGGCGCTGGCAACGTGGTCGGTACCTTCTCGCTGACCAGCAACACCGCCGACTTCTCGGTCTGGTCCTTCGCCAGCATCGTGTTGAACGGCAACGGCCGCTCGATCGACTTCGGTGCGGCTGCCAACACCGCGATGTTCGACAACCTGTCGTTGGACACCCCGGCTCCGGTGCCGCTGCCCGGCGCTGCCTGGTTGCTGGTGTCGGCTCTGGGCGGTCTGGGCTCGCTGGCCCGCCGCAAGCGCGTCGCCTAAGACGTCTGCTTTCGCTTTAGTCTGGTACTCAACGCCCGCATCGCTGCGGGCGTTTTTTGGAGCGTGTCTTGATCAGGCCGCTAAGTCTGCTGCTCGCCGGCGCACTAGTGTCTCATGCAGCGCTGGCTGAACCCGATGTCACCTATGACCCGCGGCTGAATGCACCGGTCAGTGCGGATGACACCGTGTTTGTCTGGGGCCAACGTGAACTGGGCGTGGGCACAGGCACTTCCGCCTCTGAAGGCAGCGTGTCGTTCGGCGCCTTTGCGGACCGGCCTTTGCTGCGCACCGGCGAAATCGCCGAAGTGATCCCTGGGCTGGCGGTCACGCAGCACTCGGGCTCGGGCAAGGCCAATCAATATTTTCTTCGCGGCTTTAACCTGGACCACGGCACCGATTTCTCAGTCTCATTAAACGGCGCGCCGCTGAACCTGCGCACTAATGCACACGGCCAAGGCTACCTCGATCTCAACATCTTGCTGCCCGAGTTGGTCGATCACATTCACTATCGCAAAGGCCCTTACTTTGCTGAGGTCGGTGATTTCTCCGCCGCAGGCTCTGCCGATTTCAAACTGTTTGGTCACTTGGCCGAAAACTTTTTAACGGTGACCGGTGGCGAACACGGCTATGGCCGTGTGCTGGGTGCAGTCTCACTCGATGACAAATCCTATATGGCGCTGGATGCCAGCTTGTCGGATGGCCCCTGGAGCAACAGCGAGCGGCTGCGTCGCGGCAATTTTCTTTATAACCGCACCGTGGGTGACTGGGCGCTGACGGCTCTGGCCTACCAATCGCAGTGGAACTCCACTGACCAGATTCCGTTGCGGGCGGTGCAACAGGGCAAGCTCTCTTCATTGGGCACTGTCGACCCGACCGATGGCGGCCGGACTTCGCGGCTGATCTTCACTGCGCAACGGCAAGCCGGTGACGGGCTCGATGCTTCGCTGTACCTGCAGCGTTATGCGCTGAAGCTGTGGTCCAACTTCACTTACTTTTTAGATGACCCGGTCCAGGGTGATCAGTTCGAACAAGCTGAGAACCGCTGGATTTCTGGCGGGCAGGTGTCACGCCAACTTGCTTTAAGCAGTGATTGGGCTTTGCACACCGGTGCAGAAGCCCGCGTCGATCACATCGGCAACATCGGTCTGTACCGGACCCGGGCCCGCGTGCTGTTGCGGACCGATCGTGAAGATCGCGTGGACCAGAGCTCAGCAGCCGTGCACAGCAGCTTGGACTGGCAACACGCAGCGTGGCGCGCCAGCCTCGGTGGCCGGTTGGATGTCATGGCGGTCGATGTCAGTTCCAGCAACCGGCTCAACTCCGGGCAACGCACTGCTGCGCTGTTCAGCCCTAAAGCCACTGTGGCCTATCGCCTCAGTAATGAGTTAGAGCTGTATGCCGATGCAGGTCGTGGCTTTCATTCCAACGATGCGCGCGGTGCGGTGGCGAGCGTAGCGCCCGTAAACGGCGCAGCGGTAGAGCGCGTGCAGCTGTTTGCCCCGGCTACGGGCGGCGAGCTGGGTGCGCGCTATGAACGCGAAGGTCTGAGTACTTCCGTGGCCTTCTGGGCGCTGAAGATGGCTTCAGAGCTGGTCTATTCAGGCGATGCCGGTGATACGCAAAGCAGCAATGCCAGCCAACGCCAAGGCATCGAGGCACTGCTCAACTGGACGCCGGTCAAGGGCGTCAACTTCGACCTGTCTGCGGCCACGACCCACGCACGCTATTTAGAGGGGCCCGCGGGTGAGAATCGCATCCCTAACGCGCTGCGCTATGTGCTGACGGCCGGCGTGGCCATCGCGGCATCACCGCGCGCTTCGGCAGAGCTCACCGTGCGCAGCCTCGGGCCGGCGCCCCTTACTGCGGACGGCTCGATCAACTCGAGCAGTTCAACGCTGGCCAATCTGCTGTGCCGCTATAACTTTGACCATGTCTCGGTGTTTGCCGAAGTGCTCAACGTGTTTGACCGGCACGACGATGACATCACTTATTTCTATACCTCACGCTTGCAGGGCGAGCCGGCTGCAGGCGTGGACGATATTCATGTCCACCCTATGGAACCGCGGACGCTGCGGCTGGGCATCCGCTATACCCCTTAGGCCTGCTGCGGGGTTAGCATTCGGCGCTTATGAATGCGCCCACCGATGCACCCTCACCTGAAGCCGCACGCCCGCTCTGCCCGGACTGTCAGGGCGGCGGCAGTGTGGTGATGTCGGTCTGTTGCGGGCGCGGCTGCGCCACCTGCCCGGGTGGCGAGACCATGTTGCAAGCCGTGCCCTGCTATCGCTGCAAGGGCAGCGGTCGCGTCAGCCCGCGTATTCCCTGACCACCTCGATAATCTGCGCGCCGTAACGCTCGAGCTTGGCCGCACCGACACCGGTTACACCCTGTAGTTGCGACAGCGTGTCGGGCAGACGCTGTGCGATCTCACGCAGGCTGCTGTCATGCAGCACCGTATAAGCCGGCACCTTATGTTCGTGCGCCATT
>CAIVTJ010000318.1 GCA_903908825.1 uncultured Pseudomonadota bacterium | reverse complement strand
CGCAGCTTAATTGGCGCTATCAAACCGTGCCGCAAGCACACCTGAACAACCGGCGCATCGGCGTACCGCGCGGCAAGGGCTTGGGCGGTTCGGCGCTGATCAACGGCATGGTCTATTTTCGCGGACACCCCAGCGACTATGACGATTGGGCAGCAGCCGGCGCCACCGGCTGGAGTTACCGCGAGGTGCTGCCCTATTTCCGCAAGAGCGAACGCAACGAGAATCACGGCGATTCACCGCTGCATGGGCGCGATGGCCCGATGAACGTGCGCACCGTCACCCATCCCAACCGGCTCAATCAGTCGTTCTTCAACGCCCTGCATAGCTTGGGTTACAAGGCCAATGCCGACCTCAACGGCACAGACAGCGAAGGCATGGGCTTGCGGCAATTGTCGATACGCGATGGTGTGCGCGAAACCAGCGCCCGCGCACTGCTACGGCCTGCGCTGGGCCGGCCTAATCTGACAGTGATCAGCCATGCGCATGCCACGCGCGTGTTGCTCGAGGGTCAGCGTGCCACCGGCGTTGAAGCACTGACAGCGCAGGGCCTGGTGCAATTCACGGCACGCGCCGAAGTGGTGCTGACCGCCGGCGCCATACAATCGCCGCAACTGCTGTTGCTATCGGGCATCGGCGACGGACAGCACTTGCAAGACGTGGGCATTGCTGTGCAGCACCACCTGCCCGGTGTCGGCCGCAACCTGCATGACCACCTGGCCAGTCCCGTGCACATGACCATGAACGACACGACCTCTTACGGCGTTTCGTGGCGCGCCATGCCGCGCAACCTGCTCAACCTTGCGCAGTACGCGCTGCGGCGTAGCGGCCCCTTGGCCAACAACATCTTCGAATCAGCGGCCTTCGTCAAAAGCGATCCGTCGTTAGCACGTCCGGACGTGCAACTGGTGTTTCAGCCGGCCAAGCGGCCGTCGGCGAAATATCCCTTCCCGGTGGGCCATGGCTTTGCCATCAGCCCGGTCGGGTTATATCCGCGCAGCCGCGGGCGGCTGCAACTGGCCAGCAACGATCCGCTGGCTGCACCGCTTATCGACACCAACTTGCTGTCCGACGCCGCAGACCTTGCGCCGCTGCTGCACGGCATCCGGCTGGCGCGACGCCTGTTTGCCAGCGCAGCTTTTGCCGGCTATGGCGCGCACGAGACCGCACCGACAGCGGCTCTAAACAGCGATGAGGAGCTGGCCGGCTATGTCCGCGCCGAGGCCTATACCGTGCATCACCCGGTCAGCACCTGTCGCATGGGGCCGGATGACCACTCGGTGGTCGATGCGCAGCTGCGCGTGCACGGCATAGCGCAACTGCGCGTGGCCGATGCCTCGGTGTTCCCGTCGATCATCGGCGGCAACACCAACGCCGCGGTGGTCATGGTCGCCGAGAAAGCCGCCGACCTTATGCTGGGCAAACCGGCGCTGCCGTCTAGTTATTAGTCCAACACTTTGGAGTCTGACATGAGCACCACATTGTCCACCCTGGATCGCATTGAAATCGAACGCGCCTGCGAACAACTGGTATACGCCTATGCGCGCGCGCTGGACTTAGGTGATACCGGCGGCGCGGCCGACTACTTTGCGCTCGAGGGCTCTATGTCGCGACCCATGGCCCCCGATGTGGTCATTACCGGCCGCGAGATCATCCGCGCATCGCTGCTGACGCGGCCCAAGAGCCTGCTGACCAAGCACCTGGCCTCCAATGTGATGATCAGTGTCGAAAGCGCAGACAGCGCCAGCGGCATCTCTTATCTGACGATGATCTCGTGCTCGCCGGCAGCCGATGCGACGCCGCCGCATGTGTCGCAGGGGCCGCTTTATTTCGGCGAGTTCCAGGACCGCTATGTGCGTGAGAACGGCGTCTGGAAGTTTGCCGAGCGCCGCGGATCTATACAGATGAAGTTTGCGCCCGGCGCGGTCTAAGCCGTAATGAGGTCCTGTTCGCGCTGACGCCGCCAAGCGGTCAAGGCGGCAGGCGGCAGGGCTTTAGAAAAGTAAAAGCCCTGCGCGTAATCACAGCCCATGTCGCGCAGCAATCCGTATGCGGTCTTGTCTTCAACACCCTCGGCGACCGTTTTGAGCTTGAAGTGTTTGGCCAGCGCCAGCACGGTACGCACAATCTGCTGATCGTCGGCATCGTCGCGCATACCCATCACAAACGACTTATCGATCTTCAGCTCATCGACTGGAATCTTTTTAAAGTAGCTCAGTGCCGAATAACCGGTGCCGAAGTCATCCAGCGACACCCGCACACCCATGTCGCGCACTTTGCGCAAACGTGCGGCCGAGAGTTCAAAGTCGGAGATGACCGCGCCTTCGGTGACTTCGATGGTCAGATAGCCCTCAGGCACATGCCAACTGTCGATGGCACTGCGAATCATTTCCAGGAACTCACGCTCGTGCAGCATGGCCGGCGAGATGTTCACCGCAACCGGCAGACCCTGTGCGGCAGATTCACGTAAGGCATTCGACAGCACATACCAGGTGGTGGCGTGCATGCGCCCGGATTCTTCGGCCAAGGGGATAAACACATCTGGCGTGGCGACCGGACCTTTGTCTCCGGGCCAGCGCAGCAAGGCCTCGGTACCGGCAACGCTGCCATCGGCGATGTTGATCTTGGGCTGGTAGTGCACGCTCAACGCGCCGGTTTCCAAAGCTTCGGCATAGGCCGAGCCCAAATTCCACGGGCGCAGCATCAGTTCGGCAGCCTGTTCGTCATAGGCGCGGATGCGTTCACCGCTTTGCCGGGCCGATGTTGCGGCTAATTGGGCGTAGTACAGCAGTTGAGCAGGCGTGGCCGCTTGCTGCGGATACAGGGCGATGCCCAGCGACACCTGCGGTGCAATATGGCCACTGCCTTGCGCAAAGATGTCTTCGGTAATGCGCAGCAGCTTCTCGGCCGCCAGACGGGCATGACCTAGATTGCGCAAATTAGGCAGCAACACCAGAAAACGGCTTTCTCCGAGGCGGCAGATACGGCCTCTAGCTTTAAAGGCCTCGAGGAAGGCATCCGCAAGGGCTGCCAGACGCGCCTCGCCTTGAATGAACCCGAGGCGAGCTTGCAGTCGCGACACATCGGCCACATCGACCAGCACCGCAGCCATGCTGCCGGGATAGGCCGCCGCGTGATCTTCCGCCAGCTTCAGCAACTGATCGTGG
>CAIVTJ010000317.1 GCA_903908825.1 uncultured Pseudomonadota bacterium | reverse complement strand
CTTTGCGTTTCAGCGGCCGCACGAGCAAGACACGCATGTGTCGCTACGTCAGCCTTTGTATCAGCCGGCCATCCCCGCCGCCGTGGCGGCACAACGCGAATTACTCAGCAGCGAGCAGTTCGCCCGGCTCGCGCTCAGCCGGCAGTTGCGTCGCGACGTGACGGTGGCTTATGCGCGTTATCTGCAAGCGCTCGATGCCCAGCGCATTGCGCAAGCCACCGCGGAGCTGCTGGAAGAAAACCAGCGCGTGCTCGACAGCCTGTATCGCAACGGCAGCGTGACGCAGGACCAGGTGCTGCGCGCCAAAGCCGCGGCCTTGGGCGCTACGCAGCAGACCGTCGCGGCAGCCAGTGCGGTCAGCGGCGCGGCCAACTACGTCAACTTCCTGCTAAACCGGCCTTTAAATCAGCCCTTGGAAGCCGCACTGGTCGGCAACGTGCTGGTCGATCAGAGCGGCCCCAAGCGTACGCGACCGGAACTGGCGCAGCTGGATGCCTTGAACCGCGCCGCCGAAGCGCAGCTGCGCGTGGCGCGCGCGGCGCTGGGTCCGCAACTGGCGCTGGGTGTTGATGCCGGCACACAGGGTGAGCAATACCGATTGGGCAGCGGCTATAACTATGTGGCTGCCTCGCTGGTGCTGAGCTGGAAGTTCTTTGATGGCGGGGCCAATCGCGCAGCCGTGTCGGATGCACGGCTGACAGCACGGCGCACAGCGCTGGCCCGCGAACAGATGGCGCAGCGTGTGGACCTGGAGGTACGCCTAGCCACAGACCAGCTGACCACTGCACGCAGTGGCTTGGTCGCTGCCACCGCTGCGGAACAAGCCGCCGTCGCTGCGCGGCGCATCGCACAGCGCAAACGCGATGAAGGCAGCATCAGTCAGACCGAGTTTCTCGATGCGAATACGGCTGCGACATCGGCGCAGTCCAACTTGAACATCGCCCGTTTTGCGCTGCTGCAAAGCCGTGCCGAACTCGCTTATGCCAATGGCCAGGATGAGACGCCATGAACCGCTGTGCACGCCCGCTGCTACTGACCCCTGCGTTGGCCCTGATGCTGACCTTAAGCGCTTGCCGCGAACCCCCGGCCAGCGTCGCGGCCACGGCCACACCCGTAGAGGTTATCGCCGCAGTCAGCGGTCCGGCACTGCCACCGCTGACCACCACCGGGCTGATCTGGGCGCGCGATGAGATGAAGCTGTCGTTCAAGTTGGGCGGCGTGGTGGCGGACGTGGCCGTGCACAACGGTGAGCGCGTGCGCAAAGGCCAGGTGCTGGCGCGACTCGAATCGACAGAAGTCGATGCCATGCAGCAGCAGGCGCAGCTGGCCCATGACAAAGCACAGCGCGATCTGGCGCGTGGCGAACGCCTTCAGGCCGATGAAGTCATCCCGCTGGAACAACTGCAGAACCTGCGTACGCAAGAAAGTCTGACCGCCGCGCAACTGCGTGCCGCCAGCTTTAACCATGGCTATGCCACCATCGTCGCGCCCCGTGATGCCACCGTGCTGCGTCGCCTGGCCGAACCGCATGAGCTGGTAGCGCCCGGCCAGCCCGTCGTCGTGCTGGGTGCACAGGACAGCGGTTATGTGGTGCGCATGGGTTTGTCTGATCGTGAACTGGTGCAGGTGCACACGGGTGATGCGGTCACGCTGCGGCTTGATGCTTTTGCCGGTGTGACCTTTAGTGCACGCGTGACGCGCATTGCGGCAGCGGCCGATGAACGCAGCGGCTTGTTTGAAGTCGAGGCGCAATTGGCAGTCAGCGAACAGCAACCGGTCACCGGCATGGTGGCGCAGGTCAGCCTGCAGCCTGGCGCTGCCGCAGCGCAGTCCTTGGTCTATGTGCCG
>CAIVTJ010000316.1 GCA_903908825.1 uncultured Pseudomonadota bacterium | reverse complement strand
CAATCGACCCATACGTTTGCAGGCTGAGCCGCTGTATGGCGTCGATCAATACGACGTGGTGCTGGCATGAAGGCCGCTGCCTTGCAGATGACCAGCGCCATCGATGTGGCCGCCAATCTGGCCACCGCCGCGCGACTGTTAGCACAGGCCGCGGCGGCCGGTGCCAAGCTTGCCGTGCTGCCCGAGAACTTTGCCTTCATGGGCCGGCGTGAAACCGATCGCCAGGCCATTGCCGAGCAACCCGGTGATGGACCCATACAGGCGTTTTTATCGGCGCAGGCGCGCACGCTGGGCCGGAGGGTGGTGGGCGGCACGATTGCCCAGCGAGTGCCGGGCGAATCGCGTGCTGCCGCGGCTTGTCTGGTCTATGGTGCCGATGGCGCGCTGCAAGCCCGCTACGACAAGATCCATCTGTTTGATGTGGACCTGCCGGGTCGCGATGAAACCTATCGTGAGTCTTCAGGCATCGCGCCCGGTCATGAGGTGGTGGTCATCGACACGCCCGTGGGCCGCGCTGGATTGTCGGTCTGCTATGACATGCGCTTCCCCGAGCTCTACAGGCGCATGTCGGCGCAGGGCGCGCAATTGTTTATCGTGCCGGCGGCTTTCACCGTACCCACGGGCCGCGCGCACTGGGATCTGCTGCTGCGGGCCCGGGCCGTGGAAAACCTCTGTTATGTGGTGGCCTCGGGTCAATGGGGCCAGCACGAGAACGGCCGCGAGACCTGGGGCCACAGCCAGATCATCGACAGCTGGGGTGAGCAGTGCAGTGTCCTGCCGGAAGGCGAAGGCTGCGCGCTGGCCGATATCGACTTAGAACAACAAGCCGCTCTGCGGTCGCGCTTCCCGGCGTTGACGCATCGCGTGCTCGCCTGAATCCGGAGAACTGCTTCATGTCATCTTTAGACATCGCCCGCGCTCACATCCTCACGCCTGCAGGCCTTGATGAGCATCATTTGGAACGGGTGCTGGACATGGTGCTCGGCCATGCGGTCGATGCCGCAGACCTCTATTTTCAGGTGTCACGCGAAGAGTCCTGGGCCCTTGAAGATGGCATCGTCAAAGAAGGCAGCGCCAGCATCGAGTCGGGTGTGGGTGTGCGGGCCATCGCCGGTGAGAAGACCGGCTTTGCCTATTCCGATGAGATCATGCTGCCAGCCTTGGAAGAGGCCGCACGCGCCTCACGTGCCATCGCACGTCAGTCGCCGGGTCGCAAGACGCAGGCGTGGCACACCACATCAGCCACGTCGCTCTATTTGCCGGTCGATCCGCTGAGCAGTCTCGATGACGATGCCAAAGTGGCTTGGCTCGAGCGTGTTGATCGCGAGACCCGCGCCATGGATACGCGCATCAAGCAAGTGATGGCCAGCGTCAATGCGGTGCACGAGATCATCCTGGTGGCCGGCAGTGATGGCGTGTTGGCCGCTGATGTGCGGCCGCTGGTGCGCTTTAACGTGTCAGTCATCGTCGAGCAGGATGGCCGCCGCGAACAAGGCTATGCCGGTGCCGGTGGCCGCTATTCGTTGGTCGAATTGGTCGCCGGTGACCGGCCCTTGCAGTTAGCGGCCGAGGCCGTGCGACAGGCCTTGGTCAACCTGGAGGCTGTGCCGGCCCCGGCCGGTTTAATGCCGGTGGTGTTGGCTGCAGGCTGGCCGGGCATCCTGTTGCACGAGGCCATCGGTCACGGGCTCGAAGGTGACTTCAACCGCAAGGGCACTTCCGCCTTCAGCAATCGCGTGGGTGAGCGCGTGGCCAGCGAGCATTGCACGGTAGTCGATGACGGCACCCTCAGTCAGCGCCGCGGATCGATCACCATCGACGACGAAGGGACGCCTTCTCAGTGCACCACACTCATCGAGAACGGTGTCCTCAAGGGCTATCTGCAAGACAGCCATAACGCGCGTCTGACCGGCACGCGGTCGACCGGCAACGGCCGGCGTGAGTCGTTTGCGCATATGACGCTGCCGCGCATGACCAACACCTATATGCGCCCCGGCCCGCATGATCCGCAGGAGATCATCGCTTCGGTCGAACGGGGTATCTATGCCGTCAATTTCGGCGGTGGTCAGGTGGACATCACCTCGGGCAAGTTCGTGTTCAGTGCCAGCGAGGCTTACCTGATCGAGAACGGCAAGCTCGGTGCGCCGATCAAGGGCGCCACCTTGGTGGGCAACGGCCCCGATGTGCTGACGCGGGTGTCTATGGTCGGTAATGACCTGCGTTTGGACGAGGGCGTGGGCACCTGCGGCAAGGAAGGCCAGAGCGTGCCGGTGGGTGTGGGTCAACCGACCCTGCGTATCGATGCGATGACGGTCGGCGGCACGCAATAGCGGCTGCGCTGCGCCTCAGGCCTGCAGCGCAGTGCCTAAGTCGTCGTCGCTGCCATCCATGGTCAGCTCGGGCAGTGGTGCCAGCGTGTCTACACCGATATCGCTGCCACTCTTGCGCACATCGACATAGCGCAGTTCGTGCCGGCCGATGACGATGACATCGCCATTGCGCAGCGCCATGCGCCGCACGCGCTTACCGCGGACTGCAATGCCGTTGGTGCTGTTGAGGTCTTCGACGACACTCTGGTCGCGTGAGGTGACGATCTGGCAGTGGTGGCGACTGACCAGCCGGCTGTCGATCTGCAGATCGTTGTCTGAGGTACGGCCCACCACCGTGCGGCCCATGCGCAGCGGCAGTTCGCCGACGATCTCATCGTCACGCGCCACCACCAGTCTTGCCAGAATTTCGTCGTCATCACCGGCCGACACATAAAGACCCGGACCCACGCGCGATCCGGTGGCGGCGATATCAGCAGTCGTTGCTGCATGGCCCAAGCTCATGCTGCGATCTGTGGCTGTACGCGTGGCGTAATCGACCCAGCGTAGTTCGGCGATGGCCTTGCGTAAGTCGCCTGGCGTGACGCGATCGCGGTCCTCGCCGTAGGCGGCAATCATCGCGGTTTCGCACAGCGTGTTGATGAGGCGCGGCACACCGCCGGTGTAGCGGAACAACAGCGGAAAGCAGCTATCAGCAAAAATTGTGCGGCCTGCGGCACCGGCGATTTCGAGCCGGTGCAGCACATAGGCGCGCGTGTCCTCTTCAGACAGCGGCGTTAAATGAAAGCGCAGGCGCACGCGTTGGGCCAATTGGATGAGTTCGGGCGAATCGAGCTTGGCATTGAGCTCAGGTTGACCGGCCAGAATGATGCGTAGCACCTTTTCTTTGGTGGTCTCAACGCCCGACAGCATGCGCACTTCTTCCAGCACCCGCAGGCTTAAGTTTTGCGCCTCATCGACGATCAGCAGCACTTTGCGGCCACTGGCGTATTGCTCGATCAAAAAATTGTTCAGCGTCGCGATCAGTTCCGCCTTCTTCATGTTGAAGGGCGTGTAGCCGAACTGCACCAGCACCGCTTGCAGAAACTCGGTGGGTGAGACCTGTGTCTGGTTGATCTGCGCGACGATGACTTCTTGATCGAGCTCTTGCAGGAAGGTCTCGATCAGCGTGGTCTTACCGGCGCCGATCTCGCCCGTGATGATCACAAAGCCGTCCTGGAACCAGATGGTCGATTCCATGTAGGCCTTGGCGCGCGCATGGTGCGCGCTCAAAAACAGGAAGGCCGGGTCCGGGCTGAGCCGGAAAGGCAGTTCCTTGAGTTTGAAGAGCGAGGTGTACATGGTTCGCCGTTGGAGGGGCAGTTCTACCTACAGTGTAGGCGAACCGATGCGTCGTAACAGTGCATTGGCCCGCAGGTCGCGCTGCCGGGCCGTCGATTCGGTCACGGTCAGGTGACCCAGCTTGCGACCGGGGCGCGGCTGCTTGCCGTAATCGTGTAAAAACACCCCGGGCTGGGCCAGCAGCGACGCGGTGTCGGGCATTTGCCCCAGCAGATTGATCATGGCGCTGTGGCCTTTGGCCTGCGTCTGCCCTAAGGGCCAGTCGAGGATGGCGCGCAGGTGGTTTTCGAACTGACTGGTCACTGCGCCTTCGATGGTCCAGTGCCCCGAGTTGTGGACGCGTGGTGCCATCTCGTTGGCGATGAGTTGGCCGCGGCGTACAAAAAACTCGATGGTCAGCACGCCCACATAGCCAAAGTGATCCATGACCCGTTTGACGTGCCGGCGCGCAGCGGCTTCGATGAGCGGGGCCTTCCACGGGGCGCGCGTTAACTGCAGCACGCCATTGCGGTGCAGGTTGCGGTTCAGCGGGTAGCTGGCGAACTGACCGCCGGGGCGGCGCACGCCGATCAGCGACACTTCGTAATCGAAGGGCACGAACTGCTCGTACAGCAGCGGCTGACCGCCGAGCGCGTCCCAAGCTGTTTCGATATCGGCCGGGCTGCGCAGCACGGCCTGACCCTTGCCGTCATAGCCTAAACGCCGCGTCTTGAGCACGCCGGGCAGGCCTATGCTGGCGATAGCCGCATGCAAGCCGGCCAGACTGTCGACCGCAGCATGCGCGTTGGTCGGTATGCGCAGGGCCTTGAACAAGGCCTTTTCGTGCAAGCGGTCTTGGGCTGTGGCCAGCGCGGCCAAAGGCGGCGCAATGCGCGTGTGCGCTTCGATGTGTTGCAGCGCGGCCAGCGGCACGTTTTCCCAGTCGACCGTGACCACCGAACTGCGCCGGGCCAGTTCATCGAGTAGCGCGGGATCAGTGAACGAGCCGACCAGTGAGGGCGCCAGCTGCGCAGCCGGGGTGCCGGCTTCTTTGTCGAGGAATAGAAAGTCCAGACCCAGCGGATAGCCGGCGAGCGCCAGCATGCGTCCCAGCTGACCGGCGCCCAGTATGCCGACGGTCATGAAGGCTGGCGGGGGTCGGGCGAGGCCAGCACGGCGTCAGTTTGCGCGCTGCGGAACGCCTGCAGTGCGGTGGCTACCTGCGGGTCGTGCAAGGCCAGGATGGCGGCTGCGAATAAAGCGGCGTTTGCAGCGCCGGCTGCACCGATGGCAAAAGTGGCCACGGGTACGCCCTTGGGCATCTGCACGATGGACAGCAGCGAATCGAGGCCCTGCAGGCTGCGCGATTGCACCGGCACGCCCAGCACCGGCAAAGCCGTCAGCGCTGCGGTCATGCCCGGCAGGTGGGCTGCGCCACCGGCGCCCGCGATGATCAGTTGTAAGCCGCGAGCGGCTGCGCTGCCGGCATAGTCGAACAGCAGTTGCGGGGTGCGATGCGCCGAGACCACCGTGACTTCGTGCACGATGCCCAGCCGGGTCAGCAGCTCAGCTGCGCCCTGCATGGTCTCCCAGTCGGACTGGGAACCCATGATGATGCCGACCACCGGTTTCATTTGCGGAGTCTAGCATGGGCATTGTGACGGTCCGTCAGGGCCGTCAGGGCCTGTTCCAGCGGCTCGATATCGATCTCGCGCATAAGGCGGCCGATGTACTGGTACTGCCGGGCCAGCGCCGCACGGCTCTTGAGCCGGCGTGCCTCCAGAATAGCCTCGACCAGTGATTCGGGCAGCGGCAGGGTGCGGAACTCTTTGTCGCGCATGCCGACCAGATGTTCGCCCAATTTTTGCAAGCCGTGGGCCTCCCGTTTACGCAGGCTTTTACTGGGAGGTAGCGGGTCATCATCGAAAGGTTCTTCCATGTCGTACAATTGTGCCTCATGAACCAGTCCGTAGATGCTACTCGCATACCCGAATTGCAGGATATTGTCGCCATGGCGCTGGCGGAGGCCCGCCGCGCGGGCGCCGATCAGGCTGAAGCCGACGTTGGACTGCAAAAAGGCCTCAATGTCACCGTCCGCTTAGGCGAGGTCGAAACGCTGGAATACCAGCGGGACCGCAGTCTGGGCATCACGGTCTATTTCCGCCACGCCAAAGGTTCGGCCAGCAGCGCCGATCTGCGGCCCGAGGCGGTACGCGCCATGGTCGCCAAAGCCTGCGCCATTGCCCGCTATACAGCGCGCGATGAGTTCGCCGGTCTGGCCGACCAGGAAGACCTGGCACACAACATCCCCGACCTTGCGCTAGAGCACCCTTGGGACATCACGCCGGAACAGGCCATCGAGTTGGCGCGCAATTGCGAAGCTGCCGGCCTGGCCGTCGATAAGCGCCTGACCAATTCTGAAGGCGCGTCGGTGTCCACGCATCAGGGCGTGCGCGTCTATGGCAATTCGCATGGCTTTTTGCACGGCTATCCCAGCACCAGCCACAGCGTCAGCTGTGTGTTGCTGGCGCAGGATGGCGACGACATGCAGCGCGACTACTGGTACAGCGCAGCGCGTGATCCGCAGGCGATCGACAGCTACGAGACCATCGGCCGGCGTGCCGGTGAGCGTGCGGTAGCGCGTTTAGGCGCGCAGCAGATCAGCACGCGTCGTTCACCGGTGATCTTTTCGGCGGAGTTGGCGCGTGGCTTATTCGGCCACTTCATAGGCGCCATCCGCGGTGGCAGCCAATACCGCAAGTCTTCCTTCCTGCTCGATGCGGCTGGCACGCAGGTGCTGCCGTCCTTCCTGCAGATGCACGAGCGCCCGCATATTCTGGCCGCGCTGGCCAGCAGCCCCTTCGATGGCGAGGGTGTGGCCACACGCGATCGCGATCTGGTGCAGAACGGCGTGTTGCAGGGCTATGTGCTGGGCAGTTATTCGGCACGCAAGCTTGGGCTGCGCACGACCGGCAATGCCGGTGGCATACACAACCTGCTGGTCAGCAGTACGGTGGCCACGCCAGACCTGGCGGGCTTGCTGCGGCAGATGGGTGATGGCTTGTACATCACCGAGCTCATGGGTCAAGGCATCAATGGCGTCACCGGCGACTACTCGCGCGGCGCCACCGGCTTTTGGGTGTCGGGCGGGCAGCTGGGCCCGGCGGTGCACGAGATCACCATTGCCGGCAACCTGCGGCAGATGTATCAGGACATCGTCGCGGTGGGCAGTGATGTGGATCGGCAGGGCGCCATCCACACCGGCTCGGTGCTGGTCGACGGCATGACCATCGCCGGCAGCTGACGCTTATTGCGTCAGTTGCTGCAGGGCTTGCTGGTACTTGGCAGCCGTGCCGGCGATGACCGCTGCGGGCAATTGCGGCCCGGGCGCGCACTTGTTCCAGTCCAGCGTTTCCAGATAGTCGCGCACATATTGCTTGTCGAACGAGGGCGGGCTGGTGCCAACCGCATAAGTGTCAGCCGGCCAGAAGCGCGAGCTGTCGGGCGTCAGTGCCTCATCGATCAGGTACAGCGTGCCGGCAGCGTCTAAACCAAACTCAAACTTGGTGTCGGCGATGATGATGCCGCGCGCCAGCGCATAGTCCGCGGCGTAGCGATACAAAGCGATGGCCGTGTCGCGCACGCGTGCGGCCAGTTCAGCACCAATCAGTTGCTCGACCTGTGCATAGTCGATGTTCTCATCGTGGTCGCCCACGGCGGCTTTGGTGGCGGGTGTGAACAGCGGCTGCGGCAGTTGCTGCGCCAGCTGCAGACCCGGCGGCAGCGTAATGCCGCAGACGCCGCCGCTGGTCTGATAGTCCTTCCAGCCCGAGCCGATCAGATAACCGCGTACCACCGCCTCGATGGGCAGTGCCTGCAGGCGTCGTGCAATCACGCTGCGGCCCGCGGCTTGCGCGCGTTCCTGCGGGTCGGGCAGCACCTGCTCTAAGGGCCGCTGCAGCAGATGGTTGGGCACGATGTGCGCCGTGCGCTCGAACCAGAAGTTGGCAATGCGATTGAGCACCTGACCTTTGCCCGGTATCGGGTCGGGCAGCACCACGTCAAAGGCCGACAGGCGATCTGTGGTGATGATCAACAGGCTGTCAGCGTCTATGGCATAGACGTCGCGCACCTTGCCGCGATGCAGGCGTTGCAGGCTGCGGATGTCGGTCTCAAACACGATGGGCAGTGGGCTGGTCAAGGTTGTTACCATAGCCACGAAACGGGCGCGCATCTT
>CAIVTJ010000315.1 GCA_903908825.1 uncultured Pseudomonadota bacterium | reverse complement strand
GATCTAGCTGTGGGACTTTTTCACCGCGCTGCCCACCACGGTGGTGGTCGATCACATGGGCCGGCCTGATGTGTCTAAGCCCGTCGATGGGCCTGAGTTCCAACTGTTCCTGAAGTTCATGCGCGAACACAGCAATGTGTGGAGCAAGGTCAGTTGCCCCGAGCGTTTGTCGCTCAGCGGCCCGTCCGCACTGCACGGCGAGCAGCAGGCTTATCGCGATGTCGTACCCTTCGCGCGGCACATCGTCGAGGCCTTCCCCGACCGCGTGTTGTGGGGCACCGACTGGCCGCACCCCAACCTCAAGAACCACATGCCCGACGATGGTCTGCTGGTCGACTTCATTCCGCAGATCGCGGTCACCACAGAGCTGCAGCACAAGCTGCTGGTGACCAACCCCATGCGTCTGTACTGGCCCGAAGAGGCTTGATCCGGCTGTTGGTTTTTGGCAACCATTGATTGCGCAACCCCGTTAAGGCATTCTAACGCCCTATTGGTTTAATAATAATGGGGTTGTTTTCATGTCGCTTACTGTCACTTCACGCGCCGTTTATACGGTCGCTGCCGCTGTTTCCTTGGCCTTGGCCCTGTCTGCCACCAGCAACCGGGCTGCCGCTGCCGAGGCTGTCGACTCACTCGAAGAAGTTGTTGTTACCGCGCAATTCCGCGAGCAGCGCCTGCAGGACACGCCGCTGGCCATCACGGCCGTCTCGGCGGCCTTGCTTGAGTCGCGCAACCAGACCAACCTCACCGAAATCACCAACCAGGCCCCTAACGTCACCCTCAAGCAGCAGGGCGCGCAGTTCGGTCCGGCCATGGCCGCTTCGATCCGCGGCGTGGGTCAGACCGACTTCAACCCGGCCGTTGAGCCCGGTGTTGGCATCTACGTGGACGACGTTTATTTCTCGACGCTGACCGGTTCGGTGCTCGATCTGCTCGACCTTGACCGCGTTGAAATCCTGCGTGGTCCGCAGGGCACGCTGGCCGGCAAGAACTCGATCGGCGGTGCCATCAAGCTGTACTCGCAAAAGCCCAAGGGTGATGACAGCGGTTCTTTCAGCGCGACCTATGGTTCGCGCAAGCGCATCGATCTGCGTGCCAGTGGTGACTTTGCCCTGGCAGACAACCTGTTCCTGCGCGTGTCTGGCGTCAACAAGCGTCAGGACGGTTACATCGAGCGTGTGGATTACGGTTGTGCCTTCCCCAACAACCCCTATGGCATTGCCGCCACTCGCGCGACTTCAGCCGGTTGCGTTGTGGCCCATGACAGCAACGTTAACTTCACCGCAGTGCGTGCCCAGCTGCGGTGGATCGCCAACGACAATCTTGAGTTCAACCTGGCAACGGACTACACCACCGATCATCGCAACCCGACCGGTATGGTGCTGCTCGACTACCGCACGCTGACGGCGGCCAACATTGCCAATATCCAGCCGGCCTATGACGCCAACCCCGCCAACGATGTGCAGGGCTCGGCCTTCGTCACCGGCGTGGGCTCTTATCGCACCTACGCCAGTTTCAGCAGCGCTGCAGGCGCTTTCAACGGTTGGGTGCCGGTTAGCGGTGCCTATGCGACGCAGTACAACGGCACCAAGCTGGTTAACTATCCTCTGGTGGCTTCGACCGCCAATCCGGGCATGTACTTTGATGGTGGCGGCACTTCGCTGACGGCTGACTGGAAGCTCAGTGACACGGCCAGCCTCAAGTCGGTCACCGCCTATCGCGAGTACGACAGCGGCTTCACCAATGACAACGACCAGTCGCCCATGTCGGTGCAGCTGGGTGATGGCACGCTGCCTTTCCATTCGTTTGCCGAAGAGCTGCGCCTCAACGGCACCTTGGTCAATGGCAAGCTGAATTACACCCTCGGCGGCTTTTATCAGGATCAGCGTTCGCGCTATCAGTCCTGGCAGGACCTGCGTTACACCAGCAACTATCCGTTGCAGTTCCAGCAGAACGACGTGACCAATGCCGACACCAAGGCGGTGTTCGCTCATCTGGGTTACAGCGTCACCGACGCTCTGTCGCTGACCACTGGCGTGCGTTACACCAAAGAGCACAAGGACTACACCTTCACGCGCCTTTCGCGTGACGGTACGGTGCATCCGTTCCTGGGTGTGCTCAATGGCCTGCGCAGCGACTATGACGGCAGCAATGTCGACTATCGTGTGGCGGCGCAGTACCGCTGGAGCGATGAGGTCATGACCTACGCCCAGTACTCGACCGGCTTCAAGGGCGGCGGTATCAGCCCGCGTCCGTTCGTGCCTTCGCAGGCTCAGCCGTTCAATCCTGAGAAGCTGCGTTCGAGTGAGATCGGTGCCAAGACCGACTTCTTCGATCGCAAGCTGCGCCTGAATACGGCCGTGTTCTACTCGAAGTATCAGGACCTGCAACTGGGTCTGCAGCTGTGCCCGGGTGCGCCCTGCGGTCAGATCGCCAATGCCGGCGATGCCACGATCAAGGGTCTTGAGGTGGAGGCCACGTTCCATCCTGTTGCCGGTCTGACCATCGACGGCTCGTACAGCTATATCAACTTCAAGTACGACAGCCTCAGCGCTCAGGTCACCTCGTATCAGCTCAGCTATGTCGCGCCCTTCATGCCCAAGCAGAAGTACAGCGCCGGTGCTCAGTACGAGATCGTGGTGGGTGAGCACGGTTTGCTGATCCCGCGCGTGGACTTCAGCTATCAGGGTGGTCTCTACACCAACGGTAACAACCAGCCTAACAACTACATCGAGGCCTACAGCCTCATGAACGCCCGCCTGACCTGGAAGGCCACGGGTGGCAAGTGGGAGTCAGCGCTGGAAGTGACCAACATCGGCAACAAGTGGTACTTGCTCTCCAAGGGCGATGCCTACACGGGTGCCGGTGGTGTCGATGGCCAGCCGGGTCGTCCGCGTGAATGGGCGCTGAGCGTCAAGCGCAAGTTCTAATCCCGGCCGTAAGCCGCAGGTGATGAAACAGACGGGGGCCACATGGCCCCCGTTTGTTATCAAGTGAACTTTTACCGGAGTGCTCGTTATACTTGCGGCCAAGTTCGCATGAACTTGGGTGCGGGGAGGTGGCTCCCCTTCATCAATAAAAAATTACGGGGTAAATCATGAAATCGACTGTCATCAGTGGCGGTACACGTGTGCAGACAGCCGTTGCGCTGGCTTTGTCTTTGTCCGCTGCGGTTGCAGCGCGCGCCGCCACACCGGCCGGCACCGTCGATGCACTGGAAGAAATCGTCGTCACGGCGCAGTTCCGCGAGCAGAGCGTGCAGACCACGCCGCTGTCCATCACCGCCATCTCCGGTGATCTGCTGCAGTCGCGCAACCAGACCAACCTCAGTGAAGTCACGAACCAAGCACCGAACGTCACCCTCAAGCCCCAGGGCGCAGCCTATGGCCCGGCCATGGGCGCATCGATCCGCGGTGTCGGTCAGTTCGACTTCAACCCCGCACTCGAGCCCGGCGTCGGCATCTATGTCGATGACGTTTATTACGCCACGCTGACCGGCTCGGTCATGGACCTGCTGGACCTTGAGCGTGTCGAAATTCTGCGCGGTCCGCAGGGTACGCTGGCCGGCAAGAACTCGATCGGCGGTGCGGTCAAGCTGTACTCCAAGAAGCCCACCGGTGACGGCGGTTATGTGTCGGGCACCTATGGTTCGCGCGACCGCGTCGATCTGCGCGCCAGCGCAGACTTTGCGGTGACCGACGCGCTGTTCGTGCGCATCGCCGGTGTCAGCAAGCGTCAGGGCGGCTACATCGAGCGCCGTGACTATGGTTGCAGCTTTCCCACCAGCGGCGTGCCCATCCTCAGCCCCACCAGCGGCAACTGCGTGGTCGGCACCAACGGTGACGTCAACTACACCGCCCTGCGCGGACAGGTCCGCTGGCAGGCCAGCGATGCCCTCGAGTTCAACGGCTCGGTCGATTTCACCGATGACAATCGCACGCCCGCCGGTTCGGTGATGGTGCAGGGTTCCAGCACGGTCAACCAGAACGCACAGCCGGTGGCTGGCTTGCAGCTGTCGCAGTCCATGTTCGTGCCGCCCGCCGGCTCGTATTACAACTACGCCAGCTACTACAACCCCGCTGGCACCTTTAAGGCCAGCCCGTCGGGCGCACTGACACCCATGCTGGAGACCCGTCCGGTCATCGGTGTGCGCTTCAAGGGCTGGGGCTCTGCCGGCACCATCGACTGGAAGCTGGCTGACAAGGTCAAGCTGACTTCACTGAGCGCCTATCGTCAGTACGACAGCTACTTTGCCAACGACAACGACCTCTCGCCGCTGGCCAACTCGCTGGGCTTCGGCAATCTGACCTTCCGCTCGTTCAGCGAAGAGCTGCGCCTCAACGGCTCGTTACTAGAGAGCAACAACCTTGAGTACACCGTCGGTGGCTTCTACATGACGCAGAAGTCGGTCTATGCGACCACGCAAGACCTGCGCTATTCGGCGGCCAGCCTGACGCAGTTCGTCGGCAATGATCCGGTCAATGCCAACACCAAGGCGGTGTTCGCACACTTGGGCTACAAGCTGACCGATCAGTTGACGCTGAACGGTGGCATCCGTCAGACCAAGGAACACAAGGACTACACCTTCAGCCGCCGCACCTATGCCGGTGCGCTGCATCCGGCGCTGGGCGCTTTGGATGGCGTCACCAGTAACTATGACGGCAGCAACATGGACTACCGCGCTAACGTGCAGTACCAGTGGACTGACCACGTCATGACCTATGCGCAGTACGCCACAGGCTTTAAGGGCGGTGGTGTGTCGCCGCGGCCGTTCTCGGCTGCACAGGCTGTGCCGTTCAACCCCGAGAAGCTCAAGTCCTATGAACTGGGCATCAAGTCCGAGATGTTCGACCGCATGCTGCGCGTCAATGCTTCGGTGTTCCAGAGCGACTACACCGATCTGCAGCTGGGCTTGTCCACCTGCCCGGCGCAGTACGCACCGGTCACGCCTTGCGCGGTTATCGCCAACGCCGGCGATGCACGCATCAAGGGCTTGGAAGTCGAAGTGGTCGCCCGTCCGGTCGATGGCTGGTCTATCGATGCTTCGTACAGCCGCTTGAAGTTCGACTACCAGCGCTTCAACGACTTTGCCGGTGGCGCCACCAACCTGCGTGGTCCGCAGTTCGGCATGCGTCCGGCCTATGTGCCTGAGCAGAAGTGGAGCGTCGGTACGCAGTATGAGATGGGCTTGGGTGACAAGGGCACGCTGACTCCGCGTGTCGACGTCAGCAATCAAGGCGAGCTGTTCACCAGCAGCTTTAATGCCGCCACCAACCTCATCGAGGCCTACACTCTGGTCAATGCGCGCCTGACCTGGCGCAGTGGTAAGGGTGACTGGGAGAGCTCGCTGGAAGCGACCAACTTGACCAACAAGTACTACTTCCTGACGCGCTTTGACCAGTACAGCAGCACCGGTGTGACCGACGGCCAGCCGGGCCGCCCGCGTGAATATGCGCTGACCATCAAGCGCAAGTTCTGATCACGGCCGCAAGCCGCAAGTGAAGACGCAGATGGGGGCCGCAAGGCCCCCGTTTGTTTTGGGACGTCACTAAGGCACCCTGGCCGCGTTCCAAGCCGCAACAAACAGTCGATGAATCTGCCGTGCATCGTCAGCGCCGCTGAGGGCGCTGGCCAGTTGCGCAGTTTGATAACCGCTGTGCACAGACTGCACCGTGATCTGCCGTTCGTGCACCGTGAACACCAGGCGCCAGTCCTTGATGGCCAACTGCATCAAGCCGTCCGGGCGTTGCTTGATGCGGCGGTAAGGATGCGGCTGCGGGCCCAGCGTTAGCGTGGCCAAGGCACGTTCGCGTAAGGGCAAGGCCACGCGCTCTGCTAACCAGTTCAGTTGTGTGTCGGCGAGCGCCGAGAACAACACCGTCCACTCGGGCGTGGGATCGGCAGACGGCGACAACCAGCCGCTGCGCGCATCAGCAAAGGCATCGGTGTAAGCCACATAGGGTTTGATATCGAGTATCGGTGTGCCGTCGAGCAGATCGACATCCCGCACATGCAGGGTCAGGCCCTCGATGCGCTCTAATCGTAAGGCCGACAGACCCAGCGGATTGGGCCGGTGCGGCGAGCGCGTGGCAAACACGCCCTTGCGCCCGCTGTCACTGCGCGGCGGCAACACCTTGGGCCGCCAGCCGCTGTTGCGATGTAACCAGAAAATCACCCAGATGCGCTCCCAGCCGGCCAGGTCTTCGAGCGCATGCTCGAAGTGGTGGCCGGGCAGCAGTTCTATAGTGCCGGTCAATGACGCGGCGGCGGCCGGTTGCCGCGGCGCATCGACGCGTTCGGCTTGCGCGCAGTGCAGCACGCCGATGGGCGTCAGTGTCAGCGAGGCTTGGCTGTCAGGTGTTGAGCTCATGAATTGCAGTCAACCCGGTGTACAGTGCGGGCCTTGCACAGGAGCATGACATGACTGTCAGACGGCAACTCAAACTCAAGGTCTGTGACGTCACCGCCTGCGAGGCGATGTGTTGTCACGACGGGGCTTATCTCGAACCGCAGGAAGAAGCCTTCCTCAAAGAACTGGTCGAGCGCGTGCCGGCCCTCAAGGCGCATCTGCCCGAAGAGTTCATCGTCGACGGGTTTTGGGATGGCGAGTTGCTGGGTCGCAAGACGGCCACACGCGCGCAGCACTACGACAACCCGGACTACCCCGCGCACTTCACCCGCACCCGCTGTGTGTTCGGCGATGCACAGGGGTTTTGCGAACTCGAAAAACTCGGTCGCTCGCGGGGTCAGCATCCGTGGACCTTCAAGCCCATGCTGTGCTGGCAGTTCCCGCTGCAGGAAGACGGCGGCAAGCCGCGTCCGCCTTCGGTCGACCCGCGTCGTGATCCGCATCGCTTACCCGGCTATCCGGGCTATGTCAGTTGCGTGGGCTGCGGCAAGCACGATGAATCGGGCCAGCCGTGGCGGCAGGCCTTGAAGGGTGAGCTCGATTATCTGGCGCAGCATCCGCGGCAGCCGCTACTGGGCTCACCGGGCCACACGGTCGATGAGTTGCTGGCCGATGCGCCCAAGTAAACTGCGCCAGATTGTCTGCCGGCTGAGTCTGCCCTTGTCCTTGTTGCTGACGCCGGCGCTGGCGCTGGCCGATGGCAACCCGTTCAAGCCCGATCCGGGCGAGTCGGGTTTTGCGATTTATGGCGATGCCATGCAATACCTGCTGCCGCTGAGTGCCGCCGGCATCAGCCTGGTGCGCCACGACAGCGAAGGCTTGCGGCAGACAGTGGGTGGCTGTGCGATCACCATCGCCAGCAGCCATCTGCTCAAGTGGGCCTTTAATGGCACGGCTTGGGGCCGGCGCCCCGATGGCGGCAGCCACAGTTTCCCGTCCGGCCACACGGCGGCGGCCCAGTGCGGTGCCATGGCCCTGCAGAGCCGTTATGGCGACCGCTATGGCATCCCTGCGCTGGCACTGGCGACCACGGTTGGCATGAGCCGGGTCGGCGAGCAGCGCCACCACGTGCGCGACGTGGCAGCCAGCACGGTGCTGGCCTGGGCCTCGGCCCGTCAGATGGGCCGCGACAACCCGTCATTATCGGCGGTGGGCCCGTTGGCCTCGATTGCCATAGTTGCCGCCTATGGCGCGACCGATCCTGACAACCGGCAGCGCACTGCCTTAACCGACGAAACCGCAACAAGTGCGGACCCTGTCAGCTTTGGACTGGGATTACTGCCCAACGGGCGGGGCGGTGTCGTCCCTGCGCTACAGTTCGTCGCGGCTTTTTGAAGGCAAAAAAAGACCCGCACGAGGCGGGTCTGTGAGTCCGATACAGGACTCGGATCGATCGATGGGCAGTCGCTTACGCGCTGCACATGGACGCCATAAAAGGCCTCGGTAAGGTGCGCTAGGCCCAGCCCAGCGGCAAAAGTGCTCTGCTTACGCGTTACTTCGCGTCAGAGGCGCACCCGAGGTGGTTACGCTAAATGAGCGACCACCCGACCGTGTCCACATCGATCGTCCGGTTTTTATGAAAATCGGCTTCGACGCACGAAAGATACACCTGTTTCGCAAAAAGAACACCTGTGTAAAAAAACAACAGATATCGCTCAGGCGACCGCTTCGGCCTCACTGCCCATCAGTTGCTTCAGTCGCTTCATGGCCGCCACCTCGATCTGGCGCACGCGCTCAGCCGAGACTTTGTACTCGGCCGCCAACTCGTGCAGCGTGGCCTTGTCTTCGGCGATCCAGCGGCGTCTCACGATGTCCTGGCTGCGCGCATCGAGCCGGCCCACGGCCTCGCTCAGCCGGCGGGTGACATCGCCATCCCACTGCTCGTTGGCGGTGCTCTCGGCCGGATCCGCATCGGCTGCGGGCAGATACAGAGCCGGGCCATAGCTGTCTTCGTCATCGCCATCGGGCGTGGGGTCGAAGGACAGGTCGCGCGCGGACAGGCGCTGCTCCATCTCGGTGACTTCGGCGGGGCTGACACCCAGATCGCGCGCCATGGCGGCGGTCTCGGCAGCGGTCAGCCAACTGAGGTTCTTTTTCATCCGGCGCAGGTTGAAGAACAACTTGCGTTGCGACTTGGTGGTGGCGATTTTGACCAGCCGCCAGTTGCGCAGCACGTAGTCGTGAATCTCGGCGCGTATCCAGTGCACAGCAAACGACACCAGGCGCACGCCCTGATCGGGGTCAAAGCGTTTGACAGCCTTCATCAGGCCCACGTTGCCTTCCTGCACCAGGTCGCCCAGCGGCAG
>CAIVTJ010000314.1 GCA_903908825.1 uncultured Pseudomonadota bacterium | reverse complement strand
TGCTGCCGGTTGAAAAGATGCTGAACTGACCATGCAGATACTCGATTGGAATAGCTTGGATGCCAGCGGCCGCGCGGCCGCGCTGGAGCGCCCGAACTTAGGCGGTCGTGGCGATATCGATCAACTGGCGGCCGGCATCATCGCTGAAGTGCGCCGTGATGGCGATGCCGCCCTGCTGCGCTTTGCCGAGCGCTTTGACAAAGTCACCTTGCAGTCGCTGCAAGTCACTGCACAAGAGTTTGATGAGGCTGAGTCGGCACTCACTGCGCAGCAACGTGCCGCTCTGGTGCAGGCCATTGCCAATGTGCGTGCGTTTCATGCGGCGCAACTGGGTCAGCCCTTAACAGTGGATGTCATGCCCGGCGTGCGCTGCGAGCGCATCTTCCGGCCGATACCGGCTGTGGGTTTGTATGTGCCGGCAGGCTCTGCGCCCTTGCCTTCCACTGTGGTCATGCTGGCTGTGCCGGCGGCCTTAGTCGGCTGCCCCAAGCGTGTGCTGTGCACGCCACCCGGCCCCGATGGCCGCGCCAATGCCGCGGTGCTGGTGGCAGCCCGCCTGTGTGGCATAGACACGGTGTTCAAGGCCGGCGGCGCGCAAGCCATCGCAGCCATGGCCTATGGCACAGAGTCCGTACCCAAGGTCGACAAGATATACGGGCCGGGTACGGCCATCACCACCGCGGCCAAGCAGCTGGTTGCGGCTGACCCGGCCGGCGCCGCCTGCGACATGCCTGCCGGGCCGTCAGAAGTGCTGGTCATTGCCGATGCGGCAGCCGATGCGGAGTTTGTGGCCGCTGACCTGCTGGCACAGGCCGAACACGATGTGCGCTCGCAGGCGCTGCTGGTGACCGACTCGGCTGCGCAAGCCGTGGCGGTGGCTGCGGCGGTGCAGCGTCAGGCGGCGCAGCTGTCGCGTGGCGCCATACTCAAGCAGTCGCTGATTAACTGTCGCGCCATAGTAGTGGCCACGCTCGATCAGGCCATGCAAGTGTCCAATGACTATGCGCCCGAGCACTTGATCGTGCAGACGGACAATGCGCGCGCCCTGCTTGATCAGGTCATCAATGCCGGTTCAGTGTTTCTGGGTGCGTGGTCGCCGGAGTCTATGGGTGATTACTGCTCAGGCACCAACCACGTGTTGCCGACCTATGGCTATGCACGCGCTTACAGCGGCTTGTCGGTCGCAGACTTTCAAAAGCGCATCACCGTGCAAGAGTTGACCGGACCGGGCTTGTCACTGCTGGGTCCTGTGGCCCACACGCTGGCACAGCTGGAAGGCCTCGATGGTCACGCTAATGCCGTCACGGTGCGTTTAAACGCCTTAGCCCCGCAGGGTGCGTCATGAGTCTGGTCAGTCGTTTAGCGCGCCCTGAGATACTGGCGCTCAAGGCCTATTCGCATGCCGCTTGGGAGCCTAGCCTGCAGCGCATGCATGCCAACGAGCTGCCTTACCGGGTGGCCGGTGATACCTCACAGGCCGGTCTCAATCGTTATCCCGAGCCGCAGCCGCCGCCCTTGGTGCAAGGCATGGCAGCGTTCTATGGTGTCGATCCGGCGCAATTGCTGGTCGGTCGCGGCAGCGATGAAGCCATAGACCTGCTGCTACGCGTGTTCTGCCGCGCCGGTCAGGACAATATTCTGGTCTGCCCGCCCACCTACAGCATGTATGCGGTAGCCGCGGGTATTCAGGGCGCAGGCGTGGTCAACGTGCCTTTGCGGCCTGACAGCTTCGAGCTGGATGTAGCTGCCGTGTTGGCGCGCGTCGATGCCAGCATCAAGCTGGTATTTGTCTGCTCGCCGAACAACCCCACTGGCAATGCGGTGCCGCGCAGCGAGCTGCTGCGTCTGGCCCAAGGCTTGGCAGATCGTGCGCTGCTGGTGGTCGATGAGGCCTATGTGGAGTTCACTGCTGACGCCAGTGTGGCGACCGAAGTGGGTCTGCATCCGAATCTGGTGGTGATGCGCACCTTGTCCAAGTCGCATGGTTTGGCTGGTGCGCGCTGCGGTGCACTCATTGCATCGCCGGAACTCATCGCCTTGGCGCGCAAGGTCATCCCGCCCTATGCCATCACCGAGATGACCGTTGAAGTGGTCGCTCCCTTGCTGCAAGCGGCGGGCATTGCTGCCATGCGTGCGCGCGTGGCCACACTATTGGCAGAGCGTGCGCGACTGTCTGCGGCTCTGGCCCGCCTGCCGTGTGTGCTGCGCCAATGGCCCAGCGAGGGCAATTTTATATTGGCTGATTTCAGTGACCCTGATGCAGCCTTGCAGCGGGTGCGCGCTGCAGGCCTGATCATCCGTGATATGCGTCAAGCGCTGCTGCCGCAGGCGCTGCGCATCTCGGTGGGCACACCTGAACAAAACGACATCCTGCTGCAGGCCTTAAAATGAATGCACCGATCAAACTGCTGTTGATAGACCGCGATGGCACGCTGATCGAAGAACCCTTCGATCAACAGGTCGATAGTCTGGCCAAGATCCGCTTCATGCCCGGCGTGTTTGCCGCGCTGCAGCAACTGCAGCGTGCGGGTTATCGCTTTGCCATGGTCACGAACCAGGACGGCTTGGGCACAGACAGCTTCCCGCAGGCCGATTTTGATCTGCCGCACCGGTTTATCCTGGAGGCGTTTGCCAGTCAGGGCCTGGTCTTTGATGACGTGTTCATCTGCCCGCATAAGCCGGCTGACAACTGTGCCTGCCGCAAGCCGCGCACGCTGTTGGTCGACGACTGGCTGGCCGCACGCAACATTGATCGCAAGCTGAGCGCGGTCATCGGTGATCGCGACACCGACATGGCTTTCGCCGGCAACCTGGGCCTGCAGGCCGTGCGGGTGCGCGTCGATGGCAGTGTCGAAGAAACCTGGCCTGCGGTCGTGGTGCAGTTGCTGTCGCGTCGCGCCACCGTGCAACGACAGACGCGTGAGACGCACATCAAAGTCGAGGTCAACCTCGATGCCGAAGGCCCGATACACATTGCCACGGGTCATGCGTTTTTCGATCACATGCTCGAGCAACTGGCCAAGCATGGTGGGTTTGCGATGCAACTGGACTGCAAGGGTGATCTGCAGGTCGATGAACACCACACGGTCGAAGACTGTGCTTTGGCCATCGGTGAGGTCATCAAGCGTGCACTGGGCGATAAGCTGGGCATAGGCCGCTATGGCTTTTTGCTGGCCATGGATGAAGCCGAGGCGCAGGTGGCCATCGATCTGTCGGGCCGTGCCTATGCGGTGTTTGAAGGCAGCTTCAATCGCACGGAAGTGGGTGGACTGGCCACGGAGTTGGTGCCGCACTTTTTCCGCTCCTTGGGCGACACCTTGGGTGCCGCCATCCATGTGGCGGTGCGCGGTGATAACACCCACCACATGGTTGAGGCCTGCTTCAAGGGTGTGGGCCGCGCGCTGCGTCAGGCGTTGCGGCGCGAAGGCAACGAGCTGCCCAGCACCAAGGGCGTGTTGTGATGGATGTGGTCATCATCGACAGCGGCGGTGCCAACCTGGCCTCGCTGGTGTATGCGCTGCAACGCCTAGGCGCCAAGGCCGTGGTCAGTGATGAGGCTGCCGTCATCCGAAGCGCGCCGCGCGTCTTGCTGCCCGGTGTGGGCTCTGCGGGTAATGCCATGGCGCGGTTGCGCGCCAAGGGTCTGCACGAAGTCATCCCGCAACTGACGCAGCCACTGCTGGGCATTTGCTTAGGTATGCAGCTGTTGTTCGATCATTCGGATGAGGGTGAAGGCCCGTCTGACGGTGGCGCCGGTACGCCCTGCTTAGGGATCATCGCAGGCCAGGTCACGCGCATGGCAGCCTCGCCGCAGTTGCCGGTGCCGCACATGGGCTGGAACCAGCTCTCTGTGCAACACGACGACCCGTTGTTGGCCGGCATAGGCCGCGAGGCTTGGTTCTACTTTGTGCACAGCTATTGCGCTGCACCGGGCGCGTATACGCTGGCCGAGACGGTTTATGGCGCGCCCTTCACGTCGATCTGTTCACAGCGCAATTTCCGCGGTGTGCAGTTTCATCCCGAGCGATCTGCAGGCCCCGGTGCCCGTTTGCTCGCCAACTTCCTGACCTTGGTCTGATATGCAACTGATCCCCTCTATAGACCTGCGTGGCGGGCATTGTGTGCGCCTGTTCAAAGGCGCGTTTGATGCTGAGACCCGCTATGAACTCGATCCGGCAATGCTGCTGGGGCGCTATGCCGACATGGGTGCCGGCTGGCTGCATGTGGTTGACCTGGACGGTGCTCGCGATGGTGTGATGGGTAATCGCGCTTTGCTGGGTCAGATGGCCGCTTTGGGCCGGCTGAAGATGCAAGTGGGCGGCGGGCTGCGCAGTCTGGCCGTGATGGAAGACCTGTTCGCTGCAGGCGTGTCGCGCGCAGTCATCGGTAGTGCTGCCGTTGAGCAACCCGAGATTGCCCGTACTGCCTTGCAACGTTTCGGCACCGAGGCCGTGTGCCTTGCGATTGATGTGCGCGTGGATGAAGGCGGTGTGCCACGGGTGCGTACGCGCGGCTGGGTCACCGAACATCCGGTGAGCCTGTGGGACCTCATTGCGCAGTTCCAAGCCGATGGACTGCGGCATGTGCTGTGTACCGATATCGAGCGCGATGGTGCACTGGGCGGACCTAATCTCGCCTTGTATCAAGAAGGGCTGGAACGTTGCCCCGGTATCGCCTGGCAGGCCTCGGGCGGAGTGCGCGATGCTGCCGATCTGGCCGCTTTGGCCAGTGTCGGCGTGGCCGCTGCAATCAGCGGCAAGGCCTTGTTGGAAGGACGCATGACCACAGAGGAGCTGCAGCCATTCTTGCGCGACGCATAATTCCCTGCCTCGATGTACGCGACGGGCAGGTCGTCAAGGGCGTGCAGTTCCGCGACCACCGTGTGGTGGGCGACATTCTGGAGCTGGCGCAACGTTATCGTGATCAGGACGCGGACGAACTGGTGTTCTATGACATCACCGCCAGTCCGCAAGGTCGTTCTGTCGATCGCAGCTGGATTGCGCGCGTGGCGCAGGTGCTCGACATCCCTTTCTGTGTAGCCGGTGGCATCCGTTCGGTTGCAGAGGCCGAGGCCGTGCTCAATGCCGGCGCCGAAAAAGTGTCTATCAACTCGCCGGCCCTGTCTGATCCGGGGCTTATCGATCAGTTGGCCAGTCGCTTCGGTTCGCAGTGCGTGGTGGTGGGCATAGACAGTCAGACCACAGCTGAGGGCTGGAGCGTGCATCAGTTCACCGGTGACCCGGATCGCAGTCGCGATACGCGGCGCGATACGCTGCAGTGGGTCAGCGAAGTGCAACAGCGTGGCGCCGGTGAAATCGTGCTCAATTGCATGGCCAGCGATGGTGTGCGCCGTGGCTATGATCTGACCCAGTTGGCCGCCGTGCGCGCGCTGTGTCGTGTGCCGCTGGTGGCCTCCGGTGGTGCCGGTACGCCAGAGCATTTTGCCGCGCTGTTTGCCGCCGGCTGTGCCGATGCGGCCTTGGCCGCCAGCGTGTTTCATTCGGGCGCTATCGCCATTCCCGATCTCAAACAGTTTTTAAAGAGCCAGCACATCGAGGTGCGACTATGAGTTTCAGCACAGCCGACATCGATACGTTGGACTTTGCCAAGGGCGACGGCTTGCTGCCGGCCATCGTGCAGGATGCCGCCACGGGCAGCGTGCTGATGATGGCTTATATGAATCGCGAGGCTTTGGAACAAACGCTGCTGCGTGGCCGTGTGGTGTTTTACAGCCGTTCCCGTGCCCGGCTTTGGGAGAAAGGCGAAAGCTCGGGTAACAGCTTGCGACTGCTATCGGTGCAGGCCGATTGCGATAACGACACCTTGCTGGTGACCGTGGCGCCGGTGGGGCCGGCCTGTCATCGCAACACGCCGACGTGCTTCGGCACTGGCGAACTGCTGGCGGCTGATCCGGTGAGCTTTCTGGGTCAGCTCGAGGCCATCATCAACCAGCGCCTGACAGAACAGCCCGAGGGCAGTTATACGGCCAAGTTGTTTGCGCGCGGCGTGCGTCGCATGGCGCAGAAAGTGGGCGAAGAAGGCGTAGAAGTTGCACTGGCTGCCACAGCGGGCGATGACGCCGAGTTGGTGTCGGAATCGGCAGATCTGCTCTATCACCTGATCCTGGTGCTGAAGGCGCGCGGCCTGTCGCTGCAGGCCGTGGGTCAGGAGCTGCAGGCACGGCACGCCTCACGCGTTGCAGCCGCACCCTAGATCAGCAGTTCGTCAGGTATCTGTCGCAGGTTGTAATGGCTGGCCATCGAATGGCCATAGGCGCCTGCTGTGCCGATTAACAACACATCGCCTTCGCTGCTGGGTGGCAATTGACGACCGTGACCGAGCACGTCGCCGCTCTCGCAAATCGGTCCGACCACGTCATATAGCTGCGTGTGAGCCTCTGTCAGACGCGACAGATTGACGATCTCGTGGAAGGCGCCGTAAAGAGCCGGACGTATCAACGCGTTCATGCCGGTGGCCACGCCCAAGTAAGCGTGATCGCCCTTTTGCTTGAGCTGCGTGACGCGTGCCAGCAGCACGCCCGACTCGGCCACCAGATAACGACCGGGCTCTATCCACAACGCCAGTGACGGATGCGCCTGCTTGAAGCTCAGCAAAGCCTCATCGAGCTTGCCCAAGTCCAGGGTGGATAGGTCGGCGCCATCGGGTACGCCCAAGCCACCGCCCAGATCCAGGGTGCGCACTGTGCCCAACTGAGCGGCCAGTCCGGCCAGCTGATGGGCAGTCTGCACCCAGTTGTCGATGTCGAAGATGCCGCTGCCGGTATGCGCATGCAGGCCGATGATGGTGCAGCCGATGCTGGCTGCCAGCTGCTTGAGTTGCGCGCCTTCGGCCAGCGGCACACCGAACTTGGAAGCCTGCCCTGCCGTGCGCACATGCTCGTGATGGCCGCGACCGGTGCCCGGATCGATGCGGATGAACAGTTCGCGGCCGCGGAACAACTCTGGCCATTGCTGCAAGACAAACAGGTTGTCGATCGTCAGTTGCACACCGGATTGCAAGGCCCAGACATACTCGTGGCGCGGTGCAAAATTAGGCGTGAAGAGAATGTTAGACGGTTGCAGTTGCGGCAAAGCAGCCAATACGTTTTCGATTTCACCGCGTGACACGCATTCCATGCCCACGCCCTCGGCCTGCAGCAATTGCACAATGCTGGCGTTCGGGTTGGCTTTGGTGGCGTACAGCACGCGGTCTATGGCTTTCAGCGCGAGCAGCGACTGCGCGCGATTGCGTAGCGTCGCGGTGTCGTACACACATAGGCCGCATCACGCGTGCCCAAGGTCTGCAACAGTTCGGCAGACTTAGCCTCCCACCATTGCTGCGGACGCTTGCCGGCAGCGGCGGGCTTGTTGAAGAGCTGCTCC
>CAIVTJ010000313.1 GCA_903908825.1 uncultured Pseudomonadota bacterium | reverse complement strand
TAGGTTGCCGGTAAGCTTTACTCGATCTCGCGCTTGAACTGCGCCTGCCCTGCGGCCTAAAGTCGTCAGGTTGACCACTGGTAGTTGCCCAACACCAGTGACAAGAAATAAAACAAGTATCGGG
Organism: uncultured Pseudomonadota bacterium; assembly: GCA_903908825.1. GTDB lineage: Bacteria > Pseudomonadota > Gammaproteobacteria > Steroidobacterales > Steroidobacteraceae > ZC4RG30. The sequence goes on along the minus strand of CAIVTJ010000313.1, from coordinate 2,144 downwards.
GGATCCATGCGTTCAGTTATTCGCAGGACGAAAGTCCGGCAGCTGCTTGCCTTGTGCGGCGCAGTTGCTTTGAGTTCGGCTGCCTTCGCGGCAGAAACAGACCTTTCAGAAATAGTAGTCACCGGCACGCGCATCGCGCGCACGGGACTTGAAACACCCACACCGGTCACCGCAGTCGATAAATCTGAACTGCAGGACATGAATCCGCGTCAGCTCATCGAGGCCTTGAGCCAACTGCCGCAGTTCTTTAACAACCGCCGTCCGCAAGGCAATGCGCCGTTGTTCTCGGGCGGTTCCAACCTCGACCTGCGCGGTGCAGGCCCGGCGCGCACCTTGGTCTTGCTCAATGGCCGACGCGTGCCCAGCGGCAACCGCTATGGCGCGGTCGATGTCAGCACGCTGCCGGAAGGCGCCATCAGCAATATCGAAACGGTCACCGGTGGCGCCTCGGCGGTCTATGGCACCGATGCCGTGGCCGGCGTGGTCAACTTTGTGCTCAACACCAAGTTCAACGGCTTTACCGGTCGCGTGGCAGCCGGTCAGACCTCGCGCAACGATGGCGCGAACCAGACCATCAGTGCGACCTATGGCACCAATATCGGTGACCGTGCACATCTGCTGATCTCGGGCGACTATTTTTCGCAGGATCCGATCTGGTCGCTGGCGTCACTGCAATCACGCCCGTGGATGACGCAGAACGCCTTGGTCACAGACCCCAGCGGTCAATACACCTATTTGCGTCGTGACTACGTGAAGCCCAGCAACACCTCGGTGGGCGGCGTCATCAACTCTACAAACGCCCTGCTCGACAAGCTCGAGTTCATCCGCGCCAGCGATGGCACGGTCACCGCACAAAAGCTCAACTTCTCGGGCGTGGGCAAACTCAATGGCGGCTGCAACTGCTATGCGGACCCGCAGCGCGACCCGACCTGGGGCATAGACGCTGACAATGCCGTGCAGCAAGGCAACGGCCGTCACAGTGCTTTTGTGTACCTGGACTACGACGTTTCGGACACGACCAACGTCTATGTGCAGGGCATCTATGGCATGTCCAAGGTGCGCGGGCCGTGGTTCAGCTCACCGGTGATGGTCGGCTCCACGTGGCAAGGCACGATCTATTCGGGCAACCCTTATCTGCCGGCCAGCGTGCAGCAGACCATGACCGCCAACAACCTGGCCTCGTTCAACCTGGGCCTGACCGGCGCGACGCGTAATGATGTTGCCGGCGGACTGGGCCAATATGTGGTCAACCAGAGCAACGAACTGGCCTCGGCAACCGTGGGCTTTGAAAAGCGCTTTACCAGCGGTTTTTTTGAGGACTGGAAGCTCACCGGCTATGCCCAGTACGGCTCGAATGATCAGGACATGAACTTTCAGGATGGCCTGATCACCAGCCGCCTGTGGCTGGCACTGGATGCCGTCAAGAACTCCGCCGGTCAGACGGTGTGCCGTGCTGCGCTACTCAACCCCACGCAGTTCGGTGACTGTGTGCCGGTCAATCTGTTCGGCGGCGTAGACAGCGTGTCACCTGCTGCCAAGGCGTATTTGGTGGACGCGAACACCAACGTGAAGTCGACCTATAGCCAGACCTTTGCCGAGGCTGTGTTCAGCGGCAAGGTTTATGAGGGTGTCGGTGCCGGTGCCTTCCGTATGGCGCTGGGTGCATCCTATCGTCGCGATCAGGTGCGGCAGTGGAAGGAAGACCTGCGCGACGAATTTGTGTACATCAACGGGGTGAGCACCGGCTTGCGCGGCCTACTCAACGAAACGCAGACCGGCGGCTATGTGGGCGTGCGCGGTGTGCCGTCTGGCTTTCAGGGTAACGCCAGCCTGTCGAACGTGTTGTTCACCGGTTCCATCCAGACACCGGACACTGTGCTTAAAGGCAACTTCTCGGTACAAGAAGCCTTTACCGAGTTGAGCCTGCCGCTGCTCAAAGACCTGCCGTTTGCCAGGTCGCTGGAAGCAGACTTGGCCTATCGCTGGGCCACTTACACCGGTTCGGGTGCTATCTCGTCCTGGAAATATGGCTTGAGCTGGCAGATGCTCGATTCGCTGCGGCTCAGGGCGACGCAGTCGCGCGACGTGCGCGCGGCCAACATCCGCGAGCGCTTTGATGCCACAGCGGGTGGCGCCAACGTGCG
>CAIVTJ010000312.1 GCA_903908825.1 uncultured Pseudomonadota bacterium | reverse complement strand
CGATCCCCGATCGCATCGGCAAGTACGTCATCGTCAACGAGGTGGGGCGCGGCAGCACGGGTGTGGTCTATCTGTCGCACGACCCTTATTACGGGCGCGATGTGGCCATCAAGGTCTACAACAGTTTTGCGTCCATGGATGAGGCCAAGGCCGACATCGCGCGCAAGATGTTTCTGTCTGAAGCGCACATGGTGGGCATGCTGCAGCATCCCAATATTCTGCCGATTTACGATGCGGGCGAAGAAAACGGCCGCTGCTACATCGTGACCGAGCATGTGCACGGCGCACGCACGCTGTCGGCGTTTTGTCGCGGCGAGACGCTGCTACGTTTTGATTTCGTGGTCGAGATCCTGTTCAAGTGCGCCAAGGCACTCAACTATGCGCATTCGCGGGGCGTGATCCACCGCGATATCAAACCCTCCAACATCATGCTGACCGGTGACGGTGATGTGCGCATCATCGACTTTGGCATTGCGCTGGTGGCCGGTTCAGATGTGGAAGCCATCGAAGGCGTGGCCGGCAGTCCCAGTTACATGTCGCCCGAGCAGGTTCAGGGTCAGCCCATCAGCAACCGCTCGGACCTGTATTCGCTGGGCGCGGTGATGTACGAACTGTTGACCGGCAAGCGGCCTTTCTACGCGGCCAACCTCGCGCGCTTGTTGCATCAGATCGTCTATGCCACGCCGCCGCCGGTGCATACGCTGCGCGCTGATATTCCGGATGAGTTGGAAGCGGTGCTGGTCAAGGCGCTGCAAAAAGATGTTGAGCAGCGGTTCCGCAGCGGTGCGGAGTTTGCCGCGGCGCTGACCCGGGCCCACCAGAGCTTGCGTACGCACAACGGTGACCTGGGTCAAGCCGAGCAATTTTCGGTGTTGCGTCTGCTGAAGTTCTTTCATGACTTCTCGCACGGCGAGATCTGGGAAGTGCTGCACTCGAGCACCTGGCAGGAGTATCTGCCGGGCGAGAACATCGTCCGTCAGGGTGATATGGATGATCGCTTGTATGTGATCGTCTCCGGCACTTGCCAAGTCGAGCGCAACACACAGCGCTTGGGCAATCTGGGGCCGGGCGATTGCTTTGGTGAGGCCAGTTATCTGCCCGGGTCACCGCGTTTGGCCACCGTGCGGGCCAACAGCGTGATGACGGTGTTGTGTGTGAGTTCGACGCTGCTCGAGCAGGTGTCGGCCTCCTGTCAATTGCATTTCAACCGCGTATTCCTGCGCGGGCTGATCCAGCGCCTGCGTGGCGGCGACCGTCAGACGGCTATTTGACCTGTTGCCAAAGGCTGGGCTAGGGTTACCCCTCGGGCGTGAAGTTCCCGCGAGGGATTAAAAGGGAACGCGGTTGAAGACCGCGGCTGTTCCCGCAACTGTAAACGGTGAGTGTTGTTCCTCTATGCCACTGGGCCTTTGCGCTCGGGAAGGCGGAACACCGCGAATGAACCGCAAGCCAGGAGACCTACTTCACGCTGTCGTCCTGCTCGGGGTCGGGGTGTGCCCAGAGCTGCGGTTTTCCGTGGTGGCGACGGGTGGAGTCGTGCCTGTTTTTCAGGCCGGCTCTGGTGTTGTCGTCGACCTGGAGTCACTTCATGGCCTCTGTGCCACTGTCTGTCCGCGCGGCTTGCGCCGCCGTTGTGCTGTCTTGTGTTTTTTCCTCCCGACCGGTGTTTGCGACTGACGAACCTGTTGATGAGCCCTTGTCGCAAGTGGTCATCAGCGCCAGCCGGGCAATCGGCGGCGTGCCACGTGCACTGCTCGATGCATCGGTCACGGTGCTTGAGGCCACCGATCTGCGCGAACGTCAGGTGCGCTTTGTGGCCGATGTCTTGCGGGATGTGCCCGGCGTATCGGTCAGTCAGGCCGGACCTGCCGGTTCGGTGACTCAGGTGCGTTTGCGTGGCAGCGAATCCAATCACACGCTGGTGCTCATCGATGGCATGCAGGCTTCGGACCCTTATTTTGGTGAGTTTGATTTCGGTACTTTGATGGCCGATAGCGTGGCCCGCGTTGAGGTCTTGCGCGGCCAGCAGAGTGCCCTATATGGCTCTGATGCCATCGGCGGCGTCATTCACTACATCACGCTCAGCGGGCGTGAGGCACCGGGTTTGTCCGGGCATATCGAAACAGGTTCGTTTGGCACCTTAGGCGCTGCGGCGCGTGTGGCCGGAGTCAGCGATGCTTTGGACTATGCGTTCAGTGCCGGCCGCTATAACAGCGCCGGCAGTCCCAGTGCGCGCCTGGGCAGCCGCAACCTGGCAGTCGACAACAACAACCTGTCGGCGCGTTTGCAGTGGGCCGGTAGTGAGGCGTGGCGCGTGCGCGCCGTGCTGCGTTACGCGCGTTCACAGGTGGACTTCAATCAGCAGGATTTCGACGACACCAGCCCGACCTATGGCTATGTCATCGACACCACTGACCGTTCGGACACGCGCAGTGTGCAGGGCTTGCTGGCACTGGAGACCCAGGCGCTGCAGGGGCGCTGGCAGCAGAGCCTGACCGTGCAGGCTTTAGATGCACAGCGCGCAAGCTCTGTGTTGGATCAGCGTGATACCGGCAGCACCGGTGGTCGACTTAAAGCCTCATCGGTGTCCAGCCTTGCGTGGGGCGCGACGCGGTGGGCGCAGCAACTGGTGCTGGCCATCGATGCGCAGCGTGAACAGTTCCAGAACACCACGCCGGGTGCCGATGCCCAACAGGGTGCTGCGCACCACCTGGACAACCTAGGTGTAGTCGGGCAATACAGCCTGCGTCTGGGTGATGCCGGTAGCCTGTCGGCATCGCTGCGACACGATGACAACCAGCGCTTTGCCAGTGTGACCACCTATCGTG
>CAIVTJ010000311.1 GCA_903908825.1 uncultured Pseudomonadota bacterium | reverse complement strand
TGATAGGCGCGCTCACGGGCGATGAAACGGGTGCGCGTGCCTTCACCGCGCAGACGCTGATACTGCAGTGCGATCTTCAGCGCCGACTCGACGGCTTCGGAGCCGGAGTTGACGAAGAACACATGGTCCATGCCCTCCGGGGCGATCTCGACGATCTTGTTGGCCAGTTCAAAGGCCATCGGATGACCCATCTGGAACGGCGGGGCGAAGTCCATCTGCTCCAGCGAGCGGGCGACCGCCTGACTGATCTCGGTGCGGCCGTGGCCGGCGTTGACGCACCACAGACCGGCAACGCCGTCGAGGATCTGCCGGCCTTCCGGGGTCCAGTAGTGCACGCCCTTGGCATGCGACAGCAGGCGCGGCTGGTTCTTGAAGTTGCGGTTGGCCGAAAACGGCATCCAATGGGCTTCAAGGTCCTGACGGGTCAGGGCGCGGGCGCCGGGGATGATGGAGGGCTGGGCGTTCATGGTTGACTCCTGGGGGCCGGGCGCCAAACGGCGCTGCCGGCTGAGATTGAGCAGCGCGCATCATAAGAAAATCGCCCCCCGGTCGCGAGGGATGTCCAGATAACAATATCGTTCGCAAACTAATTTGAAAGCCTATGATGGCGCCGGGCCGCTACGTAAAGCGGCACGTCTCAACCCCGACACCCAAGGCTCTACGATGCCCACCTCGCGCTCTGCATCCGACTGGCAGGCGCTGGCCGCCGGTTTCTGGCCCGCCAGTCAGGCTTTCATCGACGGCCGCTGGTGCGATGCCCGCTCCGGGGCCACCTTCGCCTGCCACAGTCCTATCGACGGTCGCTTGCTCGCCCAAGTGGCGGCCTGTGACGCGGCGGACATCGATGCGGCGGTGCGCTCGGCGCGCGCCGCCTACGAGCGCGGTGACTGGTCTTCAGCGTCCCCCCGCCACCGCAAGACGGTGCTGCTGCGCTTTGCCGAGCTGCTGCGCCAGCATGCCGACGAGCTGGCGCTGACCGAGACTTTAGACATGGGCAAGCCCATCGCCGACAGCCTGGCGGTCGATCTGCCTGCTGCCGCGCACTGCCTGCAATGGTTCGGTGAGGCCGTCGATAAGATTTACGACGAAGTGGCACCCACCGGGCAGCAGTCGCTGGCGCTGATCACCCGCGAGCCGCTGGGTGTGGTCGGGGCCATCGTGCCGTGGAACTTCCCGCTGCTGATGGCCGCCTGGAAGATGGGTCCTGTGCTGGCCGCCGGTAATAGCCTGGTGCTCAAGCCCTCCGAAAAATCTCCGTTGTCAGCCCTGCGCGTGGCGCAGCTGGCGATCGAAGCCGGTCTGCCGCCCGGGGTCTTTAATGTGGTGCCCGGCTTGGGCCACACAGCGGGTCAGGCGCTCGCCTTGCACCCGGATGTCGATGGCATCGGCTTCACCGGTTCGACCGCCACCGGCAAGCTCATCATGGGTTTTGCCGCGCAGTCCAATCTCAAGCGCGTGTCCTTGGAATGCGGCGGCAAGTCACCGCACATCGTGCTGGCCGATTGCCCGGACTTGCAGCGCGCCGCGCGCGCCGCAGCCTATGGTATTTACTTTAACCAAGGCGAGATGTGCTCGGCCGGCTCGCGCTTAATCGTGCACGAGTCGCTGCGCGAGAATTTGCTCGAACAGATCGCCGTGGTTGCGCGGGAACTGACGCCGGGCGATCCGCTGGACCCGGCCACACGCCTGGGGGCTATCGTTGATGAGTCACAGATGCAACGCGTGCTGGGTTACATCGACAGCGGGTGCGAGCAGGGTGCAAGGCTGGCCCTGGGTGGCCGGCGGCAGCGCATCAGCAGCGGTGGCTATTACATCGAGCCGACGCTGTTCGATGGCGTCACCGCCGATATGCGCATCGCCCGAGAAGAGATCTTCGGGCCGGTATTATCGGTGCTGAGCTGCCGCGATGAACAACACGCGCTGCAACTGGCCAACGACAGCAGCTATGGCCTGGCAGCAGCCGTGTGGACGGCCGACCTCAAGCGCGCCCATCGCATGGCGCGCTCATTGCGCGCCGGTGTCGTGTAC
>CAIVTJ010000310.1 GCA_903908825.1 uncultured Pseudomonadota bacterium | reverse complement strand
GGGAAATCCCGTCCGTCCCCGGCCCCGACCGCAAGCCAGGCACAGGCCCACCCACCCCGCCGTCAACCGGCAGCGGATACGCCCCATCAAGCTTTGGCTCAAAACAGACTGGACTGCACCGGCGGCGCTCTGGCCCCCAGCGGGAGTTCGGGCTGGTAGTGATCCGGGGCCGTGCGTTCCAGGTGCGCCAGGATCTTCGCGATGACCTGCGGCTCCTCGATGCTGACAATCACCCTGAGCTTCCCGCCGCAGCGTGCGCAGGCCTCGATCTCGACCCCGAACACCCGCTTCAGGCGCTTCGCCCAGTTCATCGCCACATGGCGTGGCGTGGCAGGCTTGTCGGCGCCCTCTTCTGCTGGAGGCTTCTTGCCCTTGCCCCGACCCGCCGGCGTAACGGCCGCACGCAGCTTGCTGTGCGGCGCGAATACCCCGTGGTACCGGGTCAGGTGCATGCGCGGTGGCGGCACCAGTGCGGCTAGGCGGGCCATCAGATCCAGTGGCTCCAGCACGATGTGCGTGGTGCCATCCCGATACGGCGTCTTCAGGCTATAGCGCACTTGTCCTGAGGCGGTGAGCGCCATGCGGTCCACGGCCACCGGTGGGCGGCTCACGTAGCGGCACAGTCGTTCGAGCTTCTGGCGCTGGCCGGGGTCGATGTCGATGCCGGCGTGCAGCGAGAACCCGCCAGCCTGCACAGCGCCGCGATGGTCGCCTTGTTGCTCGGCTTCCGGAATGGCGTTCGCAGACAGCGTCTGCAGCGTGAACAGCTTTTGCCCGGCGCGCGGACCCACAGCGATCCGGTAGGTGATGGAGTGGCCGATCAGGTCATCGAGCGGTCCGCCCGGCCCATCCGTAGTGAGCCAGGCGTTCTCCATGTCGCGCTCGACGAGGCCGCGCCTCTCCAGCAATCGCCCCACTCGCTCGGCGATCTGCTGCACAAGTACTTGCAGCTGCACGCTCGTGGGCGCCGGTACATGGCGGAAGACAGGCTGATCACCCGGCACGTACACGCCATCGAGAAAGATCATGTGGAAGTGTACGTTCAGGTTCAGTGCCGATCCGAAGCGCTGGATCAACGTAACGGCACCGGTGGCTCCCGTGGTGCGGGTAAGGTCCGCCGACTTCAACAAGTAGCCCGAAATCGTGCGATATACAGCGCCCAGCACCAGGGTTAGCGCATCTGGATCAGTAGCCAGCAGGAATCGCAGCGCATAGGGTAACGAGAGCACCCACTGGCGCAGCGGGCCTTCCGGCAGTACCTCATCCGCGAGAAGCGCCGCTGTCTCGGCCATGCGCCGCGCACCACATGACGGACAGAAGCCGCGCTTCTTGCAGCTGAATGCCACCAGCTTCTCGGCGTGGCAGTGCTCGCAGCGCACGCGCAGGAAACCCGCCTCTAGCCGGCCACACTTCAGGTAGGCGTCGAACTCTTGCTCGATATAGTCCGGCAGAGAACGGCCTGCCATGGCGCGCATCTCGCGGAATGCCGGATAGTGCTGTTCGACGAGCTGATACAGCAGCGTGCTCTCAGGCCGATGCCGTGCATAGCCCGGAGGTTCGACGAAGAGCGGCGCGCGCGGATGCCGCGCGTGAGCAGCGGCAGCGGGCATGGCGAGCGTCCTGCGGAACGGGCGAGGACGAAGCAGGCTATGTCATGGGCATGCCCTGCGGTGTCTGCAAAAGTGGCCACTTTTTGCAGGAATCGCGCCGCTGGACGGTGAAAATCGCCGCCAGAGAGGGGACGACATTCTTACCGTCAGATTTACCGTCAAAAGGAATTGCTGGAATTCAGCCCACAGGGCGCATTGCCATCGGCAACTCGCCTATCGATCAGGCACTTGGAAGGAAACGTCTTCTCGGAGACGATTGAAAGCGAACCGTTTCCGAAATGTCCCAACTATCTGATTCCAATGACGAACGGAATCCGCCGCAGAAACCCCTCACTCCCACTCGATCGTCGCCGGCGGCTTGCCGCTGATGTCATAGACCACGCGACTGACGCCCTTCACTTCGTTGACGATGCGACGTGAACACACGTCCAGCAGCTCATAGGGCAAATGCGCCCACTGCGCCGTCATGAAGTCGATGGTCTCTACCGCACGCAGCGCGATCACCGGGTCATGACGGCGGCCATCACCGGTAACGCCCACACTCTTGACCGGCAGAAACACCGCGAACGCTTGGCTGGTCTTGGCGTACCACCCGGACTTGCGCAGCTCTTCAATGAAGATGTGATCGGCCAAGCGCAGTGTGTCTGCAGCGGCCTGTGTGACCTCGCCCAGGATGCGCACACCCAAGCCCGGCCCCGGGAAGGGATGACGCTGCACCATCTCGGCAGGCAGACCCAGCTCTAAGCCTATGCGCCGTACTTCGTCCTTGAATAACTCACGCAGCGGCTCGACTAACTTCATGCGCATGTGCGCCGGCAGGCCACCGACGTTGTGATGGCTCTTGATGACATGCGCTTTGCCGGTCTTGCTGCCGGCAGACTCGATGACATCAGGGTAGATGGTGCCCTGCGCCAGAAAGTCCACGTCCTGCAGCTTGGCGGCCTCTTCATCAAACAACTCGATGAACAAGCGGCCGATGATCTTGCGCTTGGCCTCGGGGTCAGCCACACCGGCAAGCTCTGCAAAATAGCGATCGGCCGCATTCACGCGGATCACGCGCACGCCCAGGTTCTGCGCAAAGATGCGCATGACGTCATCGCCTTCGTTGTGACGCAACAGGCCGTGATCGACAAACACGCAAGTGAGTTGATCGCCAATGGCGCGGTGCAGCAACGCTGCCACGACAGATGAATCGACACCACCCGACAAACCCAGCAGCACCTTGCTGCTGCCCACCTGCGCACGCACACGCGCGATGGCATCTTCGATGATGTTGCCCGCAGTCCATGTGCCCGCGCAGCCGCAGATCTCGTGCAAAAAGCGCGCATACAAACGCGTGCCCTGCGTGGTGTGCGTCACCTCCGGGTGAAACTGCAGCGCGTAGTAGCGGCGCGCTTCGTCGGCCATGCCGGCGATGGGCAGATCGGGTGTGGAGGCGATGACTTTGAAGCCCGGCGGCAACTCGACCACGCGATCGCCGTGACTCATCCACACATCCAGCAAGCCATGACCCTGCTCGTTAACGCGATCCTGAATGTCACGCAGCAGCGCACTGTGGCCGCGTGCGCGCACCTCGGCATAGCCAAACTCATGCACCGCACCGGGCTCCACGAGACCGCCCAGCTGCGCCGCAAGTGTTTGCATGCCGTAGCAGATGCCCAGCACCGGCACGCCCAACTCGAACACCGCATCGGGTGCGGCGGGTGCATCGGCCTGTGTGACCGACTCGGGCCCGCCCGACAAAATGATGCCGGTAGGTGCAAAGGCGCGCACATCGTCACTGCCGGCATCCCAAGGATGGATCTCGCAATACACGCCCAGCTCGCGCACGCGGCGGGCG
>CAIVTJ010000309.1 GCA_903908825.1 uncultured Pseudomonadota bacterium | reverse complement strand
TTCCTTGCCCTCGCGCGATGGACTGCTCAGACGGGTTGCAGGCACGAACGTGCAGAAAATGGTTGGGCTGGCGATCGGCACGCAGTTTGCATCGCAGATGGTGGGCCAGACCATTGCCGGGCAGGCGGCCCGCATTGGTACGGTCACCGTCTTGCTGCTGCAGGCAGCGATCGCTGCAGCCGGCATCTTTGTGGCTTCGCGCCTGCCGGGCGGGCGCGCCCCCCAGACAGAGTCAAAGGGATCGATTGTTAGCGAACTCGGCGCTGGTCTGCGAATGATCGTCAGTACCCCGGTGCTGCGGGCCAACTATCTGATCAGTACCGGGATGGGCGTGTTCTTCGGGGGCTTTCTTCTTGTGATGCTGCCGCTGGCCGTGCGCGATCTGTATCACGGTGGCGCGCAAGACATTGCCATGGCGTATGTGATGTTCGCAGCCGGCACGCTTTTGAGCATCGCGTGGCTCACCCGGCGCGGCGGGGTCCGCCAGCCTGGGCGTGCCCTGGTGATCACGCAGGTCACCGCCAGCGCGGCACTTTTGCCAATCAGTCTTGGTGTTCCCCTTGAAGGGTTCTACCTGTGCATTTTCCTGTGGGGATTGAGTGCGGGCGTGGCGATGACCGTGAGCCGCACGATCATGCAGGAGCAGGCACCGGCCACGCATCAGTCGCGCATCATGGCCGCGCTCACACTGATGACCACCGGCGGCGGGCCACTTGGCGCGCTCATCATGGGTCAGGCCGCTGCAGCCTTCGGGGTGCGAGGCGCCGTGCTGCTGCCGATCGTGGCGGTGCTCGGCAGCACGCTGGCCTCATTGGCCATGCATTCGGTGATCGGCCTGAATTCGCGCAGTCACGCCTGAGGGCAAGTTATCGACGCTTGGGCAAGTATGCTCCAAAGGCCTACTTCGGCTAGTCGACTGAAGTTATTTGCGACGGACCCACCCAGCTTGTTTTGTACCTGGAACTATTTCAGAGCGGTCGCTGTGACGACTCTTTTTTGAAGAACGTTCAGGTCGACTGAGTAAAAACCTGCTGTGAAATACGACGACCTGCCGATGCTACAGCGGCAGTCAGAGCAAGGTGCGTGCGATTCGCATGGCCTGTTGGATGTCTGGAAGGGCGTTGATATCGGGGACGACCTGTAAATATCGAACGATGTTTTTCTGATCAGTAACGATCACAGCCCTGGCCAGCAGTTGTGAACTGACAAGCGTCAGTCCGGTGGCCTCGCCAAATTGACGACTGTTCGCATCGGACAGGAACACGACATTCGATATCTTCGCCTCGCGTGCGAATCGTTGCTGTGCGAATGGCAGATCGCGGCTCACCGTAATCATGTCGACTTGCTTGTCCAGGCCGTTGCTGTCCTCGGACAGTTGATGGGTCTGTGCCTCGCAGGTTGCCGTGTCGATCGAAGGCACGACACTGATAATGCGGACTTTGCCGGTCGCTTTGGACAGATCGACGCCAGACATCCGGGCGTCGGCGACAACAATCGATGGCATCGGCTTGCCGACTTCGATGACGCCGCTGCCACCAAGGGAAACTGGCCGACCCTTGCTCATAACCGTATTGCCGGCACCCGGCGTAGCGCTGTCGGACCTCATCGGCATACTGGCCTGCACCGCATCGCCCTGTTGTGTGCTTGCGCAGCCTGCCAACGCGGACGCAAGCAATAGGCACACAATTTCTCTTTTCACCGGAATTCTCCAAATGGGCAGCTATGCGACCACTGAGCCGAGCCGCGTTGCGCGCAATCGCGCGACCCCAATATAGATGGGCGCTTCGCAGCTAAGCAATCGGATTGCGATCTGCAGTTCGCGTGGGAATCCGATCTCAACTTGGGTCAGAGGAATGAGTGCTAACCACGCGCCTCCTTCCTGAATCAACCGATCAGAAAATCGTTCTTGTTGCGGCCACCGAGCCAGGTCGGGCTGCGGCCCCGGCCGGTCCATGTCGCGCCGCTGACCGGGTCGCGGTACTTGGGGGCGACTTTGCTGCCCG